>QHSZ01000167.1 GCA_003220595.1 Candidatus Rokuibacteriota bacterium | reverse complement strand
CACCGTCCACGAGGCCGTCCAGACCATGCTCGCGCGCCGCCAGGCGGGCGTGCTGATCACCGACGCGGAGGGCCGGCTGACCGGCATCTTCACCGAGCGCGACGTGCTGACGCGCGTCCTCGGGCGGGACCTCGACGCGCGGAAGACGGCCCTGGCAGCCGTGATGACGCGCAACCCGGACGCGCTCTCGGTGCGCGACAAGATCGCGCGGGCGGTCCACTCGATGAGCGTCGCGGGCTATCGCACGGTGCCTCTCGTCGACGCCGAGCGGCGGCCGATCGGGGTCGTGACCGTGAGCGACGTCATCCGGTGGCTGGCCAGCCTGTTTCCGGAGGCGGTCCTCAACCTGCCGCCCGGTGAGCGGCTCAAGCGGCCCCACGCGATCGACGCCGGCTGATGGCCACCACCAGGGGAGGGGTCGGCTGGCTCGACCAGGGCCGCAGACCTTGCCCGGCCGGTGGGCCGTCTTATAAGATGGCCCGGTCTGCTGCAGTTGCCGCACGTCGACCGGGGCAGACGGCCTCAGCCGGGATTCCCGAGAGCCCGATGGTGGTGGGGAGTGTGCGCGCGCCAGGCGAACGACTGAACGGGGAGAGAGGATTCGATGAGTGAGACGGCGACTCCCGCCACGGGTGTCTCCAAGTCGCTGAAGGAGCTCGATCGCGCGGTCATCCGGTTCGCCGGGGACTCGGGCGACGGCATGCAGCTGACCGGGGAGCAGTTCACGACGGAATCGGCGTGGGCGGGGAACGACATCGCGACCCTGCCGAATTTTCCGGCCGAGATCCGCGCCCCGGCGGGCACGCTCTTCGGCGTGTCGAGCTTCCAGCTCCAGTTCGGCAGCCAGCGCGTCTACACGCCCGGCGATCGGCTCGACTGCCTGGTGGCGATGAACCCCGCGGCGCTCAAGGTGCACCTGGGCGACCTCAAGACGGGCGGGCTCCTCATCGTCAACACCCAGGCCTTCGACAAGCGCAACCTCGACAAGGCCGGCTACGCGGCGAACCCGCTCGACGACCCGACCCTCGCGGAGCGCTACCGGCTGCACAAGGTGGACATGACGGCGCTCACGCACGAGGCCATCAAGGACCTCGCGCTCAACGCGAAGGAGAAGGACCGGACGAAGAACTTCTTCGCGCTCGGCCTGGTCTCGTGGATCTACACGCGCCCGCTCGAGCCCACGCTCGAGTGGATCCGGAAGAAGTTCGGCAAGACGCCGTCCATCGCCGAGGCGAACACGCGCGTGCTGAAGGCGGGCCACGCCTTCGGCGAGACGGCCGAGATCTTCGGCGAGCACTACGCGGTCGAGCCGGCGGAGATGGCGCCGGGCCTCTACCGGGCGATGACGGGCAATCGCGCGCTTGCGTGGGGCCTCCTCGCGGCGGCGCAGCGGTCCAAGGTCCCCCTCGTCTACGGCGCGTACCCGATCACGCCAGCGAGCGACATCCTGCACGAGCTGGCGCTGCACAAGCGCTTCCGCGTGCGGACGATCCAGGCCGAGGACGAGATCGCGGCGGTGACGTCGGCCATCGGCGCCTCCTTCGGCGGGGCGATCGGGGTCACCGGGTCGAGCGGTCCGGGCGTCGCGCTCAAGGGCGAGGGGATCGGCCTCGCGGTGATGGCCGAGCTGCCGCTGGTCATCTTCGATATCCAGCGTGGCGGGCCGTCCACCGGGCTGCCGACGAAGACGGAGCAGGCGGACCTCATGCAGGCGCTCTACGGGCGTAACAGCGAGTCGCCCGTCGTCGTCCTGGCGCCGGCCACGCCGGGTGACTGCTTCTACATCGCCTACGAGGCCGTGCGCATCGCGGCGAAGTACATGGTGCCGGTCATAGTGCTGAGCGACGGTTTCCTGGCCAACGGCTCAGAGCCGTGGCTCATCCCGGACCCCGCGACGCTGCCGCCCATCGAGATCGGCTTCCGGACCGAGAAGGACGGGTTCTTCCCGTACCTGCGCGACCCGGCGACCCTCGCGCGCCCGTGGGTGCGCCCCGGCACGCCCGGGCTCGAGCACCGGATCGGCGGCATCGAGAAGCAGGACGTCACCGGCAACATCTCCTACGACCCGGAGAACCACGACCACATGGTCCGCACGCGCGCCGAGAAGGTGCGCCGCGTGGCCCAGGAGATCCCGCCGACGTCGATCAACGGGCCCGCGACCGGCGACGTGCTCGTCGTCGGCTGGGGCGGAACCTACGGCGCGATCACGGCGGCGGTCGAGCGCACGCGGGCCGAGGGCAAGTCGGTCGCCTCGATCCACCTGCGCCACATGAACCCGCTGCCGCCGGACCTCGGCCACATCTTGCGCGAGTACCGCAGGGTGCTCGTGCCCGAGATCAACAGCGGCCAGCTCGTGCGCGTCCTGCGCGCCGAGTACCTCGTGGACGCCGTCGGCTTCAACCGGGTGCGGGGCCTGCCGCTCGCGAGCGAGGAGATCCACGAGGCCATCAACCAGCTCCTGGGGAGTCAGGCATGAGCCCGAGCGGCGCCGACGCCAAGGAAGCCCCCAAGTACACGAAGAAGGACTTCGAGTCCGACCAGGACGTCCGGTGGTGCCCCGGCTGCGGCGACTACGCGATCCTGTCCGCGGTCCAGAAGGCGATGCCCGACCTCGGCATCCCGAAGGAGGACATCGTCTTCATCTCGGGCATCGGCTGCTCGAGCCGCTTCCCGTACTACATGAACACCTACGGCTTCCACACGATCCACGGCCGGGCGCCCGCGCTCGCGACCGGCCTGCGCCTCGCGCGGCCGGACCTCAAGGTGTTCGTCGTGACGGGCGACGGCGACGGGCTCTCGATCGGCGGCAACCACATGCTGCACGTGCTGCGCCGGAACGTGAACGTCACGATCCTGCTCTTCAACAACCGGATCTACGGCCTGACGAAGGGGCAGTACTCGCCGACGAGCGAGCTCGGGAAGGTCACCAAGTCCACACCGATGGGCTCGGCCGACCGGCCGGTGAACCCGCTCGCCTTCGCGCTGGGCTGCGGTGCCACGTTCGTGGCGCGGACGGTGGACCGCAACATCCCGCACATGGAGGAGACGCTCAAGCGCGCCGCGCATCACCACGGCGCGGCGTTCCTCGAGATCCTGCAGAACTGCAACGTCTACAACGACCTCGCGTGGAACGTGATGTACGACAAGGAGCAGAAGGTCCAGTACGAGCTCCGGTTGCAGCACGGCAAGCCCCTGCTGTTCGGCCCGGCGGACGACCGGAGCGCCGTCATCATGGACGGCGTCGTGCCGAAGGTGGTGAAGGCCAAGGACGTCCCCGAGAGCGCCCTCTGGACCCACGACGAGCGCAACGTGAACGCAGCCAAGCTCCTGGCCGACCTCTTCGCGCCCGACTTCCCGATCCCGGTCGGCGTGCTCGCCGCCGTCGAGGCGCCCGTCTACGAGGAGCTCATGCTCCAGCAGGAGCAGAAGGCCATCTCGGACCGCGGTCCCGGCGACATCGCCAAGCTCCTGACCTCCGGAGACACCTGGAAGATCTCCTGATCCCCCCGGATCCGCTGCCATGCCTCTGAGCCCCGGCCTCGTCGGGGACCTCCAGCGGATCCTCGGCCCCGAGGGTCTCGTGCTGTCCCACGAGGGACGGCTCGTCTACGAGTGCGACATGCACACCTTCTACAAGGGCGCGCCGGATGCGGTCGCGCTCCCGTCCACCACCGCCGAGGTCGTCGCGATCGTCCGGCTCTGCCGGGAGGCGCGGGTACCCATCGTGCCGCGCGGCTCGGGCACCGGGCTCATCGGCGGCGCCATGGCCCCGTCCGGCGGCGTGATGGTGGGGCTCAACCGGATGAACCGAATCCTCGAGGTGGATCTGCCAAACCGCTGTGCGACCGTCCAGCCCGGACTCATCAACCTCTCGCTCACGAAGGCCGTGGAGGCGCGCGGCTGGTTCTTTGCCCCGGACCCGTCGAGCCAGATGGTGTCGTCCATCGGCGGCAACGTCTCGACGAACGCGGGGGGGCCGCACTGCCTCAAGTACGGGATCACCAGCAACCATGTCCTCGGCCTCGAGCTGGTGACGGGCAGAGGCGAGCTGGTGACGCTCGGCGGGAAGGTGGCTGACCACCCGGGCTACGACCTCACCGGCGTGGCGGTCGGCTCCGAGGGCACCTTCGGTCTCGTCACCGCGATCACGGTCCGGCTCGTGCACGTCGCCCAGGCGGTGAAGACCATCCTCGCGTCGTTCGCCGACCTCGAGGACGCGTCGGAGGCGGTCTCGGCGATCATCGCCGCCGGCATCGTCCCCGCGGCCCTCGAGATGCTCGACGAGCTCATGATCCGCGCGATCAACGAGGGAACGGGCGCGGGCTACCCGAAGGACGCCGCCGCCGTCCTCCTGATCGAGCTGGACGGCCCCGCCGAGGAGGTAGAGGCGCAGGGCGAGCGCGCCGCCCGCATCTGCTGGGAGCGCGGGGCCCTGGAGGTGCGCGTGGCGCAGGACGCCGCGGAGCGCGCGCTGCTCTGGAAGGGCCGGAAGGAGGCGGCGGGGGCCGTCGGGCGCCTCGCGCCGACCTACCTCCTGCAGGACGCCGTCGTGCCGCGTTCCAAGCTGCCCGCGATCATGCGGGAGCTCGGCGCGATCGGCGCGCGCCACGGCGTGCAGATCGCCAACGTCTTCCACGCGGGCGACGGCAACCTGCACCCGCTCATCCTCTATGACGACCGAAACCCGGATGAACTCGAGCGCGCGAAGGCGGCCAACGAGGAGCTGCTCCACGCCTGCATCGCGATGGGGGGCACCGTCACGGGCGAGCACGGTGTCGGTCTCGATAAGGCGAAGAACCTGCCGCTTCAGTATGGAGATGCCGATCTGAACTTCATGTATCGCTTGAGGGGTGTCTTCGACCCCCAACGGCTCATGAACCCGAAAAAGCTCTTGCCGGCGCACCCGGCCTGCGGCGAGGGGTGGAGGCCCCCTCGCCCACGCCTGCCCGAGGGCGCCTGGATCTAGCGTGAGCGCGGTCACCGGCACGGTCGGGAGCGCGCTCGCCGCGATCGTGGGGGCTCCCCGGGTGCAGGAGGGTGAGGCGGCGCCCGCGAGCTTCGCCCTCGACGGAGCGAGGCCGCGCTGGGTGGTGAGGCCCGAGACGCTTCTCCATGTCAGCCAGGTCCTCGGACTGGCCTGGGACGCGGGTCTCGCCGTGGTGCCGCGCGGGTCGGGGAGCGCCCAGGAGCTCGGGGCGCCGCCGGCCAGGGTCGACATCCTCCTCGACCTCCGCGGCCTCGACCAGGTGCTCGAGTACAACCCCGACGACCTCACGGTCACGGTGCAGGCGGGCGTGACCGCCGCCGCGCTCGCGGCTCGGCTCGGCGCCCGTCGTCAGTTCCTCCCGCTCGATCCCCCCGGCGCCGAGGCGCGGACGCTCGGCGGCATGGCGGCCACCAACGCGAGCGGCCCGCTCCGCCTGCGTTACGGCACGCTGCGCGATCTGCTCCTCGGCGTACGGTTCGTCCAGGCCGACGGCGTCACGACCTGGGGGGGCGCCCGCGTGGTGAAGTCGGTGAGCGGGTACGACGTGCCCAAGCTGATGGTGGGCGCCCTCGGCTCGCTCGGCGTCCTCGGCGAGCTGACGTTGCGGCTCCACCCGCTGCCCGACGCCGAGCAGACGTGGCTGGTGCCGTGTCGGGACGTCGCCACGGCCCAGGAGCTCGTCCTGCGCCTCCTCGACTCGACGCTCCAGCCGAGCCGCGTCGAGCTCTTGAACGCTCCGGCCCTCGCGGTCTGCGGCGCCCCGCGGAGCGCCGCGGCGATCGCCGTCTCGATCGGGACGGCGGAGGCCGCGGTGAAGGCCCAGGGCGAGGCGCTGGGCGGGCTCGCGCGCGCGGTGGGAAGCGCCGCAGCCCGACCCGCGGAGGGCTTCTGGGCCCGCTACGCTGCGGCGCTCGCGCCGGAGGAATCGGTGAGGCTCGGCGTCGCGACGCTCGCGTCGAAAGTCGCGGAGACGGTCGGTGAGATCGAGCGGGCCGTCGCCGCGTCGCTCTCGGGGGCCGCGCCGACGATCGGGGGCTCAGCCCCGCTCGGGAGCCTGCGCGTGTCGCTGCCGCCGGCCGAGCCGGCGAGCGTCAAGGCGATCGTGGAGCGTCTCAGGGCCGCCGTCGCCCCCGCCGGCGGCAGCGTGACGGTCCAGCGCGCGCCGCGCGGCGTCCGGCTGGCGGTGGATCCGTGGGGGCCCGTGGAGCCCTCCGCCTTCGCCCTCATGCGCGCGCTCAAGGAGGAGTTCGACGCCAGGCGCGTCCTGAACCCGGGCCGCTTCGTGGGCGGGCTCTGATGGAACAGACGCTCGGCGCCTTCCGCGGCCCCGACGCGCCCGATCTCGACGAGCTGCGGACGTGCGTCCACTGCGGCATCTGCCTGCCGCAGTGTCCGACCTATCGGGTCCTCGGCGAGGAGATGGACTCGCCACGCGGACGCATCTACCTGATGCGCGCGGCCGCCGAGGGCCGGATCGGGTTGACGCCGACCTTCGCGCATCATCTCGATCTCTGTCTCGGCTGTCGCGCCTGCGAGACCGCGTGCCCGTCGGGGGTCAAGTTCGGCTCGCTCCTCGAGGCGACGCGGATCCAGCTCCGCCGCCACGGCCCGCCGCCCCGGCACCGGCGCCTCGAGGACGTGATCCTCTCCGTGTTCCCCGAGCCCGCGCGCCTGGGCGTCGCGCTCGCGGCCTTCAGGCTCTACCGGCGGAGCGGGCTCCGCCGCCTCGTGCGCGCGACGCGCGTGCTCCGCCCGTTCCCCCGCCTCGCCGCGCTCGAGGCGCTGCTCGACGACGTGCCGGCGGCCGAGTCGCTGCCCCCGCTGATCCCGGCGCGGGGCACGGCGCGGGGGCGCGTCGGACTCCTCACGGGCTGCGTCCAGCGCCATCTCTATCCCGGCGTGAACCGCGACACGGCGAGGCTCCTGGCGCTCGCCGGCTACGAGGTCGTCGTCCCGCGCGCGCAGGGCTGCTGCGGCGCACTCGAGCTGCACGCCGGACGCGCGGAGGCGTTTCGCTCACGCGCCCGGGCGCTCGCCGCCGCGTTCCCGGACGACCTCGACTTCGTCGTCGCCAACGCCGCGGGCTGCGGGTCGGCGATGAAGGAGTATGGCCGCTGGCTCCCGGCGACGGCCGGCTTCGCCGCGCGCGTCCGTGACGTCGCCGAGGTCCTCGTCGAGGCCGATCTGCCCCTCGGGCCGCTCCCTCTCACCGTGACCTACCACGACGCGTGCCACCTGGCCCACGGCCAGCGGGTGCGGCAGGCGCCGCGGGCGCTCCTGCGCCGCATCCCCGGGCTCACGCTCGTCGAGCTCGGCGACAGCGACCTCTGCTGCGGCAGCGCGGGCGTCTACAACCTCCTCGAGCCCGCGCTGGCGCGGGAGCTGCTCGCGCTGAAGGTCGCGCGGATCGTCGAGACCGGCGCGCGCGTGGTCGCGACGGGCAACCCCGGCTGCCTCCTGCAGATCGCGCAGGGCTGCCGACAGCGCGGCCTGGACGTGACGCTCGTCCATCCCGTAGAGTTGCTGGCGAGAGCTGTGGCAGTGCGAGCCGCAGGGCGTCGCGGGGCTTCTGCCCCGCCGTCCGAGGCGAGCGAAACCGACTGATGCGCATCAGGGTTAGGGACCACGTGAAGCTCCAGCCGGACCGGATGGCGAAGGTGGCGCTCGCCGCGACCGAGCGCGCCCTGCTCGACCTCTATTGCGTGGCGCCGGGCCAGGCCCAGAAGCCCCACACCCACGGCGAGCAAGACAAGATCTACTACGTCCTCGAGGGGCGCGGGCGCTTCCGCGTGGGCGGCGAGGAGCAGACGCTCGAGGCGGGGGACGCGACCGTGGCTCGGGCGGGCCTCGAGCACGGTCTCGTCAACGACGGCACGGCACCGCTCCTCGTGCTCGTCGTCGTGGCGCCGCCGCCGCCGCACGCGTGAGGTGATGGCGCGGGCGCTCCGGGCGTCGCTGATGGTGACCTGCCTCGGCGACATGTTCTTCCCCGAGGTGGGCGTGAGCACCGTGCGCCTCCTCCGGCGGCTCGGCGTGAGCGTCGACTTCCCGGCGGGTCAGACCTGCTGCGGCCAGCCACTCTTCAACTCGGGCTACCACGCCGGCGCCGCGCGCGTCGGGGCCCGGATGGTCGAGCTCTTCAAGGACGCCGAGCACGTCGTCGTGCCCTCGGGCTCGTGCGCGTTCATGCTGAAGCACGAGCTCCCCGGCCTCCTGCGCGACCGGGCGGCGCGCGAGGCCGCGGAGCGGCTGGCGGGCCGGACGTACGAGCTGTCGCAGTTCCTCGTCAAGGTGCTCCGCCGGACGGAGTTCACGGCGTCCGTCGCCGGGCGCGTCACGTACCACGACTCCTGCCACCTCCTGCGGGGCCTCCACGAGTCGGCGGCGCCGCGCGCGATCCTCCGGAACCTCCGGGGCGCCGAGCTCGTCGAGCTACCCGCCGCCGACGAGTGCTGCGGCTTCGGCGGCTCGTTCTCCGTGCGGCTGCCCGAGGTGTCCTCGCAGATCCTCGACAAGAAACTCAAGAACGTCGAGTCGACCGGCGCCGCCTGCGTCGTCGCCTGCGACGCGGGCTGCCTCATGCAGCTCGGTGGCGGGCTCAGGCGCCGGGGCTCGAGCGTGCGCGCGGTCCATCTGGCCGAGCTGATCGATGGGGAGCGACGGTGAGCGAGGCCGACCTCTCCGTTCCGTTCCGCCAGCGCGCGGGCGGCGCCATGAAGGACGCGCACCTGCAGGAGGCGCTGACGATCGCGACGACCAAGTTCATCGGCCTCCGCCGCGAGGCGTTCGCCGACTTTCCCGAGGGCGAGCGCCTGCGCGACCTGGCGCGAGAGATCAAGGAGGCGACCCTCCAGAGCCTCGACCGGTACCTGGAGCAGCTGATCGACAACGTCGAGCGGCTCGGCGGCCACGTCCACTACGCGACGACGGCCGAGGAGGCGCGTCGGGTGATCCTCGACGTCGCGCGGCGCACCGGCGCGCGGATGGCCGTCAAGTCGAAGTCGATGGCGACCGAGGAGATCCAGCTGAACGAGGCCCTCGAGGCGGCGGGCATCACGGCGGTCGAGACGGACCTGGGCGAGTACATCATCCAGCTCGCCCACGAGCGCCCGTCACACATCATCGCGCCAGCGATCCACAAGACGAAGGGCCAGGTCGCGGAGCTCTTCGCCAAGGAGCTCAAGCGGGAGGTGGCGGCCGACCCCGAGGTGCTGACGCGGCTCGCGCGCGGCGAGCTGCGGGACAAGTTCCTGCGCGCCGACCTCGGGATCACGGGCGCCAACTTCGCGGTCGCGGACACGGGCAGCATCGTGCTGGTGACCAACGAGGGCAACGGACGGATGGTGACCTCGCTGCCCCGCGTCCACGTCGCGGTCATGGGGATCGAGAAGGTCGTGCCCTCGATGACCGACCTCATGGTGTTCCTCCAGATCCTGGCCAAGAGCGCGACGGGCCAGAAG
>QHSZ01000177.1 GCA_003220595.1 Candidatus Rokuibacteriota bacterium | reverse complement strand
GGTCGCGCCCCTCCGCCACCGCCCAGTCCCCCGCGGCGGTCAGGTTCACGAACGCGGCGATCCCGATCGCGGACGCCTCGCGGGCCGCCAGCAGGGCCCGGGTGCCGTTGCTCGTCGTCAGCACGACGGTGCGCCCGCCCACGCGCTCGCGGGTGAACTCGAGCGGCGAGTTCCCTAGATCGAACCCGGCGATCGGCTCGCCCCGCCGCTCGCCCGCCAGGAGCGCGCCGTGGGCGGCGGCGCGCCGCCGGGCCTCGACGGGATCGGCCACGGGCGTGACCCCCGCGCAGCCGGCCGCGAGGGCCGCGATGATCGTGGTCGAGGCGCGCAGCACGTCCACGACGAGCACGGTCGCGCCGGCGAGCCGGGCCGGGACGACGGCGTCGGCCGTGAGGACGACGTCCACGCGCACGGCTCAGGACTTATCGCGGAGGGCGCGGATCTTGAGCCGGAGGGCGTTCAGGTTGATGAAGCCCTCGGCGTCCCGCTGGCGGAAGACGGTGTCGGCCTCGAACGTCGCAAAGTCCATTCGATACAACGAGCGCGGCGAGCGGCGACCGACGACGCTCACGTTGCCCTTGTAGAGCCTGAGGCGCACGGTGCCCGTCACGTCGCGCGCGCACTCGTCCATGAGGGTCTGGAGCATCTGCCGCTCCGGGGCGAACCAGAATCCGTAGTAGATCATCTCGGCGTACCGGGGCACGAGCGAGTCGCGCAGGTGGAGCACCTCGCGGTCGAGCGTGAGCGACTCGAGGGCCCGGCGCGCGACGTGCAGGATGGTCCCGCCGGGCGTCTCGTAGACGCCCCGCGACTTCATCCCGACGAACCGGTTCTCCACGAGGTCCACGCGCCCGATGCCGTGCTCGCCGCCCAGGCGGTTGAGCCGTGTGAGCAGGGCGACCGGTGAGAGCCGCGCTCCGTCCACGGCGACGGGGTTGCCCGCCTCGAACTCGATCTCGACGGGCACGGGCACGTCGGGCGCCGCCTCCGGGTCATTCGTGAGCTGGTACATCTTCGCCGGCGGCTCGGCCCACGGGTCCTCCAGGATCCCGCCCTCGTAGGAGATGTGGAACAGGTTCCGGTCGGTGCTGTAGGGCCGTTCGGCCGTGACCGGCACCGGGATATCGTGGCGGCGCGCGAACTCGAGCAGGGCGGTGCGCGAGGTGAGCTCCCACTCGCGCCAGGGCGCGAGCACCCGGAGGTGCGGCGCGAGCGCCGCGTAGGTCAGCTCGAAGCGGACCTGGTCGTTGCCCTTGCCCGTCGCGCCGTGGGCGAGAGCGTCGGCCCCCTCCCTGGCCGCGACCTCGACCTGTGCGCGAGCGATCAGCGGCCGCGCGATCGAGGTACCGAGGAGGTAGGCGCCCTCGTAGACCGCGTTCGCGCGCAGCATCGGGAAGATGAAGTCCCGCACGAACTCCTCGCGCAGGTCCAGGACGTGGACGGCCGCGGCGCCGGTGTGGAGCGCCTTCTCGCGGATCGGCAGGAGCTCCTCGCCCTGGCCGAGGTCGGCGCAGAAGGCAACCACCGCGCAGCGATAGCGCTCGATCAGCCACCGGAGGATCACCGAGGTGTCGAGCCCGCCGGAGTACGCGAGGACGACGCGCTTCGGCTCAGACGTCATCGAGCGCGCCTCCGAGCAGGCTGAGGATCACGGCCTTCTGCGCGTGCAGCCGGTTCTCCGCCTGCTCGAGCACGATGGACTGCGGGCCGTCGAGCACGGCGTCGGTGATCTCCTCGCCCCGGTGCGCAGGCAGACAGTGCATGACGAGCGCCGTCGGCTTGGCGGCCGCGACGACCGCCTCGTTGACCTGGTAGCGTGTGAAGGCCTCGAGGCGCGGCTCGCGCTCCGCCTCCTGGCCCATACTGATCCAGACGTCGGTGTAGATCACGTCCGCGCCCTGCGCGGCCTTCCGCGGATCGTCGGTCACCTCGAGTCGGCCGCCGAGCCGCCGCACGGCGGCCTGGACGCGCTCGTCGGGGGCGTAGCCGGGCGGGCACGCGACGACCAGCGAGGTGCCGAGGAGCGCCCCGAGGACCAGCACGGAGTGGCAGACGTTGTTGCCGTCGCCGAGCCACGCCAGGCGCATGGCGGCGAGGTCGAGCCCGCGCTCCCACAGCGTGAAGAAGTCGGCGAGGGCCTGACAGGGGTGCTCCCAGTCCGAGAGCCCGTTGATGACCGGCACCGTGGCGTGGCGCGCGAGCGTCTCGATGGTCTCGTGGGCGTATACACGCGCCGCGATGCCGTCCACCCAGCGTGAGAGGTTCCGCGCCACGTCGGCCACCGCCTCGCGCGTGCCGAGGCCGATCTCGTGGCCCGAGAGGTACACGGCGCGGCCACCCAGCTGGACGATACCGACCTCGAAGGTCACGCGCGTCCGCAGCGAGGGCTTCTCGAAGATCAGCGCGACGGTCCGCCCCGCCAGCGGCGTCCCCCGCCGGCCCACCTTCCAGCGCTGCTTGAGGTCGGCGGCCAGCGCGAACATCTGGAGCGCCGTGTCCCGTGTCAGGTCCGCGGATCCGAGGAAGTGACGCATCATGCCCGGGGCGCGAGCGCCCGGCCGATGATCGCGAGCGCCTCGTCGCAGTCGCGCGTCTCGACGATCAGCGGCGGGGCGAGCCGGAGCACCCGCTCGCCCGCGGACAAGACGAGGAGCCCCGCGTCGCGGCAGGCGTCCACGATGGGCGCGACAGGCCGGTCGAGGGCGACGCCGATGAGGAGGCCGCGGCCCCGGACCTCCGTGATCCCGGTCGGCCCCGCGGCGAGCCGGCGCAGCCCGTCCATGAGCGCGCGCCCGAGCCGCGCCGCACGCTCGGGCATCTTCTCCTCGATGATGGTCTGCATGGTCGCCAGCGCCACGGAGGTCACGAACGGTGTCCCGCCGAAGGTCGAGCCGTGCGTGCCGGGCCCGAGGGCGCGGGCGATCTCCTCGCGCGTCAGCATCGCGCCGATGGGCACCCCGTTGGCGAGGGCCTTGGCCAGGGTCATGATGTCGGGCTCGATCCCGGCGTGCTCGTACGCCCAGAGCCGGCCCGTCCGCCCGACGCCCGTCTGGATCTCGTCGAGGATCAGGAGCGCCCCGCTCTCGTCGCAGAGCTTGCGGAGCCCGGGCAGGTAGTCGTCGTCGGGGACGTGCACGCCCCCCTCGCCCTGGATGGGCTCGACCAGGATCGCGGCGGTGCGGTTGTCGATCGCCCGCTCCATCGCGCGGAGGTCGTTGTAGGGCACGTGCTTGAAGCCGGGCACCAGGGGCTCGAAGCCGTGCTGGTACTTCGCCTGGCCCGTCGCCGTGACGGTCGCAAAGGTCCGGCCGTGGAACGCGTTGTGGGTGGCGATGATCTCGTAGCGGTCGGAGGCGTAGCGTTCCCGCGCGTACTTGCGAGCCAGCTTCAGCGCCGCCTCGTTCGCCTCGGCGCCAGAGTTGCCGAAGAAGACCCGGTCGGCGAACGAGTGCTCGCAGAGCAGCTTCGCCAGGTGGATCTGGGGCGCCGTGTGGTAGAGGTTCGACACGTGCAGGAGCGTCGCGGCGGCCTCGCGGATGGCGCCGGTCACACGCGGATGGCAGTGGCCGAGCGAGGCCACGGCGAGCCCCGCGCCGAAGTCGAGGTACTCCTTGCCGTCGGAGTCCCACACGCGCACGCCGTCGCCGCGGACGAGGCAGATCGGGGCCCGCGAGTAGTTCGGGGTGTGGTACTGCGCCGCCCACGCGAGGAGCTGCTTGGTGTCCATGCCTGCGCCGCCCCTTCCCTGGATTTCGCTCGCCTCGGACGGCGGGGCCCCAGCCCCGCGAGGTCCTGCGGCTCGCCCTCCTGATTTCGCTCGCCTCGGACGGCGGGACCCCAGCCCCGCGAGGTCCTGCGGCTCGCCCTCCTGATTTCGCTCGCCTCGGACGGCGGGACCCCTGCCCCGCGACGTCTTGCGGCTCACCCAACGACTAGAGAACGATTTCGGTTCCGACGCCTTCGCGCGTGAAGAGCTCGAGGAGAATCGCGTGGGGCACCCGGCCGTCGAGGATGTGCGCCTTCGACGTCCCGCCCTCGAGCGCCCGCAGCGACGATTCGACCTTCGGCAGCATCCCACCGTCGATCACGCCGGCGCTCATCAGGCGCTCGGCCTCCTTCCGGGAGAGCGTGCTCACCAGCGTGCCGTCCGGGCCGAGGATTCCCTGCACGTCGGTGAGGTGGATCAGCTTCTCGGCGCCCAGCGCCGCGGCCACCTCGCCCGCGACCAGGTCCGCATTGATGTTGTAGGTCGCGCCGTCGCGCCCCACGCCGACCGGCGCGATCACGGGGATGAACCCGTTGTCCTCGAGGAGACGGATGGGCTCCGTGTTGACCTCCTCGACCTCGCCGACGAGGCCGATGTCCACCTCCTCGCCGCTCGGGAGCCGGTGGCCGCGCCGCCGTGCGCGGAGGAGGCTGGCGTCCTTCCCCGACAGGCCGACGGCCTGGCCGCCGTGGTGGTTGATGAGCCCGACGATCTGCTTGTTGATCTTGCCGACGAGGACCATCTCGACGATCTCGACCGTCTCGGCGTCGGTGACGCGCATGCCCCCGACGAAGCGCGGCTCCTTGCCGAGCCGCTTCATCAGCGCGCCGATCTGGGGCCCGCCCCCGTGCACGATGACAGGCTTAAGGCCCACGAGGCGCAGGAGGATCACGTCGAGCGCGAAGGGCTCATTGAGGTCGGCGCGCTCCATCGCGGCGCCGCCGTACTTGATGACGATCGTCTTGCCGCGAAACTCCCGGATGTACGGGAGCGCCTCGAGCAGGACCTCCGCGCTCTTCGGGTCGGTCACCGGCTCGTCTCGCCCGGGCCGCGCGAGCGCCGCGCCGTCACAGGATGTACCTCGACAGGTCCTGGTCCCGCGTGATGTCGCCGAGGCGCGCGTGGACGTAGCCGGCGTCGATCGTCAGCTCCTTGCCGGGCATGTCGGGCGCGTTGAAGGAGATCTCCTCGAGAAGCTTCTCCATGATCGTGTACAGGCGCCGCGCGCCGATGTTCTCCGTGCTCGCGTTGACTTTCATCGCGATCTCCGCGATCGCCTCCACCGCCTCCGGTGCCCACCGGAGACCGACCCGCTCCGTCCCGAGAAGCTCCGTGTACTGCCTGAGCAGCGCGTTCTGAGGTTCCGTCAGGATGCGGACGAAATCCTCGCGCGTCAAGGGGTCCAGCTCGACCCGGATCGGGAAGCGTCCCTGGAGCTCCGGGATCAGGTCCGCCGGCTTGGCGACGTGGAAGGCGCCGGCGGCGATGAAGAGGATGTGGTCCGTGCGGACGACCCCGTACTTCGTCGTCACCGCGGACCCCTCGACGATGGGCAGGAGGTCGCGCTGGACGCCCTCCCGGGAGACGTCCGGGCCGTGGCCGGCCTCCCGCCCGGCGATCTTGTCGAGCTCGTCCAGGAAGACGATGCCCGAGTTCTCGGCCCGCCGGATCGCCTGGGCGACGACCTCTTCCATGTCCACGAGCTTCTGCGCCTCTTCCTGGACGAGGAGCCGCCGCGCCTCCGCGATCCGCACCCGGCGCTGCCTGGTCCGGGTCGGCATGAGGTTGGAGAGCATGTCCTTGAGGTGGATGCCCATCTCCTCGAGCCCCTGGCCCGACAGGACCTCGATCGTCGGCAGCGTCTGCTGCTGGACCTCGAGCTCCACCATCCGCTCGTCGAGCCGGCCCGCCTTGAGCTGCGCCCGGAGCTTCTCTTTCGTCGCTTCGCGCGAGGCGTCCGGCGAGACCTCTTCGAGCGAGCCCGACGAGAAGGGCTCGCGGCGGGGCGTCGGGAGCAGGAGGTCGAGGAGCCGCTCCTCGGCGAGCACGGCGGCCCGCTCGGCGACGCGCGCCGTCATCTCGGCCTTGACCATGTTCACGGAGAGCTCGGTGAGGTCGCGGATCATCGATTCCACGTCGCGCCCCACGTAGCCGATCTCCGTGTACTTGGAGGCCTCCACCTTCAGGAAGGGCGCCTGGGCGAGCTTCGCGAGCCGGCGCGCGACCTCGGTCTTCCCGACGCCTGTCGGCCCGATCATGATGATGTTCTTCGGCGCGACCTCGTCGCGGAGCTCCGGCGGCAGGTTCTGCCGGCGCCAGCGGTTCCGCAGCGCGACCGCGACGGCGCGCTTGGCCCGCTCCTGGCCGACGATGTACCGGTCGAGCTCGGCGACGATCTGCGCGGGTGTGAGGGCCACGTCGCTGCTCACAGGACTTCCACCGTGATGCGCTCGTTGGTGTAGACGCAGATCGTCGCGGCGATCCTCATCGCCTCCGTGACGATCGCCTTGACGTCGAGATCGGAGTGCGCCACGAGCGCGCGCGCGGCGGCGAGCGCGTACGCGCCGCCCGAGCCGATCCCGATCATGCCGTCGTCGGGCTCGATGACGTCGCCGGTGCCCGAGAGGATGAACGATTGCTCGCGGTCGGCCACGGCGAGCAGCGCCTCGAGCCGCCGCAGCACCCGGTCGTTCCGCCAGTCCTTCGCCAGCTCCACCGCGGCACGGGCCAGGTTGCCGCGGTGTTCGTCGAGCTTGCCCTCGAAGCGCGCGAAGAGCGTGAAGGCGTCGGCGGCCGTGCCCGCGAATCCGGCGAGGATCCGATCGTGGTAGAGCTTGCGCACCTTCCGCGCGCCGGCCTTGACGATCGTGTTGCCGATCGAGACCTGTCCGTCGCCGGCGAGGGCGACCTCGCCGCGATGGCGGACGGCGAGGATGGTCGTCGCGTGCACGCGCCGCATGGCGCTCGCTCAGGCGCGCGCGCGGGCGCGCGGGTGGGCGGCGTCGTAGACGCGCATCAGCTGGTCGGCGCCCACGTGCGTGTAGCGCTGCGTGGTCGAGAGGCGGCTGTGACCGAGGAACTCCTGGATCGCGCGCAGGTCGGCGCCCGCGTCGAGCAGGTGCGTGGCGAACGTGTGCCGTAGCGTGTGGGGGCTCACGCGTCGTGCGATCCCCGCGGCCACGGCGCTCCGGCGCACGATCGCGTGGATTGCTCGCGGCGTCAGCCGGCCGCCCCGGTGATTCGTGAAGAGCGGGCCGCGGGTCGCCGCGCGGCCTGCGAGGTACGTCTCGAGCGCGCGCGCCGCCGAGGCACCGAAGGGGACGATCCGCTCCTTCCTGCCCTTGCCGAGGACCCGCACCGTCCGTCCGGCGCGGTCCACGGCGTCGAGTGTGAGGGCGGCGAGCTCCGAGACGCGCAGGCCGCTGGCGTAGAGCAGCTCGAGGATGGCGAGGTCGCGCGGGCGCGCCGCCCCCCGGAGCGCCTTGCCCTCGACGAGCGCGGTCGCCTCGTCGATCGGCAGGAAGGAGACGAGCTTCTTCGGGAGCCGCGGGCCCCGCA
>QHSZ01000176.1 GCA_003220595.1 Candidatus Rokuibacteriota bacterium | reverse complement strand
TCGCCGACGATGTTGTTGTGGAGCTGGAGCAGGTCCACGTGCGGGAGGCCGAGGCGCCCGAGGCTCGCGTCGAGCGAGCGGCCGATCGCCCCCCGCACGTCCTTCATGTCCGCGGCGTCGAGGCGGACCTTCGTGCCGACGTAGACCGGCACGCGGAGCGTCTTCAGCGCCGCGCCGAGGTTCTGCTCCGACTGGCCGTCACCGTAGAGCGGCGCGGTGTCGAAGTAGTTGACGCCGAGCTCGACCGCACGCGCGACGGCACGCTCCCGCTCGGCGGCGCTCCCGCGGATCATGAGCCCGCCGACGTTCCCGCAGCCGAACCCGAGGGCCGACACGCGCAGCCCCGTCCCACCCAGCGCTCGATACTCCATGCGTTCCTCCTTAACCGAGCGGGCCCACCTCGGCCTCGAGCAAGCTCCACGCGCTCGGCCCGAAGATCTTCCGCCAGCGCGCGTAGAACGGGCCGAGCCGGCGTCGGAAGCTCGCCGTGTCCACCTGATTGAAGATCATTCCACGGCCGGCCAGCCGCCCGGCGAGGTCCCGATTGAGCATGTCGGTGTCGCTCCGCTGCCGCCGCGCGAAGCTCGCGGCGACGCGCTCGATCACCACCTGTGCGTCCCGGGGGAGCGCCTGCCAGGCCTCGAGGTTCGCCAGGAGGTTGAAGCCCGACCACATGTGATTCGTCAGGCTCACGTACTGCTGGACCTCCCAGAAGCGGTTGAACTCGGTGACGACCAGCGCGTTCTCCTGCGCCTCGATGGCCCCCGTCCGGAGCGCCCCGTGGACGTGGTCCAGGTTGATCGCCGTGGGCAGGGCGCCGAGGGTCTCGAAGAAGTCGAGGAAGAGCCGGCCGGCGGGCGTGCGGATCGTGAGCCCCGCCAGGTCGTCGGCGTGGCGGATCACGCGCGTGCGCGTCGTGATCTGGCGAAAGCCGTTCTCGAACGTCGCCCGCCGCAGGCAGTAGATGCCCTTCCCCGCCATCTCGCGTCGGAGGAAGTCGCCGAACTCGCCGTCCATGACCGCGAACACGTGCGCGTGATCGTGGAACGCGTACGGCAGCCCCTGCATCTCGGCCACGGGCACGACGGCGCCGAGGAGCCCGCCCATCAGCGTGAAGAACTCGACGCCCCCGGCGAGCAGCATCTCGAGCGCGGCGGGGTCGCCGCCCGGGATGCCGTCGTTCTGCGGGCAGACGCGCACCTGGACGAGCCCGTCCGTCTCCGCGCTCACCGCGCTCCACATCTCGCTGAGCCATCGGTGGAGCGGGCTCGACTCCGGCTGGTTATGGAACTGCCGGTAGATGGTCACCTCACCTCTGGCGTTCCGCGCGGATCGTAGGGGTGCCCCTTCGGGGTGTCAAGGCGCTCTGCGTCCGGCCAGCGCGCGCAGGCGCGCCGCCGCCTCGACGAGGCCGCCCGGCAGCAGGAGCACGATCCCGATGAACAGCGCGCCGAAGATCAAGAGGTGGAAGTCCACCCAGCGGACCGCGAGGTACTCCTTCAGAAGGACGTAGAAGATCGCGCCCAGCACGGGGCCGTGGAGCGTGCCGACGCCGCCGACGTAGGTGATGAGGAGCGCGTCGAAGGTCCAGTGCGGCCCGAACGGGTGCGACGGGTAGTAGCTGATGTGATAGTACGCGAAGAGCCCGCCGGCGAGACCCGCCAGCGCCGTCGACAGCGCGAGCGCCAGGAGCTTCAAGCCGAGCGCGTTCACCCCCGACGCCTCGGCCGCCTCCTCGTCCTCACGGATGGCCTGCATCCCGAGACCGGCGCGCGAGCGTCCGAGCGCCCCGACCACGGCCAGGGTCGCGACCGCCAGCGCGAGCGCCAGGTAGTAGCGATCGGCGAGCCGGTAGCTCGCGATCGTCGCCGCGGGGAGCGTCGAGATCTCGGCCAGCACGTTGCCGACGGTGATGCGGAGGATCTCCCCGAGCGCGAGGGTGCCGATGGCGAAGTACGCGCCCCGCAGACGGAAGGCGACGACGCCGATCAGGAGGGCGAACGCCGTCGCCACGAGGGCCCCGGCGCCCATCGCGAGGAGCACCGGCGTCCCGCCGATCCAGAGCGTGCGCGTCGTGAGCGCGCCGAGCCCGAAGAACGCCGCGTGGCCGAGGTTCACCTGGCCCGCGTAGCCGGCGACGATGTTCCAGCTCTGGGCGAGGGTCGTCGAGAGGAGCACCAGGAACAGGAAGTTCAGCTCGGCGTCGGTGCGCGCCACGCGCGGCACGGCCGCCAGCGCCGCGACGACGACGACCCCGAGCGCGAGCCCGCGGGGCCGCGTCACCTGGCGAAGAGCCCCTGGGGGCGGGCGACGAGGACGACGAAGAAGAGGACGAGGCCGACCATCTCGCGGTAGGGCCCGCCGAACCCCCAGGCGGCGGCCGCCTCGGCGAGCCCCAGCACGAGGCCGCCGACGAACGTGCCCGGCATCGAGCCGAGCCCCGCCAGCACGACGACGACCAGCGCCTTCAGCGTCCACTCGAGTCCGATGGAGGGGCTCACCGAGTAGCCGACGCTGACGAGCGTGCCCGCCGCGCCGGCGAGCGCGGTGCCGATCGCGAAGGCGAGCAGATAGGCGCGGCGCACGTCGATGCCCGTCAGCAGCGCCGCCTCCCAGTCCTCGGCGGTGGCGCGGATGGCGCGCCCCCAGCGCGTGCGCGCGAGCAGGAGGTGGACGCCGCCGATCAGCGCCCCGGCCAGGACGAGGCTCGCCAGCCGCACGAGCGGGATCGCGATGCCGCCGACGCTCACGACGGCGCCCGCGTACGACGTCGTGATCGAGCGCTCGTCTGCGGTCCAGAGCCTCACGGCGAGCGCGTCGAGCGCCAGCGCCAGGCCGAAGCCGATCAGGAGGGAGTTCTTCACGCGCGTCTCCTCCGAGGCGCGGACGACCCAGGCGAAGAGCGTCCAGTAGAGGACGGCGCCGAACGCGAGCGCGCCCGGGATGACCAGGGTGAGCGCGGCGAACGGGTCGAAGCCCGCGAGCGCCCCGAGCCAGAAGGCGCCATAGCCGCCGAGCATGATGAGCTGGCCGTGGGCGACGTTCAGGACCTTGAGGACGCCGAAGACCAGCGAGAGCCCCGCCGCGGCGAGCCCGTAGAGGCCGCCGATGAGGAGCCCGAGGACCATCTGCTGGACGAAGGCTGTCATCGCGCCAACGGGCCGAGGTAGGCGCGGCGCACGTGCGCGTCGTTCAGCAGCACGCTGCCCTGCCCCTCCGCGGCGACGCGCCCGGCCTCGAGGATATAGCCGCGGTGCGCGAGGGCGAGGGCCGCGTGGACGTTCTGCTCGACGAGGAGGATCGAGACGCCGCCCCGATTGATCTCGCGCAGGAGGCCGAAGATCGACTCGACGAGCCGCGGGGCCAGGCCGAGCGAGGGCTCGTCGAGCACGAGCAGTCGCGGGTCGGCCATGAGGGCGCGCCCGATCGCGACCATCTGCTGCTGGCCGCCGGAGAGCGCCCGCACGAGCTGGCGCCGGCGCTCGCGGAGCACCGGAAAGATCGCGTATACGCCCTCGAGCCGCGAGGCTTCCCCACGACGCGCACGCGGCGCGAAGGCGCCCAGGGCGAGGTTCTCCTCGACGCTCATCGAGCCGAAGAGCCGCCGGCCCTCGGGCACGACCGCGACACCCCGTTCGACGACCGTGTGGGCCTCCGCCTGGCCCAGCGGCCGGCCCTCCCAGCGCATGGCGCCCGCCCGCGGACGCAGGAGGCCCGCGATGCAGCGGATCAGCGTCGTCTTGCCGGCGCCGTTCGGGCCCAGGAGCGCCACGATCTCGCCCGGGCGCACCTCGAGCGTGACGCCCGAGAGGACCCGGAACGAGCCGTAGGACGCCTCGAGGCCCTCGACCTCAAGCACGGCCGGCGCCCGCGCTGCCCAGGTAGACGTCCACCACGGTCGGGTCGGCGGCGACGGCGCCCGGCGCGCCGTCGGCGATCTTCTCGCCGGCGCTCAGCACGATGATCCGCTGCGCCAGATCCATGAGCGCCCACACGATGTGCTCGACCATCAGCAGCGTCACGCCCTCGCCCTGGAGCCGGCGGATCAGCGCCATGGCGCTCTCGGTCTCGGTGGGGTTGAGCCCGGCCATGAACTCGTCGAGCAGCAGGAGCTCGGGCGCGGTCGCGAGCGCGCGCGCGAGCTCCAGACGCTTCCGGTCCATCAGCGTGAGCTGCGAGGCGCGCAGGCGCGCCCGGCCCTCGAGCCCGACGAGCCGGAGCAGCCGCTCGGCCTCCGCCGTCGCCGCCCGGCGCCGCTCGCGCGCGCGGCCGTAGAGCCGGCCGACGAGGACGTTGTCGAGCGCGGTGAGGCCGGCGAACGGGCGGACGAGCTGGAACGTCCGGGCGACGCCGCGCGCGCAGACACGGTGCGACGCCTGCCCCGCGAGGTCCCGGCCGCGGAGCCTGATCGCGCCGGCGTCGGGCACCAACGCCCCCGCGATCAGGTTGAAGAGCGTCGTCTTGCCCGAGCCGTTCGGGCCCATGACGCCGACCAGCTCGCCCGCGGCGAGCGTGAAGCTGACGTCGCTGACCGCCCGCACGCCTCCGAAGGCCTTGGAGACGCGCTCCACCGTGAGGAGCGTCATCGGGCCCGGGGTCAGGAGCGCCAGACCGCGCGCGCGGTCGCGGCCACCACCTCGAGCTTGCGGCGCTGGGTCTCGGGCGGGATGCGGTTGCCTTCGAGCGTCGAGGCGAAGCCGCACTGCGGCGACAGCGCCAGCCGCTCGAGGGGGACGATCTTTGCCGCGGCCTCGATCCGGCCCGCCAGCTCCTCCACGGTCTCGAGCCGCGGCTTCTTCGTCGTCGCGAGACCGAGCACCACGGTCCGGTCGTCGGGCACGGCGCGGAGCGGCGCGAAGCTGCCCGAGCGCTCGTCGTCGTACTCGAGGAGGAAACGCTGGAAGCGCGCGCGGCGGAAGACGCGCTCGGCGATGGGCTCGTAGCCGCCGCTCGCGTAGAACATGGACTGGTTGTTGCCGCGGCAGATGTGGAGGCCGAACGTGACGCCGGGATGGTCACCGATCACCGCGTTGTCCATCTCGATGCAGGTGTCGACGAGCCGGTCGGGGTCGCTTCCCCGCCGGCGATAGCCTTCGCGGATCTCCGGGTCGAGCAGCGCCGCGTACTGGGGCGCGTCGATCTGGATGTAGGTGCAGCCGAGGCGGATCAGCTCCTCGACCTCGCGACGGGTGAAGTCGACCACGTCGGCCAGGTAGGCGTCGCGGGTCGGGTAGGCGGCGCGCGACTTCTCCGGATCGTAGTAGGCCGCCGCCTGCTGGGCGCTGATGAGCGTCGTCTTGGCCGGGCGTCGCGCGCGGGCGCGCAGGTAGGCGAACTCCTCGCCGCACATGCTCCGCCGCCAGCGGAGGCGCTCGACCACGACGGGGCGCTTGAAGACGAGCTGCTCGCCGTCCTCGTTCCGGAACGGGATCGCCCAGCCGCCGAAGCGGTCGAAGCCGTCGAGCGCCTCGATCAGGTGACCGAAGAAGGCGTAGCGCCGCATCTCGCCGTCCGTGACGACGTCGAGGCCGGCCGCTTCCTGAAGGGCGACCGCCTCGTCGACCGCGCGGTCCTCGATCCGCTTGAACTCGGCCGGACCGAGACGCCCGCTCGCGGCGTCCCGGCGCGCCTCGGCGAGGTACGCCGGGCGCAGGAGACTTCCCACGACGTCGCTCCGATGCGTGGCCACAGTCGAGCCTCGACTCGTCTTTATACATTGTCCTTGACAAGTCGTACACCGCGATTTAGAAGTCGCCTCGCCGCAGAGGAAGGCAAGGCGCATGACTGCTTCGCGACCTCCGTTCCGCGCCGATCACGTCGGAAGCCTGCTGCGCCCGCCGGCGCTCAAGGTGTGGAGGCTCGACACGGAGTCGGGGCGGGCGAGCGCCGCGGCCCTGGCGCGGGCCGAGGACGCGGCGATCCGCGACGCGGTCAGGCTGCAGGAGGACCTCGGGCTCGAGGGCATCACCGACGGCGAGCTGCGCCGAAAATCCTGGCACATGGACTTCCTGCTGAAGCTCGGCGGCCTGCGGAGCGAGGGCAGGGCGCTGCCGGTCACCTTCCACGGGCAGGGCGGCGATCTCGTCTTCACGCGCCCGGATCTCCGGATCGGCGAGCGCGTCACCCGGCCGGCGCCGATCTTCGTCGAGGCCTTCACGTTCCTCCGGTCGGTGGTCAGGCGCACGCCGAAGCTGACGATGCCCTCGCCCTGCATGCTCTACTCGCAGGTCGGGCGCGCCAACATCGACGCCGAGCTGTACCCGGAGCTCGACGCGTTCGTCGAGGACACCGCCGCCGCCTACCGGGCCGAGATCGCCGACCTGTACGCGGCGGGCTGCCGCTACCTGCAGCTCGATGACGTGAGCCTGGCCTATCTGTGCGACGACGAGCTGCGCGCGCAGGGCCGGGCGCGCGGCGAGGACCCCGAGGCGCAGCTCGAGCTGTCGGTCAAGCTGATCCAGGCGACCCTGCGGGGCCGGCCCAAGGACCTGACCGTCTGCACCCATCTCTGCCGGGGGAATTTCCGCTCCGGGTGGCGCGCCCAGGGCGGCTACGCGAGGATCGCCGAGGTCATCTTCAACCGGCTGCCCTACGACGGCTTCTTCCTCGAGTTCGACGACGCGCGCGCGGGAGATTTTTCACCGCTCCGGCACGCGCCCAAGCACGTGCGTGTCGTGCTGGGCCTGGTCACGACGAAGGTCGGCGCGCTGGAGACGAAGGACGACCTCAAGCGCCGCATCGACGAGGCGTCCCGCTATGTCGCCCTCGACCAGCTCTGCGTCAGCCCACAATGCGGCTTCTCGTCGACGGTCGAGGGCAACGACCTCGCGGCCGAGCAGCAGCGGGCGAAGCTCGCCCTCTGCGTCGAGCTCGCCCGCGAGGTGTGGGGCGGCCTCTAGCGCAGCTCCTTCAAGACCTCCGTGACGTCGAGCGGCGTCAGGACGATCTCGATCCGGCGGTTTTCGGCCTTCCCCTCTGGCGTGTCGTTGCTGGCGACCGGCCGGAAGGGCCCGTAGCCGACCGCCGAGAGGTACTTGCCCTCGACGCCGGCCTTCTCCTCCAGGAACCGGAGCACCGTCGTCGCCCTCTGCGCGGACAGCTCCCAGTTGGTGGGGAACTGCTGCCGGAGCGCGGCGCCGATCGGCACCGCATCC
>QHSZ01000175.1 GCA_003220595.1 Candidatus Rokuibacteriota bacterium | reverse complement strand
GCCGTAGAAGAGGACGCTAAAGCGCGAAGGCGTGGCGGGCGGCGTCCTCGCGGAGACCTTCCTTCTTGATCTTCCGCTTGATGCGATCGCGGGTCACCGGATCGAGCCGGTCGATGAAGAGGACGCCGTCGAGGTGGTCCAGCTCGTGCTGCAGCACGCGCGCGCGCAGGCCGCGCGCCGCGATCTCCACGGGCGCGCCGTCCGCGTCGCGCGCCTCGAGCCGCACCCAGGCGGCGCGCGTCACCGGCGCGAAGACGCCGGGGATCGAGAGGCAGCCCTCTTCCGCTGTCGCCTCGCCGCTCTGCTCGACGATCACGGGGTTGACGAGCGCCCGCACGCCCTTGCCGTCCTCGTCGCCCACGACGATGAGCCGGAGCGCGACGCCGACCTGCGGCGCGGCGAGGCCGATGCCGACCTCGTCGTACATCGTCTCGGTCATGTCGGCGATCGTCTGCCGGATCTCGGGCGTGACCTCCTCGATCGGCAGCGCGCGCCGCCGGAGGGTCGGGTCGCCGTACTTGCGGACCTTCAGAACGGCCATTCGAGCGGATCCACCTCCACGTCTATGATACCGCGGCGCGGGGCGCCGCCCTCGCGGAAGGAGGCGAGGGCGCCCTCCAGGCGGCGCGGCAGGTCGGCGCGGCCCTTGACGACGATGCGGCGCATGCGCTCGCGGCGGTCGGGGAGCGGCGGGTAGACGGTGAGCTCGCTCGCCGCCGCGAGCGCCGCGCTCGCCCGCTCCGCGAGCGCCGCCGTCTCCGCGGGCGTGCGCCCGCGCGCGGTAACGAACGCCAAGCGCCGGAACGGCGGGTAGCCGAGCTCCGCACGGAACTTGAGCTCGTGCTTGTAGAAGCCGGCGAGGTCCTGGCGCGCGACCGCGTCGAACGCGTAGTGGCTCGGGTGCTGCGACTGGATGATCACCTGGCCGGCCGCGCCGACGCGCTCCGCCGCC
>QHSZ01000174.1 GCA_003220595.1 Candidatus Rokuibacteriota bacterium | reverse complement strand
GGAACGCGAGGGCGCGCTCGCCCGCACGGAAGTCGGGCATGCGCAGGAACTGGTCGGGCGACACGAACCCCGCGAGGCCGAGCGAGGCGGGGCCGAAGAGCCTGAGCGCGCCGCGCGTGCCGACGACCACGTCGGCCGCGGCCGCCGCTTCGCGCTGCGCGCCGGCGCGCGCGCCGCGCGTCGCCTCGGGGTCGTAGCGCGCGATGCGCGCGTCGGGGAACCGGCGGCGCACCGCGTGCTCGACGCGCTCGGCGCCCCAGCCGAAGGGCGAGAGCCGCCGGCCGCGGCAGAACGGGCAGGTGTCCGGCAGCGGGCGCGCCCGCCCGCAGAGCCGGCACGCGAGCGTCGCGCCGGCGCGCGAATAGGCGAGCGCGAGCCGGCACTCCTCGCAGCCCACCACGGTCCCGCAGTCGTCGCAGGCGAGCGACGAGGTGAGACGGCTGATGGCGAGAAACACCCGGCGCTTCGCCGCGAGCGTCTCGCGGATCGCGCGCGCGAGCGAGGGCGTCAGCGGCTCGCGGCGGAGGATGCCCCGCGTGTCCGCCAGCGCGACGGCAGGCCAGGCGGCGGGGGGCGCCTGCGCCAGTGCGATCCGCCCGCTGTCGGCGCGCCACCACGTCTCGACGCTCGGCGTCGCCGAGGTCACGAGGAAGGCCGCGCCCTCGCGCGCGGTGCGCTCGAGCAGGACCTCGCGCGCGTGGATCCGCGGATGGCCCGGCGGCTTGTGCGCTGCCTCGTGCTCGTCGAGCAGGACGAGCGTGGCCGGTGGCACGAGCGGCGCCAGGAGCGCCGAGCGCGTGCCGGTCGCGAGCCGCGCCGCCCCCGCGGCGAGCGCCGGCCAGGCCGCCGCGCGCGCGGCGTCGCCGACACCGGAGTCGAGCCGGACCACGCGGTCGAGCTTCGCGAGCCGCTGGGCCCAGCGCGCCGAGGTCTCGACGTCGGGCGCGACGACGAGGACGGTCCCGGTCGCGCCCTCGATGCGCTCGAACGCCCGCCGCTCGCGTCCGGCGCCCACGAAGAGCTCAGGCTTCGGCGCGGACGCGGCGCGCGGGGGGCGCCGAGCCCCACCGGACACTCCGCCGGCGTCGCCGAGCGGGGGCGGAAGCAGCGCGGCGCAGGTCGAGCCGACCGACGAGAGGCTCTCGGCGGAGATCCAGCGGACCAGCTCGAGCTGCGCCGGGGAGAGCACGGGCCCGGCGTCGGCAAGGCGGAGCAGCGGCTTGAGCGTCGCGTCCGCTCCCTCGCGGAGCGCCACGACCATCCCGGTCCGCTGCGCGCCGCGCAGACCGGCCACCACGCGCTGGCCGGGTGCGAGGGTCCAGCCGTCCGGCACGCGATAGGAGAACGGGTGAGCGACCGGGGCGTCGAAGGCGACGTCCGCGATCATTTATCGGAGCGCGAGGCCGCGACCCACGTGGGTGGCCTGAGATAGGCGCGCGGCGCGGTCATTTATCGGAGCGCGAGGCCGCGACCCACGTGGGTGGCCTGAGACAGGCGCGCGGCGCGGTCATTTCTCGGAGCGCGAGGCCGCGACCCACGTGGGTGGCCTGAGATAGGCGCGCGGCGCTCATCGCGTCCGGCGCTGGTCGTACTCCCGTCGGGCGAGCTTGAGGTCGTCCCAGGCCATGCGCTTGTACTCCTGGCCGGGGTTTCGTAGGAGGAACGCCGGATGGAAGGTCGGGATCAGCACGGCCGAGCCGTACGGGTGCACGCGCCCTCGCAGGCGGCCGATCGGCTCCTTGGTGCCGAGGAGGCTTTGCGTGGCGACGCTGCCGAGCGCGAGGATCACCTTGGGCTGGAGCGCGCCGAGCTGCGCCGCGAGCACCGGGGCGCACGCCGCGAGCTCCTCGGCCTCCGGATTTCTGTTGCCGGGTGGTCGGCATTTGACCGCATTCGTGATGAACACCTCGTCGCGCGAGAAGCTCACGCCCGGCGCCTCCAGCATCTTGGTGAGGAGCTGGCCCGCGCGGCCGACGAACGGAAGACCCTGCGCGTCCTCGTCGGCGCCCGGCCCCTCGCCGATCACGACGAACTCCGCCCGCGGATGGCCGGAGCCGAAGACGATCGTGGTGCGCCCCTCGCAGAGCTTGCACTTGCGGCAGCCCTGGAGCGCCCGCTCCTGGGCGGAGAGCGCCTCCTCGGGAGAGAGGAGGTAGGCACCCTCGAGGGCCAGCTCGGCCGTGCCGAGGTCGCGGTGGTGGCGGAGGGTGGCGCCAAGGGCGCCGAGCGCCTCGGCGAGCGCCTCGCGCGCCCGAACCACCCCGTTCATAGGCCCCCTTTGTCCCTCACACGTGTGACTGCGCTGCTGCTCAGGCCATAGCGCTATCACAGCCGGAGCGGCGGGGCAATCCGGGGGCGGTCAGAACGTCAGGGCGTCACGTCGAAGGCGTCCACGACGATGAACGCGTCGGTGGCGGCCGGGTTCATCGTGCCCGTCACGTCGATCGTTAGAAAATGGAGATCCGCTGTCAGCCCATTGCGCGCGAAGAGCACCGCCTGCAGTTGTTCCGCCGCAGCATAGGTGTCCACGTCCGCTGCCTGCACCCCGTCGAGAGAAACCCGCGCGATGCCCGTCTGCGGCCCCCGCAAGCCAATCCAGCTCACCCCTGTGCCGGTGAACAACAGCGTCGCGTGCGAGCCCGCCGAACTCGAAAGCGCCGCCGTGCCGCCGCTCCACGCCCGCTCCGTGTGGCCCTGGATCCAGTCGCCGGTGTAGACGGTGGTCGGAAGACCCGTCTCCTGAACGCGCCCCCCGGGGACACCCTCCACGTCGAACGCATCCACGACGATGAATGCGTCGGTGGCGGCCGCGTTCCTGGTGCCTGTGGCTTCGATCGCCAGGGCGTGGGCGCCCGCCGCAAGCCCACTGAGCGTGAAGAGCACCGCCTGCACTGTTTCCGTCGACGCGTAGCAGTCGACGTCAACCTGAGACACCCCGTCGAGATAGACCCTTGCGATGCCCGTCTGCGGCCCCCGAAGGCCCAGCCAGCTCGCCCCCGTGCCGCTGCAGGTGAGCGTCGCCCGAGCGAGCGCCGCATTGGACACGGCTGCCGTGCCGCCGCTCCACGGCCGCTCGGCGTGGCTCTGGAACCAGTCGCCGGTATAGACGGTCGTCGCGAGAGCGGTTTCCTCGACCCGGGTCTGCGCGTGCGCGACGGCCGCTGAGGCCGCGCCCACGGCCAGGACGGACCACATGAGGCTTTCGCCTTAACGTCGGGCCGCGTACACCGGACGGCGAACGCACCGGCGAGGGCCGGCCGGTTACCGCTCTCGCGCCACCTTCTTGACGGCGGCGCTCGCGCGCAGCGCCAGGACGTGGCTGAGGATCGCGTCGGCGACGTCGGCCTTCGCCATCCGCGGGAGCGCCTTCTGGCCGCTCCAGCGGTCGAGCAGCAGCACCTCGTTCTCCTCGGCGTCGAAGCCGATGCCCCGCTGGCTCACGTCGTTGACGACGAGCAGGTCGATCCCCTTGCTCTCGAGCTTCTGGCGGGCGTGGGCCACGACGTCGTGGGTCTCGGCGGCGAAGCCGACGATGAACGCACCGGTGCGGCGCGCCGCGACCTCGGCCAGGATGTCGGGGTTCGGCGTGAGGTCGAGCGTGAGGTCGCGCTTGCCCTTGAGCTTGACGGGCGCCGCCTGGCGCGCGCGGTAGTCGGCGACGGCCGCCGCCTTGATCACGAGCGTGGCGTCGGCGAGGTGCTGGAGCACGGCCTCGCGCATCTCCTCGGCCGTCTGGACGGGGACGAAGACGGCGCCGGGGGGCGGCGTGAGAGCGGTCGGCCCGGAGACCAGCGTGACCGCGGCGCCGCGGCGCAGCGCCGCCCCCGCGAGGCCGTAACCCATCTTGCCCGAGGAGCGGTTGGAGATGTAGCGCACCGGGTCGATCGGCTCGCGCGTCGGCCCGGCCGTGACGAGCAGGCGCTCGCCCGCGAGGTCGCGCACGGGCGTGAGCGCGCGCCGGATCGCCTCCACGATCGCGTCCGGCTCGGGGAAGCGCCCCTTGCCCGAGAGCCCGGACGCGAGCGCCCCCGCGTCCGGCTCGAGGACCGCCACGCCACGTCCGCGCAGCGTGGCGACGTTCGCGACCACCGCCGGGTGCTCCCACATCCCGCCGTCCATCGCGGGCGCGATCACCAGCGGGCGGCGCGCGGCGAGGAGGAGCGTCGTGAGGAAATCGTCGGCGATGCCGTGGGCGGCCTTGGCGAGGAGGTTGGCCGTCGCGGGCGCGACGACGATCGCGTCGGCGCGCTCGGCGAGCGCCACGTGCTCGACGGCGTCCTCGCTCTGCGGATCGAAGAGGTTCGTCAGCACCGGCCGGCCGGAGAGCGTGCGGAAGGTGAGCGCGCCCACGAACTCGCGCGCGTGCTCGGAGAGGCACACGGTGACGGAGGCGCCGAGCCGGGTCAGCTCGCGCAGGAGGTAGACGGCCTTGTACGCGGCGATCGACCCGGTGACGCCGAGGATCAGCTCGCGGCCCGCGAGGCTCATGCCTTCGGCGTTTCGCCCTCGTCCTTCACGCGGTACTCGACCTTGGCCGCCGCGATCTCCTCGAGCGCGCCGCTCGTGGGCTTCTTGTGGTGGCTCTCGACGCGCGGGGGCGCGCCGCGATTGAGCTGCCGCGCCCGCTTGGCCGCGAGGACGACGAGCAGGTAACGGTTCGACACCTTGTTGAGTGCGCCTTCCAGCGAGGGGAACGCCATCACTTGGACACCTCCAGATCGGGGAAAGTGAGGCCGAGCCGCGCGGTACGGCAGCGCTCGGCCTGGATGATCGAGGCCAGGTGCTCCATGGCCTCCTTCACGTCGCGGTTCACGATCAAGTAGTCGTAGCGCCGCCAGAGCGCGATCTCCTCGCGCGCGCGCGTCAGGCGCCGCGCGATTTCCTGCTCGTTGTCGGAGCGCCGCTCGCGCAGCCGCTGCTCGAGGTCCCTGAGGGACGGCGCCACGAGGAAGATCAGTACCGCCTCGGGGTAGCGGGCGCGCACCTGGGCCGCGCCCTGCGTGTCGATGTCGAGCAGGACGTCGCCGCCGCCGGCCAGCGCCTCCTCCAGCGCGCGCGCGGGCGTGCCGTAGAGGTGGCCGTGCACCGTCGCCCACTCGGCGAACTCGCCCCGCCCGAGCATCGCGCGGAACGATGCCTCGTCGACGAAGCGGAAGTCCACCCCGTCGATCTCGCCCGGGCGCGGCGCCCGCGTCGTCACCGAGACGGAGTAGGCGAGGCCGGGAACGCCCAGGCGCGCCTCGCGGCACAGCGTCGTCTTGCCGGCGCCGGAGGGCGCCGAGACGACGAACAGGGTGCCGCGCCGTCGGATCATTCGAGGCCGCCACGCCTACTCAAGATTCTGCACCTGCTCGCGCATCTTCTCGACGAGGCTCTTCGCCGCGAGGGCCGCCTGGCTCACCTCGAGGTCGTCCGCCTTCGAGGCGATCGTGTTGACCTCGCGATTGAGCTCCTGCATCAGGAAGTCGAGCGCCCGGCCCGCGGGGCCGCCGCGCTCGAGGACGAGGGCGAGCTCGGCGAGGTGGGCGCGGAGCCGCGTCAGCTCCTCCTGTACGTCTGTCTTCTCCGCCCAGATCGCGACTTCGGTGAGGACGCGCCCCTCCTGCACCCCGGTGTCGCCGAGGAGGGCGCGGATCCGCTCGCGGAGCCGCGCCTGGTAGCGCGCCATCGCCGCGGGCATGCGCGCGGCGACGACCTCCACGTGAGCCTGGAGGTCGGTCCGGAGGGCGGAGAGCTCGGCGGCGAGCGCCTCGCCCTCGGCCGCGCGGCGCAGGACCAGCTCGTCGAGCGCCTTGCCGACCGCGTCGGCCAGGATGGGCCACGCCGCCTCCGGCGCCGGCGCGTCGAGCTCGTCGAGCCGCACCACGCCCGGACGCTCGAGGAGCCACGCGAGCGTCACGTCGCCGGGGACGCCGAGGGCGAGGCCGAGCTCCCGCGCGCGTGCGACGTACTCGGCCGCGAGCGCCGGGTCCACGCGCACGGTCTGCGCCGAGGCGCCCGGTGCCGGTGCCTGCTGCACGGCGACCTCCACCCGGCCGCGCTCGAGACGCGACTGCACGAGCCGGCGCACGTCGGGCTCGAACGCAGCGAGGGCGCGCGGAAGACGGACCGCGACGTCGAGGTGGCGGTGATTCACGCTGCGCGCTTCCACCGTCAGGGTGAGCGTCCGCCCGCCGACCTCCGCCCGCCCGAAGCCGGTCATGCTCCGGAGAGACGGCAGCGGCGTGGCCGGGGTGGGAGTCATTGAGTGATGATAGGGCGAAATCGCCTGTAGTGTCAATATGTTGCGATTGACAGCCCGTGCACGGCCGGCGTACACTCGCGCACACCGCCCTAGACCAGAGGGAGGTTTCACACGATGCCCGTCACCCGTCGCCAGTTCCTCGCGGCCACCGGCGCCGCCGGCGCGGCGCTCGCCGGACACCGCAGGCACCTCGCCCACGCGCAGGCGAAGCCCCCCATCACGCTCGCGCACAGCGTCTCCACGTTCGTCTACGGCCAGCATCTCGTCGCTATGGAGAAGAAGTTCTTCGAGGACGAGGGGGTGAGCGCGCCGGGGTTCATCGTGCCCGGCGGCGGCGCCCGCGTCGTGAACGCCGTGACGGCGGGTCAGGCGATGTTCGGCCTCGGCGACTCGAACCACCCGCTCAAGGCGACGGAGAAGGGGCGCGAGACGGTCATCCTCTTCGGCACCGACACGCGCTGCAGCTACGCCAACATCGTCGTCCGCAGGGAGCTGTGGGACAAGGGCGTCCGGGGCGTCGAGGCGCTCGCCGACCAGAAGCTCGTGGGGCGCAAGGCGGTCGTCGCGATGACCTCGCCCGGCTCCGGCACGCACGTCTACGGCACCTACGTGCTCAAGCAGACGAAGGCGCCCGACGGGCGGCCCGTCGACGACCACGTCGAGTGGGTCGGCGGGGGCGCCTCCACGACGATGCTGGGCGGTCTCAAGGCGGGGAAGTTCGACGCGATCATGGCGGTCCCCGAATGGCAGTTCGCCGCCGAGGGCGAAGGGTTCGGGCGCGTCATCTACGACGTCCAGGACGAGAAGGCGTGGCGGCGCGTCTTCGGCGGGCCGATCCCGGTCACGGTCGGCTACGCGCTCCGCGAGACGCTCGCGAGGTCGCCCGACCTCGTGCAGGCCTACGTCAACGCCAACTACCGCGCGCAGCAGTGGATCCGCCGGGCCGCGGACGAGGAGATCGTCGAGCTCCTCCACCGGCCCTACATGGAGACCTTCAGCCGCGACGACGTCCTCCGGTCCGTGCGCTACTACAAGACGATCTTCGACTGGGACTTCACGATCGACGAGAAGGACTACGCGAACGGCATGAAGGTGTTCATTCCGATCGCGATCGACAAGCCGGTCGCGTTCGCCAAGGCCGTGGACCTCTCGTTCGTCCGGAAGGCCCAGGCGAAGTACACGTCCTGAGCCCGCGGCGCCCGCGCCTCGTCATCCGCGACCTCGCGAAGACCTTCAGCGAGGGAGGGCGGGAGGTCGCCGCCGTGCGCGACGTGTCCTTCGAGGTCCACGACGCGGAATTCGTCGCGATCGTCGGGCCGTCGGGCTGCGGCAAGTCCACCATCCTCAACATGCTCGGCGGCCTCGTCACGCCCTCGGCCGGTACGATCGAGCTCGACGGCCGGCCCGTCACCGGCGTCCCGCCGAAGGTCG
>QHSZ01000173.1 GCA_003220595.1 Candidatus Rokuibacteriota bacterium | reverse complement strand
TCGCCCTCTCGCTCGTAATGGCCGACGATCAGGCCATTTGGAGAGACGCGGGACCGAGTCAGCTTGAACGAATGCGGCGCCGAGCCGTCGGCGAACAGCCTTTTGCCGCCGCCAAGCACGACCGGCACCGTGAAGATGCTCATAGCGTCGACCAGGTCATTGGCGAGCAGCGCGTGGACGAGTTCGGTACTGCCCTGGGTGACGAGGTTCGGGCCGTCTTCCTGCTTCAGGCGCTTCACGTCGGCGATGTCGCGCAGGAGCACTGAGCGCGCCCAGCTCGTATCGACCTCGCCTGAGCGCGAAACCGCGTACTTCTTGATGTCCGTGAACAGCTTGGCGATGCCGCCATGGGGAGCGTCTTCTTCGTAGTAGGGCCAGTACGCGGCGAAAATCTCGTAGGTCTTGCGGCCGAGCAGGAGGTCGCATTTCTCCTTGAAGACGCGGTCGAGCTCTTCGCCGAACTCTTGATCGAAATAGGGCATCGCCCAGCCGCCGAACTTGAAGCCCTTGGTCGGATCCTCGGTCGGCCCGCCGGGCGCTTGCATGACGCCATCCATGGAAACCTGGGCGCCGACGATAATCCTCCGCATGGGTCAGTCTCCTTGTTTGAGTCTAGGACGCACGCCCTGCTTCCGATCCGACATGTTCCCACATTAAAACGTCTTGGCGAGCGGTGCGGTGTGCACCGCATGTGAGATCCGATCAAGCATTCGCTTCCGCTGCGTGATTCTCCGAGGGTGGGGAGCGTCTGCTAGAGCCATCGCCGGGAGGATGACGATGAGTTGTGCACTCCGGGGATAGGATGTTCGGGCCAGCTCGGTGCGCGCGGATACGCTGCGGCGGACGGCGTATCCTTGGATCGCGGGCGCCCCTCTCGTGGGCGAGGAGCTGAGGAGAAGGGGCAAGTACGTACGTGACGAACCATTCGCACAGCCCGCAAGAGGCCGCAGGCCTTGCGTTCAGACGTCGCTCGGCCCATTTCACGTTAGCCTCAGCGGCCACCTTGTCCAGAGGGTTCAGGCGTGGGGGGATCAGACATGCTCCCCAAGACTCTCGCTCAGCTGCTAAAGCTCCCCGCTGGTGAGCGCATCGAGATCGCCATGGCGCTGTGGGAAAGCCTCACGGACGCCGAGCGCGAGGCCGAGCTGGCGCTGACCCGCGAGCAAGAGACGGAACTGGACCGACGTCTGGCGGACCACATGGCGAACCCTGACTCAGCCATCCCTTGGGAGGAGGTGGGGGCATAGGCGACCTAGCCCGCGCGACTTGCCTTTGCGCGCGTCCGTGCCGAGCGCGCGGTTCGAGGTCGAGCATGGTGTTCAGCATAAGCATCGAGCAGCCGCCGGATCATCCGCTGATACTGCGTGTTGTGTCTCCGCGCCTCGTTCTTGAAGAACTCGACGCTGCGCCTGCTCAACGCGATCGTGACCTTGACGCCTTCATCCCGAAAGACGAGGTCCTCCGGACGAGGAAGGAAGTCAGGAACGACCTTCAGCCTTCCGAGAGGTTCGTCCGTGTATCGGACGTTCTCGCTCATACGTTTCCTTGCCTTTCCGCCAGTAACCGGCGCCGAAGATTCGGATGAGGTCGTCACGGTACGTGAATCGGACCGTCATGACTCCCCCTTCGACCCAACCGAAGCAGTAGTACCGTCGTTCGCTCGAGCTGTGGGAGAAATCCTCCGCGATCACGCGGTCAGGGTCAGCGAAGGCGAACTGCGCCTTCGCGAATGAGACTCCATGCTTCCTCTGGTTCTCCTGATCCTTTTTCGAGTCCCACTCGAAGCGGGCCTTCGCCACTAAAAGAGGCTAGCACGAAGCAGCCGGGATAGCCATACGTACGTATGGCTGTGTGAGAGTGAGTCTCACGACGGGCCTGGTGAACAGAGGCTTGCCTTGACCGCCTCCGGCCTTGTTCTTGCCCTCGCGGTCGCGCTGCTTGTCTTCCTCGTCATGTCGCACCGCGGCTCGAGCTGAGGATCGCATGCGGCGGTCGTTCCCCGCGAAAGCGCAACCGTAACAGCAACCAAACCGCAACGGCCCTAGCGCCTCAGCCAGCTGCCTCGCGAAGACGCGCCGTAACCTCATTCGGTTCCGTTGCGCACCCGAACTGGCATCGCCCTTGCGGACCTTGGCGTGGCCATGGACCGTGCCCTCCGCGCGACGACACCCACTCCGCAGCATCCCTCTCGACGCGGTAGGTCGCTCACCTGGCGCGCGCCGCGCCAGGCCTAGCAACACCGAGCGCGTGACGCACACGCCGCCCACGCGCGAAGCACAGGTGTCCGCGCTGGCGCAGCGCCACTCGACGGTGCCGGCGCGGGCGCCGTCTTCACCCCTTGACGGCTGGATCGTGCCCCCCGATACTGCCGGTCGGCGAAAGCGCGGTCGTGGCTCGGGGCCCCGGAGGACCGAGGCCATGAACCCGCAGCAACTCCTCGTCGACCTGGTGGAGCAATTCTGTACCTATCAACGCAAGCAACGCGGCAAGACGGAAGGAGGTGTCACGACCTACCGGTGGAACCTCGACCAGTTCCTCATCTTCGTGCGAAAGCACGAAGGGCGGCCCGCGCGCGTCGGCGACCTGACGCGCGAGACCATTCAGGCGTGGATGGATCGAATGGCCGAGACTGACCTGGCGCTCGGCACGATGCGAGTGCGGCAGTCGACGCTGTCGAGCCTCTGCACGTGGCTCGTCAAGCGCGAGACCCTTGCCGACAACCCGGTGGCCAGGCTCGACCGCCCGCGCTACGAGCGGACGCCACCCAGGCAGGTGCCCGGACCGGAGCTGATGGATGCGCTCATCGAGGCCGCCAAGCGGCGGAAGCGCCCGCGCGACATCGCGATCTTCCTGATCCTGCGTTACACCGGCATGCGGCGGGAGTCGGTCGCCTCGCTCCGCGTGCGCCATCTCGACCGCGACTGGGGTCTGCGCGGTGTCTACACCAAGGGCGGCAAGACCCGCGACATTCCGCTGCCCTCGGTCGTCATGAAGTTCCTCCAGACCTACATCGAGCGCGTGCTCCCGCGCGAGGTTGGCGCGATCACCGCCGACACCCCGATCTTCTGGTCCCGGTGGCCGGGGCGGCGCGGAGTGCGCCGGCTCGAGCCGCTGCACGGCAAGAACATCTGGCGGCTCTGCAAGACGTACGGGCGTCAGATCGGCGTGCCCGAGCTCAAGCCGCACGACCTGCGGCACGGCGTGGCAATGGAGATGCTCGAGCAGCACCACGACGTCGAGCAGGTGCGCGCGCTGCTCGGCCATACGCGCGTCGACACCACGCAGATCTACGCGACGATCCGCCCGGCCCAGCTCAAGCGCGCGGTGTCGTTCTACGAGGACAAAGCTTCACGCATGCTGAGCGACTAAAACCACTATTTGAGTCCTGCTCGGGCGCGAGACCGTCGCGCGACGCAGGGAGAGGAGGCGGGAATCAAACACGGAAGAGCGATGACAAAAACAAATAAAACATCTCCGTGTTTGAGGACGTTGGGTTGATGTCCTCAAACTCGGAGCTAAAATCTCAACGAAATTCACATGGTGGCCCCAACGGGATTCGAACCCGTGTTTCAGCCTTGAGAGGGCCGTGTCCTGGGCCTCTAGACGATGGGGCCGCCGAAAGAGTGTGGCTGGGGGAGGAGGATTCGAACCCCCGCTACGTGGTCCAGAGCCACGCGTCCTACCACTAGACGATCCCCCACCAACTCACAAACGCTGGGCCAGCTTACCATACCGGTCCCCAGCGCGCAGGGACCTCAGCGGATCGCCACCTTCAGACTGCGGCTCGGGCGGAAGCGCGGCACCTTGGCAGACGGAATGGTGATCTCCTTGCCCGTGCGCGGGTCGCGGCCGTTGCGCGCCGCGCGCCGCGCAACCACGAACGTGCCAAATCCGGAAATTGTCACCCGCCGGCCGCGACGGAGGGAGTCGATGATGCCGGTGACCATGGCGTTCACGGCTCGCTCCGCAGAGGTCTTGGAGCCGCCGGCGGTCTTCGCCATGATCGTGACGAGATCCGCCTTGATCACGCCTCCTTCTAACCGCGCGGGGTGGACGGTGTCAATGAGATCGTCACGCGGCGCACGACGTCGAGGAAGAGCGCCGGCTGGAACGGCTTCTCGATGACGGGCACGTTCGCTTCCTCGAGGAAGGCCCAGGCGCTGCGGTTGGCCGTGTCGCCCGTGATGAAGACGAAGCGCTGCCGCAGGAGTGGATCCCGCGCGACGGCGCTCCGGTAGAACTCCTCGCCGCCGCCCTCGGCCATGCGCATGTCGGACACGACGAGGTCGTAGCGCCGGCTCCGCACCTGCTCGAGGCCGGCGCGCCCGCCCGAGGCGACGTCGACATTCCAGCCGGTCTGGTGCAGGAGCGTCAGGACGAGGTCGAGCACGCTCGCCTCGTCCTCCACGACGAGGGCGAGGCGGCCTTCGCCCTTGACGGGCGTCAGGATCACGGGCGGCTCCGCCGGCCGGGCGCCGGTGGGCCGCTGGAGCGGGAGCGTCAGGGTGAACACGGTCTCGCCGGGGCGGCTCTCGACGACGAGCCGGCCGCCGTGCTCCTGCACGATGCCGTAGGAGACGGACAGGCCGAGCCCCGTGCCGCTGCCGATGGCCTTGGTCGTGAAGAAGGGCTCGAACACGTGCGGGAGGGCGTCGGGCGGAATGCCGGGCCCGTCGTCCAGCACCTGGACCTCGACGGCGCGTCCCTCCTCCGCGACGCGCGTGCGCAAGAGGATGCGGCCGCCGCGCTTGGCGTCCATCAGCGCTTGCTCGGCGTTCAGCAGGAGGTTCAGGAAGACCTGCTCGAGCTGTTGCGGGTCGGCGGCGATCACCGGCAGGTCCCGGGCGTACTCCTTCTCGACGACGATGCCCGAGAGGGAGAGCTGGTTCACACGCAGGGCCAGGGTGCGCTCGAGCACCTCCTTCAGGTCCACGCCCAGGTGCTCGGGGGGCCGCTGGCGCGAGAAGAAGAGGAGGTTACGAACGATCTTCGCCATGCGGTCGGCCTGCGACACCATGAGCTCGATCGGGCGCTTGAGGGTCTCGGGGATGTCGCGCGCCAGGAGGAGCTGGCCGTAGCCGACGATGACGCTCAGGGGGTTGTTCAGCTCGTGGGCGACGCCGGAGACGAGCTGGCCGAGGGCCGACATCTTCGCGGCCTGGACGAGCTGCACCTGGGTGTCGCGCAGGCGCACCAGGTTGTCGCGCGCGCTCGCATAAAGCCGCGCGTTCTCGAACGCGAGCGCCGCCTGGTCGGCGAGGCCTTCGAGGGCGCGCAGCTCGGCGGGCGAGAACACGCGGTGCTGGTCGACGCCGAGCGCGAGGGCGCCGATGACGCGCTCGTGGGTGAGGAGCGGCACGCCGATCGCCGAGCGCAGGGCGCTCGCCTGCAGGCGGTCGCGCACGGCAGCCGGCAGGCGCACGTCGGGATCGCCCAGGAGGTCGCGCACGTGGACGGTGGCGCGCTCGGCGACGGCGCGGCCCGCCACGCCCTCGCCCGGTCCCAGCATCAGGCCGCGCACGACGTCGGCGTCCTCGCCGTGAGCGGCGATCGCGTGGAGCGAGCCGCCCTCGCTCTCGTAGCGGAACACGGCGGCGCTGCGCGCGCCCATGAACCCGTGGACGCCGCGCGCCAGCAGCTGGGCGATCTGCTCCACGTCGAGGCTCGCCGCCAGCTCGCGCGCCAGGCGCGCCAGCACCTCGGCGACCTCGCGGCCCCGCTGCGCCTCGCCGTAGAGCCGCGCGTTCTGGATGGCGAGCGAGGCTTGCTCGGCCAGGAGCTTCAGCGCCGCCAGGTCCTCGTCGGCGAACGTCCGCTCCTCCCAGTAGTGGACGACGAGGGCGCCATGCACGTGGCCCTTCAACGCGAGCGGGGCGGCGGCCACGGCCTTGTAGCCCTCGCGCTCGACCTGCGCGCGGCGCTCGGGCGCGAGCTTCACGGCGGGGTCCGTGAGGACGTTGCGCGTCCCCACGGGCCGCGCCTCGCGGATGGCGCGGGCGATGGGGCCGCCGCCCACCGGGATGCGGCCGGCCACCGCGTACTCGCGGCTGAGGCGCCCGACCGAGCGCAGCACGCTAAAGGTGGCCGCGCTGCCGTCGCCGGACACGACCAGCGCGGCCTCGGCGCCCATGACCTCGAGCGCCTTGGTGACGATCGTGTCGAGCACCTCCTCGAGGTCCAGCGAAGACGCGAGCGAGTGGCCGATGGCCTCGATCGCGTGCAGGAACACCTCGCGCCGGCGACGCTCGGTGATGTCGGCGAGGACGGCGAGCGCGCCGAGGACGCGCCCCGCGGCGTTGCGCCACGGCACGCAGTGCACCTCGAGCCAGCGCGGGCGGTCGTCCGCGGGGAGGGCGTGGAGAACCACGAACGGTGCGGGTGCGCCGCCGGCCAGCGCCTCGCGGAGCCGCGCCCCGATCGCCGGGTCGCCCAGCACGGGCACGGCCTCGTCCACCTTCCGCCCCACGGCCTTGGCGCGAGCGACGCCGGTCACTCGCTCCATCACCGCGTTCCAGGCCTGGATGGTCAGGCCGGGGTCCACCACGACGACGGCGTCGGCGAGGCCGTCGAGGAGGCTCCGGGTCGTCGCGTCCACCCGAGGAGTATCCTTCGTCACCCTGCCCTATGCAATCGGCCATCCGGCCCTATGCAATAATGTCGTCATGCGCGGGGCGCTCGACCCTTCCACGCTCGTGCTCGCCGGTCTCGCGCTCGCCCTCGGGGTCGTCGCCTACGCCAAGGACCCGGGGCTCCCGCTGGTCGGCGTCAAGAACGGTGTCGCGATGCTCACGTTCATCCTCCCGCGGCTCGTGCCGGCGCTGATCCTCGCGGGCCTCATGCAGGTGCTGGTGCCGGAGGCGGTCGTCTCGCGCTACTTCGGCCGCGAGAGCGGCCTGCGCGCCATCCTGATCGCGACCCTTGCGGGCATGCTCACGCCCGGCGGGCCCATGGTGAGCGTGCCGTTCATGGTGGCACTCGCGCACTCGGGCGCGGCGCTCCCGCCGCTCGTCGCCTACATGACCTCGTGGTCGCTCTTCGGCATGCAGCGGATCATCGCCTGGGAAGCGCCCCTGATGGGCTGGAAGTTCGTCATCGTGCGCGTGGTTCCGAGCCTCGCCTTCCCCGTGGTGGCGGCCTGGCTCGTCGCGATCTTCTACTCCGAGTGAGCGCCGGCGCCGCGTGACCGCGTTCCGCGACCTCCGCGAGTTCGCCGCGCACCTCGAGCGGGCCGGGCGCCTGCGCCGCGTGACCGCCCCCGTCTCGCGCGACCTCGAGATCACCGAGATCACCGACCGCGTCTCGAAGAGCGCCGTCGACCGCAACGTGGCCCTCCTCTTCGAGCGCGTCGAGGGCTTCGACATGCCGGTGCTCGTCAACGCCTTCGGCACGGCGGACCGGATGGCGGCGGCGCTCGGCGTGGCCCAGCTCGACGAGCTGGGCGAGCGTGTCGCGAAGCTCCTCGACCTGAAGCTGCCCGGCACGTTTGCCGAGCGGCTCGCGAAGCTCGGCACGCTCTTCGACCTCGTCAAGGCCGGGCCGCGACATCTGACGCGGGCGCCCTGCCAGGAGGTGGTCGAGACCACCGCGCCCTCGCTCGCGGCGCTGCCCGTGCTGCGCTGCTGGCCCGTCGACGGCGGCCGCTACATCACGCTGCCCGCCGTCTTCACGCGCGATCCGCGCACCGGGCAGCGCAACGTCGGCATGTACCGGCTCCAGGTGTTCGACGAGCGCACGCTCGGCATGCACTGGCAGACGCACAAGGGCGGCGCCGAGCACCACCGGGTGGCGGAGGAAGCCGCGACGACGGAGCGGATGCCCGTCGCGATCGCGCTCGGCGGCGACCCGGCAATGGTCTACGCGGCGGCCGCGCCGCTGCCGCCTGGTGTCGACGAGGTCGTCTTCGCCGGCTGGCTCCGCGGCGAGGGCGTCGAGCTGGTCCGCTGCGTGACGAACGACCTCGAGGTGCCGGCCCACGCCGAGATCGTGCTGGAAGGCTACGTGGACCCGCGCGAGCGCCGCCTCGAGGGGCCGTTCGGCGATCACACGGGCTACTACTCGCTCGCGCGCGATTACCCAGTGTTCCACCTGACCGCCCTCACGCGACGCGCGCGGCCGATCTATCCCACGACGATCGTCGGCCGGCCGCCCCAGGAAGATTACTGGCTCGGCAAGGCGACCGAGCGGCTGTTCCTGCCGATCATCAGAATGGTCCTTCCGGAAGTCATCGACATGAACATGCCCGCCGAGGGCATCTTCCACAACCTCGTGATCGTGTCGATCCGCAAGCGCTATCCCGGTCACGCGCGCAAGGTCATGGCCGCCCTCTGGGGCATGGGGCTCATGATGCTCGCCAAGACCATCGTCGTCGTCAGCGAGCACGTGAACGTGCACGACCTCTCCGAGGTCGCCTGGCGCGCCACCGGCAACATCGACCCCAAGCGCGACCTCGTGCTCGTCGAGGGGCCCATGGACGACCTCGACCACGCGGCACTCCGCCACCGCTTCGGCGGCAAGCTCGGCGTGGACGCCACGGAGAAGACCGCCATGGACGACGTCGTCCAGCCCTGGCCCGAGGAGATCTCCATGTCGGACGAGATCCGCGCGCTCGTGACGCGGCGCTGGAAGGACTACGGGCTCTGAACCGGGCCGGGCGCGTGCTCGACGCGATCAAGTTCGAGCACACGGTCTTCGCGCTCCCGTTCGCCTACATCGCGATGGTCCTGGCCGCGGGCGGCTGGCCCGGCGGGTGGACGCTCGGCTGGGTGACGGCGGCGATGATCGGCGCGCGCACGTGCGCGATGGCGACGAACCGGGTCGTGGACCGCCTGATCGACGCGCGCAACCCGCGGACCGCCGGGCGCCACCTGCCGACGGGCGCGCTCGCCGTGTGGGAGCTGCGGCTCTTCGCCGCGGCAGGCGCGGCCCTCATGTTCCTCGCGGCCTTCATGCTGAACCCGCTCTGCCTCGCGCTCGCGCCGCTCGCCCTCGTCTTCCTCGTCGGCTACTCCTACACGAAGCGCTTCACCTGGACCTCGCACTGGATCCTCGGCTTCACCGACGGGATCGCCGCGGCCGGGGGCTGGATCGCCGTGCGCGGCGCCTTCGACGCGCCGGCGTTCGTCCTGTGGTTCACGCTCACGGTGTGGATCGCGGGCTTCGACGTGCTCTACGCCTGCCAGGACGTCGACGTCGACCGCGCGCAGGGGCTCCACTCCGTGCCCGCGCGCTTCGGCATCGCCGCGGCGCTCGTGACGGCGCGCGTGAACCACGTCCTCACGGCGGCGGCCCTGGCCCTCCTCGGCTGGCTCGCAGGGCTCGGCCTCCTGTACTGGGCGGGCTGGCTTGCGGTGCTCGGCCTCCTCGCCTACGAGCACGCGCTCGTGAGCCCGCGCGATCTCTCGCGCCTCGACCTTGCCTTCTTCAACGTCAACGGCTACATCGCGGTGATCGTCCTCGTCGCGGTCTGCGCCGGCCTTTATCTCTGAGGGTAGCGGTGGGGCCTCTGGGGCGGCGGGCGGCGACATGACCGCGAAAGCGGACGCGGTGCGCTCGATGTTCACACGCATCGCTGCACGCTACGACCTGATGAACACGCTCATGACCGGCGGCCGTCACCACGCGTGGCGCCGGCGTCTGGCGCCGCTGGCCGCCGCGGCCCCGCCCGGCCCGGCGCTCGACCTCGCGACCGGCACCGCCGATCTGGCGCTGGCGCTGCAGGCGCTCGACCCCGGGCGCCTCGTCGTGGGCGGCGACTTCGCCGAGGGCATGCTGCGCGAGGCGCGCCTGAAGCTCGGCGAGCGCCGGGCGCCACGCGTGCGGCTGGTCGCCTGCGACGCGCTCGCCCTCCCTTTCCGCAGCCGCACCTTCGCGTGCGTGATGTCGGCGTTCCTGCTGCGGAACCTCGAGGATCTGCCGGCCGGGCTCCGCGAGATGCGGCGGGTGACGATGCCCGGCGGCCGCGTGCTCGCGCTCGACATCGTGCGCCCCGACGTGCCCGTGTGGGGACCGCTCTTCAGCCTCTACTTCGGCCGCCTCGTGCCCGCGATCGGCGCGCTCGTGGCGGGCGACCGCCAGGCCTATACCTACTTGCCGCAGTCGGTGGACCGCTTCGTCACGCCCGCGGAGCTCGCGCGGCTGATGGAGACGGCGGGCCTGCGCGAGGTGACGTGGCGCCGCCTCGGGCTCGGCACGATCGCGCTTCACTGGGGCGTCGTCTAACCGGCAGGGTGCAATGCATCGTTGACGGGAGCCTAGGGCCTACCGTACCTTGAACGCATGGACTGGCGGTCGCGGATCACGATCGAACCCGGGAAGCGGGGCGGCAAGCCGTGCATCCGTGGCTTGCGGATCACTGTGTCCGAGGTTCTCGAGTACATGGCTTCGGGGATGAGCGAGGACGACATCCTGCGCGACTTCCCCGACCTGACGCGTGAAGACCTTCGTGCCTGCCTCGCCTTCGCCGCAGATCGGGAGCGCAAGTTCGTGTCCGTCCCGCCGGCGTGAGGCTGCTGCTCGACCAGAACCTCTCGCCTCGCCTGCTCTCCGCCATCAGGGATCTGTACCCAGACTCGATGCACGTCCGAGAGGTCGGGCTCGAGGCCGCCGACGATCAAACCGTGTGGCAATACGCTGGCCAGCATCGCTTCGTGATCGTCTCCAAGGATGCTGACTTCCACGAGCGCAGCTTCGTCTTGGGGCATCCGCCGAAGGTCGTGTGGATCCGCCGAGGTAACTGCTCGACCGACGAAATCGCGACTCTGCTCAGTGACCATCATGCCGACTTGCTGGCGCTTGACCTCGATGCTGCGGCCTCGTTCCTTGCGATCGGATAGCGGCCGGGTCCCGTTCGGCGAGACCGATGCGCTCGTGGCGGGCGACCGCCAGGCCTACACCTACCTGCCGCAGTCGGTGGACCGCTTCGTCACGCCCGCGGAGCTCGCGCGGCTGATGGAGACGGCGGGCCTGCGCGAGGTGACGTGGCGCCGCCTCGGGCTCGGCACGATCGCGCTTCACTGGGGCGTCGTCTAGCTGGGGTGTCTCAGCCTCAGTCCGTCGCCCGCACGAGGTCATCCGGGCGGTGCGTGCTCTCCCGGCCTTGCGGGCCGATCCGATCGGGCCACCGCACGGTCACAAAGTAGCCGCCGTCAGTCACACGCACGACGCTGCCGCGCAGGGCGTTCGGCGATGTACGCCGTACGACCGCCTCACCGACCTTGAAGTGTTCCATGGAGCCTGCTCCTGGGTTGAAGGAAGATCAGGAGACGAAGAGATCGCGAGTACGAGATGGCCTCTTGGGTAACGGCATGGGGAACAGCCAAATTCACCAGGGTCTTGACGCCCGGGGCGCCAACCCATGAGGCCGAGGTGCAGGCACTCCGAACATAGCACTGGGCTCAACGCCGCGCTTGAGTTTCGTGTAACCGCCCGTGTCTGAATTCCTGGACATTGCGCTCTGCGGCGCCCGCTCTATGCTGGAGCACGGTGACGCGATGGCTCGCGCTCGTCCTGCTCGTGCTCGGCGCCACGCCGGCGGCGGCGGAGGAATGGAGCCGCGCCCGGATCGAGCGCCTGCCGGACTCGGCGTTCGCCGTCGTGGAGCGGGCGGCC
>QHSZ01000172.1 GCA_003220595.1 Candidatus Rokuibacteriota bacterium | reverse complement strand
CCCACGGGCTCGACGATCCGGTAGGCGCCGGGCGCCAGCGCGGTGACGCGGTGGGCCTCGCTGAAGTCGAAGACCTCCGGGTGGGCGAGGGCGCGCCCGTCCGTCACCCAGGCGCTCCGCTCGTCGAACGTGAAGGCGGGGCGCGACGCGGCCTCGCTCCAGGCCCGCCAGGGCGCGGCCCCGGCGGTGGTTCCGACGACGACCACGGGGAGCGTGAAGCCCGCGGCGCCGATCACGAGGAGCACACCGACGAGCACGGGCCGCGCGCGCGCCCGGCGCGGCCGCCACTCGCCGGCGAGCAGCGCCAGCGCCGCGGCGAGGACCGCCGCCTGCCAGCGCCGCACCCTCAGGATCTCGGCGACGTTCGCGAGCGCCGCGAAGCTGCCCCACAGCACCAGGGCCGCGGCCGCGAGCGTCGCGAGCGCGGCGACGCGGTTCGCCTCGGCCGCGGCGGCGCGACGGGGCGAGAGCAGGGCCGCGAGCGGCGCCAGGAGCACCAGGAGCACGACGAGGGGCGCGTCCGCCGCACCGGCGAAGACGCGCGCGGCGACCGCGACGAGGACGGCGGGGCCCGCCCACGCGGCGAGCGCGACGAGCCCGGGCCCGCGGTCCACCCGTCTCGGCGCGAGCGCCGCGACGCTCAGCGTCCCCGCGAGCGGCGCCACGATCACCCCGAGCCACCAGAGGGCGCCGACGCCGCCGAACCTGAGCGAGCCGGGATCGGCGGGGAGCAGCGTCAGGAGGAGCACGCCCGCGACGAGGCCGACCAGGACGGCGGTTCCGAGGCGGCGCCCGACGGCCTTGGGCATCGCGCGATTATAGCCCGGTCGCGCGACGCGCCCGGAATCGGTATGCTGGTGCGCGGGCTCTACACCGCAAAGGAGAGACGCGTGAGCGACAGGATCGAGCGGGTGATGGTGGTGACGGCGCATCCGGACGACTCGGAGTTCGGAGCGGGCGGCACGGTCGCGAAGCTGGTCAAGGAAGGCCGCGAGGTGACGTACGTGATCGTCACCAACGGCAACAAGGGCTCGAGCGACCGCACGATGACCCCCGAGCGGCTCGCGAAGATCCGCGAGGAGGAGCAACGAAATGCCGCGCGCACGCTCGGCGTCGCGCGGGCCGAGTTCCTCGGCTACCCCGACTGCGAGGTGGAGGACACCCGCACCTTGCGGCGCGACGTCACGCGACAGATCCGGAAGTGGAAGCCCGACCTGCTCATCGCGCAGAACCCGCGGCGCACCTACAACCTCGGCGGCTCCCACCGCGATCACCGCATCGCCGCGGGCGTCGCGCTCGACTGCGTCTATCCCCTCGCGCGCGACCACATGGCCTTCCCCGAGCTCCTGCCCGAGTACGAGCCCCACAAGGTCCGCCAGGTCTACCTGATGCAGTGGGAGAACCCGCAGCTCGTCGTGGACATCGGGGACTTCATGGACCTGAAGCTCAAGGCCCTCGCCTGCCACGCGAGCCAGTTCGCCGACTTCGCCGCGGTCGAGCGGCGCGTGCGCGAGCGCTCCGCCGAGCTCGGCAAGCCGAAGGGCTACGCCTATGCGGAGACATTCGACCAGATCGTGATCCAGCGATGACGCCCCTCGCGTCAATGACCGATCGGGCGATCGTGGTCGCTTCGCTGCGGGCGACCCCCGGCCTGCTGCGCCACCTCACCGCCGACGCGACGCCCGCGCAGGCGACGACGCCACCGGCGCCCGGCCAGTGGTCCATCGCGGAGGTCGTCCGCCACCTGGTCGAGGGCGACCGGGACACCTTCGTGCCGCGCCTACTGCGCATCGTCGCCGAGACGCGGCCGTCGTTCGACACGCGGCGGCGCGAGGCGGGCGACGCGTCCGACCTCGCGACGCGGCTCGAGGTCTTCGCCAAGGCCCGGGGGCAGGCGGTCGAGCTCCTCGGCGGGCTCGACGACGCGGGCTGGCGCCGGGAGGGCGTGAGCCCGAGCCGCGGCGCGCTCACGATCGAGAGCTACGCGCGCACGATGGCGGCGCACGACACCGAGCACCTCCAGCAGATCCACGCCGCGCGGCAGGCGCTCTCCCTCCCGCCGAAGCGCTGCGAGGCGCGGCTGCCGCTCGCGGTCGGCCCCCTGGTCGCGGAGCTCCGCACGACGCCGGCGCGTGTGGGCGAGATCGCGTGGGGGCTCAGCGCCGAGCAGCTGCGCCAGCGCCCCAGGGAGGGCGAGTGGTCCATGAAAGAGGTGATGGCGCACCTGCGGGACCTCGAGCGCGACCTCTTCCTCCCCCGTCTCCGCCGCATCCTCGAGGAGGAGCGGCCACAGTTCGAGTCGTTCGACCCCGACGTCTGGGCGCGCTCGCGCGACCACCGCGAGGGCAGCTTCGAGCGCGACCTCGAGGAATTCGCCGCCGCCCGCGCGCGGACGCTCGCGTTCCTCGCGGCGCTGCCGGACGGCGCCGTCGCGCGGCTCGGCCTCTCGGGCTACTTCGGCCCGGTCACGCTCGCCCAGTACGCGACCCATGTCGTGGACCACGACCTCGAGCATCTGGGACAGCTGCGCGACTGCCGCGCCGCGCTCGCCGGCGGTGCCGGGTGAGCGCGACGTCCCGGCGCGAGCCCGGCGGTGACACGAGCGGCGAGCGCGACGTCCTCGCCAGCGCGAGCGTCAGGCGCGTGCAGGCGGCGCTCGACGCGCTGGGCGGCGGCCACCGCGTGGTCGAGTTGACCGAGTCGGCGCGGACGGCGACCGACGCCGCGCGCGCCCTCGGCTGCCGGGTGGACCAGATCGTCAAGTCGCTGGTCTTCCGGGGGCGGCGGACGGAGCGCGCGATCCTCGTCGCGGCGAGCGGCGCGAACCGGGTGGACGAGGTGAAGGTCGGCGAGCTGCTCGCCGAGCCGATCGCGAAGGCCGACGCCGCGTTCGTGCGCGCCCGCACCGGGTTCGCGATCGGCGGCGTGGCGCCCGTCGGCCACGCAGAGCCGGTCCCGACGCTGATCGACGAGGACCTCATGAAGTGGGAGGAGATCTGGGCGGCCGCAGGCCACCCGAGCTCGATCTTCAGGCTCACGCCCGCCGACCTCGTCAGGATGACGAGCGGCCGCGTGGTCGTCATCAGGGTGTAGCGTCCCCGTAGTCGTTCTGGGAGTAAAATACCGGCCGTGACCGGTCGCGGCTCGGCGTTCCCTCTGCTGGTCGCGTTCCTGCTCCTCGGCGCAGCCGCCGGCGCCGCCCGCGCCCTCGTCCTCCCGCCGACCCCGGAGACCCTGGCGCGCGACGTCGACGCCCTCGCCGCGCCCCAGATGGAGGGCCGGCGCGCCGGCACCCCCGGCGGCGAGCGGGCCGCGCGGCGCATCGCCGAGTGGCTCGAGGCCGCGGGGCTCCGTCCCGGCGGCGAGCGCGGGACGTTCTTCCAGTGGTTCGTCGTCGAGACGGGCATCCGTCTCGGCCCCTCGAACGAGCTCGCCCTCGGCGGGATGGCCGCGCGCCGCTTCGACGTCGGCCGGGAGTGGACGCCGCACGGCGGCTCCCTCACGGGCGCGGTCACCGGCGAGGTCGTCTTTGCGGGCTGGGGGGCGGCCGGCGACGAGTGGAGCGCGGACGACTACGCGGGCCTCGACGTCCGCGGCCGCATCGTGATCGCGCGCGACGGGACGCCCCCGGCGCCCGGCGCCGGGCGCGTGTCACGGCTCGACAAGCTCATCACCGCGCGCCAGCACGGCGCCTCGGCGCTGCTCCTGGTCGCCGACGCGCTGCCCTCGCTCCAGGCGACGTCCGCCCGGGTCGGGCTCATCTCCGGGACGCTCACGCCCGAGGCGGCGCGGGCCCTCAAGACCGGCGACCGCCTGAGCCTCCGCGTGGATCTGGCGGCCGACGAGCGCCGCGCGGCGAACGTCGTCGGCATCCTTCCGGGCACGGATCCGGCGCTCGCCGACGAGGCCGTCGTGATCGGCGCCCACTACGACCACCTCGGGTCTCGGGACGGCGTCCTCTACCCCGGCGCCGACGACAACGCCTCGGGCACCGCCATGGTCGTCGGCCTCGCCCGCGCGTGGGCATCCGCCGGCGGAGCCCCACGGACGCTCGTCGTGGCACTCTTCGGTGGCGAGGAGCTCGGCCTCCTCGGCTCGCGCCACTACGTGCGCCGGCCCGCGCTCCCGCTCGAGCGGACGGTCGCGATGGTGAACTTCGACATGGTGGGGAGGATGCGCGACCGCCGCCTCATCGTCGCCGGCGCCGACAGCGCGCAGGGTCTCGCCGAGGGCGTGACCGCGGCGGCGGGGCCGGGACGCGTCGCGCTCGACGTCTCGGGCAACCCCTGGGGCGCGTCCGACCACAGCCCGTTCTACGAGGCGGGCATCCCCGTCCTCTTTCTCACGACGGGCACGCACGAGGACTACCACAGGCCGAGCGACACCGCCGACAAGATCGACGCCGCCGCGATGGCGGAGATCGGCCGGATCTCCGCCGGCGCGATCGAGCGGCTGGCGGGCGGGGCGCGGCCCGTCTACGCCCGCGTCGCGCGCCCGCCGCGCGGCCCCGCCGAGGGCGGTGCGCAGGGCAGCGCCCCGAGCGGCGCCTTCCTCGGCATCGTCGTCGGCGGGCCGCGCGCCGACGGCGACGGCCTGCGCGTCGCGTCTGTCCTGCCCGGCAGCGCCGCGGCCAGGGCGGGGCTCGGCGAGGGCGACGTCATCGTCCGCCTCGGCGGCACCGTGGTGGACGGCTTCGACGACCTCCGCGCCGTGCTGCGCTCGAAGCAGCCCGGCGACGCCGTCCGGGTCGTGTACCTGCGCGACGGCCTTGCCCACACGACCTCGGCGACGCTCGGCGTGCGGCCATAGGAGAGGGACCGTGTCCGGGACCGTGAGGACAGAGACGAAGGCCGCGGACGAGGTGAAGGCCGCGACGACCCTGACGGAGCTGATGCGCCGGCGCGCCGCGCTCACGCCCGACCTCCCGTACTTCCATCTGTACGGCGACACCGTGACCTACGGGCGCTTCTGGGCGCAGAGCGCGCGTTACGCGGCGGGGCTCGCGCGCGCGGGCGTGGGCGCGGGCGACAAGGTCTGTCTCATCTACCCGACCTGCGCCGAGTTCTTCTACACGTTCTTCGGCGCGCTGCGGATCGGCGCGGTGCCCGTCCCGCTCTATCCGACGCTCGGGGTGGAGGGGACGGCGAGCCTCTTCGTGGACTCCGAGGCAACCGCCGTCGCGACCATCGGCTGGTTCAGGAGCGGGGTCGACCAGAGTGCCTCGCTGGCGCCGTGCGTGCGCGCGATCCTCGAGCCTCCCGACCTGGACGTCGACGGCGCGGCGCCCGCGGCGACGCCCGCGCGCGAGGACGACCTCGCCTTCCTCCAGTACACGTCGGGGAGCACGAGCGACCCGCGCGGGGTCATGCTCACCCACAGAAACGTCGTCTCGACGATCAAGTTCATGGCCGAGGCGGCTGGGCTCACGGCCGAAGACCGCGTCGTGTCGTGGCTGCCGCTCTACCACGACATGGGGCTCATCGGCTGCTCGTTCACGCCGCCGCTCACGGGCACGCCGCTGTGGCTCCTTCCCCCCGACCTCCGGAGCCCGCGCCAGTGGCTCGAGCTGGTGACCGAGGTCCGCGCCACCTTCACGGTCTCGCCCGACTTCGGGTACCGGAACTGCGTCCGGCACGTCCGCGACACGACGGGCCTCGACCTCCGGAGCCTGAAGGCCGCCCTCTCGGGCGCGGAGCCCGTGCGCGTCTCGACCATCGAGGCCTTCGAGCGCCACTTCGGCCTCCGCGAGACCATCCGCCCCTGCTATGGCCTGGCCGAGGCGACGCTCGCGGTCGCGATCTGGCCGCGCGGCGTGCCGCTCCGGCTCGACGCGAGCGGGCGCTTCCTCTCGGTGGGCCAGCCGTGCGCCGGCGTCTCGGTGAAGATCGTGACGCCCCTCGACTGCGAGCCCGATGACGGGGGCGCGCTCGCGCCCGGGGTCGAGGGCGAAATCTGCGTCAAGAGCCCGGGCGTGATGCGCGGCTACTACGGAAACCCCGAGGCGACGGCACGGGTGCTCATGCCGGGCGGCTGGCTGCGCACGGGCGACCTCGGCTTCCTGGACAAGGACGGCTACCTCTACATCGCGGGGCGGCTCAAGGACCTCATCATCCTCGGCGGCGAGAACGTCCTGCCGGCGGACGTCGAGGAGGTCGTCGACGGCGTGCCCGGCATCCGCTACTCGGCGGCGGTGGGTCTCGACAGTGAGCGCGCCGGCACCCAGCGGCTCCACGTGGTCGCCGAGGTGCGGAGCGAGAGCGCCGCCCGCGACGAGTACCACGGCCTCGTCCGCGAGATCGTGGGCCGCGTGCACCGCGCGCGCGGCCACCGCCCGGCGCGCGTCCTGCTCGTGCGCGCGGGCACGATTCCCAAGACGTCGAGCGGCAAGATCCAGCGCTCGCGCCTCGCCCGGCTGGTCCGGGACGGCGAGCTGGAGGACCGCGTCGTGTACGGCGACCACGGCGCGGAGGCCCGCTGATGGAGTTCGGCTGCCACCTGCCCGTCTACGGCCCCGCCGCGACGCGTGAGGTGCTTCTTCCCTTCGCCCGGCGGATGGAGGCGCTCGGCTACGACTCGCTCTGGGCGAGCGACCACATCGTCATCCCGTACGCGATCGCGTCACGCTACCCCTACAGCGCGACGGGCGACTTCCCCTTGCCGCCGGCCTCGAACTTCCTCGAGCCGCTCACGGCCCTCGCCCTCGTCGCCGGCGCCACCGAGCGGATCAGGCTCGGCACGACGGTGCTGGTGCTGCCCCACCGCCATCCCGTCCTCACGGCCAAGATCCTGGCGACGCTCGACCACCTGGCGCCGGGCCGGGTGATCCTCGGCGCCGGGGTCGGCTGGATGCGCGAGGAGATCGAGATGTTCGGGGTCCCCTACGCGCGGCGCGGGGTGTGGAGCGACGAGGCGATCCGCGTGATGCGGGAGTGCTGGGCGGGCGAGCGCGTCGAGCACCGGGGCGAGTTCTGGCGCTTCCCGCCCTTCGCCTCGCTGCCGCGGCCGGCCCGCGGCAAGGTGCCGATCTGGATCGGCGGCCACACGGAGCGCGCGCTCCGGCGCGTCGCCGAGCTGGGCGACGGCTGGCACGCGGCGTTCCCGAGCGCCGAGAAGATGAAGGCCGGCATGCAGGCACTCGAGGCCGCGTGCCGGCGGGCGGGGCGCGACACGAAGTCCCTGACGATCAGCGCGCGGGTGGGCCTGCCGGCGAAGCAGGAGGCCGACGCGCTCCTGCGCGAGATCCGCGGGCTCGCGGAGCTCGGCGTGAGCCACGTGATCCTCGAGTCGCGCGCCCGCGACCTCGCCGACCTGACGCAGATCTACGAGCGCTTCGCGAAGGATGTCCGCGGGAAGCTCTAGGGACGTGGCTGTAGAGGCTCGCCATTAGCCGCGATACCTCAGGTGAGGATCTCGTGAACCGGCAAGTAGATCTTGCCCGTCTGTGATGCCCAACGTTTCTTTCGGAGCAGCAGGCTTACGAAGTCGATTCGCTCCTCAAGCACCGCCATCAAATCAGCCCCGTCCATAAGAATGATCACGGGGCTGCCGGACGAGTGTGCTGTAACGCCGTCGGAACCAAAACCGTTTATCGACAAGAAGACGCCCAGTGTGTTCTCAAGCTTACGACGGACCTTCGCAGCGAACGAGTCGAGGGCTGCCGCAGCGGCGGGCTCCTGCTGCCATCTCGCCTCAAACAGATAGTCAGTGCCCTCGAGCGAAAATGCGCCGTCGATCTGCTCACCCGTATTGCGAAAGGACGCCTTTGGGTCGAGATCCGCGGCCCTGCACGTTGGCTGAAGCGACCAGCGCCATGTACCTCGCCCTGATCTCCTCCAGTTTCTGGCGCACCGCGGCGTTCGCCTTGAGTTTCGCCGCAGCCCGCTGCTGACGCTCCGTCAGGTCGTCATTCTCCTTCTGCGCTTGCTCGTGCGGCTCGACGAGCCGCTTGAGCTGAGCCACGGCGTTACGGGCCCTCTCTGCCTTCTCGGCGCCACCGTCGAGCTGCTCAAGGTGCCGAAAGGTCGTGATGGCGCAGACCTCGTGGCAAAGACGGGTCAAATCGCCCAGATGCTTCTCGGGGTCGCTGGTAAGGTGATCGACGAGGTCGGTTACGACCTGTCGTTTGTAGTTGTCCCAGTTCAGATTCGCGAGGAGAACCGGCCTGGAAACGCACTGCTGAAGGAAGCTGCGAAGGTCGGCCTTGTACCAGTAGACGGCACAGAGCGCTTCCTTCAGTGCTACGACCGCTGCTGGTGAGAGTCGCTTCGTCATTGCCCCTTCGCGTTCAACTTCCGCCTAACGATCAAGCATCAGCGGCGCCGCGAAGCGCCCTCAGCTGCATGCTGT
>QHSZ01000171.1 GCA_003220595.1 Candidatus Rokuibacteriota bacterium | reverse complement strand
TCGTGTCGCATCACCACCCGGCTGGCGTCGCACGCCAGGCGCTGGGACGTTCCAGCTGGAACGCGCGCCCCGGCCTCGAGGACCGACTGGCCGGGCTGATCGGCGTCGGCGAGGACCTCGGCGTCGACGTGGACCACCACCTGGTAGCGCTCGCCCGGGGCGCCGGGATCGATGCCCTGGTGGAGAGCGGTCTCCGCGAGCAGGGCGAGCGCATCCGCCTGCTGCTGGACCATCGTCGGCGTTTCCTGGGAAAGGCCTGGCGCGCACGTTCCCGCCGGAACGTTTTTCGGATACACCGCCTCGCGGGCCGCGGCCAGCGCCTGCATGAGCAGGGCGCCGACCTCGGGGGCCAGGCGCCCGCGGATCCTCACGGTGCCGTCCTCATCGGGATACACGTGCAGCGCCCGGCCGGCGTGTTGACGGTCGGCTTCCCGGGCCTCGGCCTTGCGGTCCACCCGCCTCCAGCCGCGGACGATCCGCTCGACGTGCTCTGTCGTGCCCGCGCGCCCCACCGCCAGCAGCCTCTCTTCGGTTTCGGGCGTGGCCACGCGCGTCAGGGCCCGGACCTTGGAGTACGACAACTCTGCCCGGGCGAGGGCCCGGGCCAGCAGGGGCAGCGTGCCCAGGGCGCGCGCCACCCGGACGTGCTCGCGGGCCGCGCCGGGGGCGAGCCCCACGCGCCAAGAGAGCCAGGCGGCGCACGAGCTGAAGCCGTTGTTCCAGCCGTCGCGGGCGTCGTATTCGCGGATGAGGTCGAGGAGGCGAGCGGTGGCGGCGTCGAGGTGCGCCGACAGCTCGGCGATCTCGTCGCCGAGCCGATCGAGCTCCGTGGCGGGCGCGAGTGTGGCGGGAGTGTCGGGCGTGCAGATTTCCATTGGCGAGTCCCCTTTGTGCTGGGGCGACTCTACACCTAGGTTTTCAGGCGTCCCTGGCGGCTCTAGAACGAGCGATTGCGGGGCGATCGGCGGGTT
>QHSZ01000166.1 GCA_003220595.1 Candidatus Rokuibacteriota bacterium | reverse complement strand
GATGATGTGGGGTCTATGGTCCCTCTACATCGTCTTCATGATCGGTCCCCTCTACCACAGCATGACAAAGATCGACGAAGACGTCATGTCGGCGGCGGCGATGCTGGGGGCCACGCCGGTGCGGACATTCTTCCACGTCGTCCTCCCGCTCACCAGGCCCGGGCTCATGGCCGGCTCGCTGTTCGTCATGGTGCTCGGCCTGGGCGAGTTTTTTACCGAGCGCGTTATCGGCGGGGCGCAAAACCCGATGCTCGCGGGGCTCATCCTGCGGCAGATCGACATCTTTCAGTGGGCGTCGGCGTCGGCTATCGCAGTGACGCTGACGGTTCTGACCCTCGTAACTGTGTCCGCCATGCTTCGCTTGTTCGATCTCCGCAAGGTATGACTGGAAGAGCGCCGGCTATGGCCAGAGTGGCGCGTTCACTTGTCCGACCTCTCTACCTCGTGTACCTCGGATTCATCTTGGCAGTCCTGTACTTCCCGTTCGTCGTCATGGCCATCCTGTCGTTTCAGGGGCCGCGCGGTGGGCATACCTTCCCGCTACGCGGCGTGAGCACGATCTGGTACTGGAAGTTGTTCAATCCTGGGAAGCTCACGCCCTACAGCGACGTAGGAGAGTTCCTCGGCGACTATCTGGCTTCTCTGCAGCGGTCCGTGGTACTGGCTGTGATCACCATGCTCATCTCCACGGCACTGGCGCTGATGGCGGCCCAGGCTTTCCGGAGGGGGTTCAAGGGCTCCGGCATTGTGTTCTACCTCTGGCTGCTGGGGATCATCGTTCCTGGCATCACCGTGAGCTTAGGTCTGTCTCTGTGGTTTCGATGGATGGATCTTCCCCTCCACTGGCTCACTACCGGCCTTCCCGTCCACGTCATGTGGACGCTGCCGTTCTCGCTGATCATATTCCTGATGTTCTTTAACCGATTCGATACGTCGCTCGAGGATGCAGCGCTGATCCTCGGCGCGACGCGGTGGAAGACCTTTCGTCACGTTACGCTGCCCCTGATGCAACCGGCTATCCTGACGTCACTGCTGTTTGCATTTACGCTGTCGCTCGACGAATTCCAACGCAGCCTCCTTATCACCGGTACCGACCAGACTCTCCCGCTCATGGTCATGGCATCGGTCACCACGCGGATCACGCCCACGCTCTACGCGCTGGGCACGTTGACCACGCTCTTGTCCTTCGCCGTCGTGGGTGCGTACCTGGCGCTGCTGACGTCCTCACTCCGGAAGAGTCGGCGTCTCGTCGAAGGAAGTGGATCGGCGGTGCAAGCCAGAGGAAGTCAGTGACGTTCTATCGTGAAGCGGTCTATCGTCCTCTCGGTGACCTATACTTGACAGTCGAGTTCGGCGACGAGCTGAATCTCCTGCTCAACTTTCGGGTCATCGCACTCGACACCGCCCTCCGGGCGACAGCTATTCCCGGAGTCACCGAGACGATCCCGACGAATCGATCTCTAGGTATCGTGTATGACCCATTTGTCATTACGCGCGAGCGGCTGGTTAGTCAGCTCAAAGAGATCGAACAGAGGATGGGCGAGATCAAAGAACTGCCCTCCCGGCACATCACGATCCCGATCTGGTACAACGATTCGTGGTCCCAGGAGTGCGCGAAGGCCCATGGCGCTCCCAACAACCTCGAGTACATGGCAGAGATCAACCATACGTCGGTCGGGGACGTCATTCGGGCCCATGCCGCCACCGAGTGGTGGGTAAGCGCTGTCGGGTTCCAGCCCGCCTGCTACCAAGCCCTTCCTCTGGATCCGGCCTTCAGCGTGTCGGCCCCGAAGTATCCGCGGCCTCGGAAGTGGACACCGGAGCGGATACTCTGTCAGGCAGGCAAGCTGACCTCCTTCTATCCTGTGCGGAGTCCGGGAGGCTACCAGCTGCTTGGCCGAACACCAATCGAGCTCTATGATCCCAAGCAGCAGAACCGGGTCTTTCGGGACGGTCCAGTGCTGCCTCGGGTGAGCGATCGCCACACCTACGTGCCTATCGACGAGGCCACGTACTGGCAGATTCGGCGGCAGTACGAGGCGGGCGCCTATGAGTATCAGATCCGAGAGGGCAGCTACCGGCTCCAGGACTACTTGGACAAACTCGCCGTCCACAACCGCCACCGGGTCCCACAAGCGCCCGGGTCGGTGTGAGGCCAGTCCGCGAGTAGCTGCGGCAGGGATAGAGTGCATGGTGTTCGAAGTGCTCGACGGCGGTCCCCAGTCGACGATTCAGGACGTTGGGCGCCCTGGATATCTCGCTACGGGGATGCCCCCATCCGGTGCGGCAGATCGGTTCGCCCTGGGCGTGGGCAACCTGCTCGTCGGGAACGATCCCGGTGAGCGTTATCTGGTGGGCCGAAGACCTGGTAGCGCAGGGCTGGAGGTGCTCCTCTCCGGCCTGAAGCTACGGGTGCTCGCCGAGACGGTGATCGCCATCACTGGGGCCAATCTCACGGCGATGCTCGACGATTCGCCACTGCCGATGTGGCAAACGGTTCGCGTCCGACCCGGGAACACCGTAGCCTTCAGGCGCCCGCGCGCTGGGGCCCGCGCCTACATCGCCGTGGCAGGAGGCATCGACGTGCCGGCATTCGCGAGCAGCCGCGCCACCAACGTGCGCGCCTTCGTCGGCGGCATCGACGGCCGCGCCATCAAGAAAGGCGATGTGATCACGACGCTGGCGCCGGGGCGCGCCCTCGGGCATCTGGAGGGAAGGCGGTTACGTGACTCCCTCGTGCCGCGCTTCGACGGACGGTGGCGGGTGCGGGTGGTGCTAGGCCCGCAAGACGACCTGTTCCTGGAGGAGAGCATCGGCACCTTCCTCAGCTACGGCTGGCGGCTCTCGCCGACGTCAGACCGTATGGGTTGCCGCTTCGTCGGGCCCAAGCTTGACTTCAAGCCGCGCCCTGCATACCTCGTCGAGCAAGCGGGTGCCGACCCGTCAAACATCGTTGACGATACGATTCCCGTCGGAGGCATCCAGGTGCCGAGTGGGCTCGAGCCCATCGTCCTCCACGTCGATGGCCCGAGCCTTGGCGGCTACGCGAAGATCGCCACCGTCATCAGCGCTGACCTCGGCCAGGTGGGCCAAATGCGACCGGGCGAGATTGCCAACTTCGAGGCAGTCTCCACCAACGAGGCGGTTGAAGCACTCCGGAAGCTGGAGGACTCGATTTCCGAAGCCAGCCTTGTTCGCTCGTGAATCCATGAGCACCCCGGAGGAATCGCCGTGAATCGCATCAACCTGAACTCTGATATGGGTGAGAGCTACGGCCGGTGGCAGTTAGGCAGCGACACGGAGCTGATGCAATACATTCCGACCATCAACGTCGCCTGCGGCTTTCACGCCGGCGACCCGCACGTCATGTGGCGGACGATGGAGGCGGCAGCTCGTGCTGGGGTGGAGGTTGGTGCCCACGTGGCGCTTCCCGACATCCTGGGGTTCGGGCGCAGACCCATGGTGATCTCCTCCGCAGACCTCCGAGACTATGTGATCTACCAGACAGGTGCGCTGCTCGGCTTTGCCCGGGCGGCTGGCGTCTCGATCGGTCATGTGAAGCCCCACGGAGCGCTATACGCTATGTGCGGGGGCAACGTCGATTACGCGACGTCGCTGCTGGCGGCGGTGAAGGCAGTCGACCCAAGCCTGATGGTCATTCTCGGCGGCCCCGCCGTCGCCGCGGCTGCGATCAGCACGGGCGTGCGCGCGGTGCCCGAGGGCTATGTAGACCTCGCCTATCAGCCTAACGGCTTCCCGGTAATTGAGCGAGCCAAGCGAGCGTGGGACCCGGCGGATGTCGCTGCTCGCGCGGTGAGCATCGTCCGGGATCGTCGGCTGAAGGCGGTCGACGACTCGACGCTGACCATCGACGTGCCCACTATCTGCATTCACGGTGACGCGCCAAATGCTCTCGACGTGGCGCGGGCCGTGCGCGAGCGCTTGGCCGCTGCCGGAATCGAGGTGGTGTCGCTGGCGAAAATGATGACTGATAAGCTCTGACCGAAGCGGTCTTGCATTGATCTCCCCGGAGCAAGTGACGGGACTTCCGAATTTGGCCGTGTTTTGGCCGTGAACGGAGCCCATTGAGCCCCCAAGGACCGAGTGGTCGCCTTGCCGCGCCTGGCGCGTGAGCCGCTAGACGAGTATCTGGCAACCCGCCGCGAGAAGTCAGTCGCGGCCCCACTGTTCGTCACCGCCTACGGCCGGCCGATCGCGAGCAACGTGGTGACGCGAGCTGCACGGCGAACGGGCGAGCGGATCGGGCGGCGAGTGCATCCGCACATGTTTCGGCACAGCTACGCGACGGAGCTCCATGATCGCGGTGCGAACATCCGGGACATCCGAGATCTCCTGGGTCACGAGTCGGTGTCGGCCACGGAGATCTACACGCACGTGAGCACGGCGCGCCAGAAGAAGGTCGTGGGCCTGCTTGAGCAGTGAGGATTACAGGAAGCGCCAGAGAAGGCCTGTAAGCCGGGTTCTGTTCCCCGAGCGGTTTCCTGGCCCAGGGCGACGGTCATTTCTCTAGGACGCCGGTTACCCGACGTCTCCAGCGGCCTAACCCGAGAGCGCGGGCGGGCAACCCGATTGCTCTCCTATTCGGCCTTGCTCCGGGTGGGGTTTGCCTAGCCGACGCGGTCACCCGCGCCGCTGGTGAGCTCTTACCTCACCGTTTCACCCTTACCGCCCTCGCGGGCGGCGGTCTGATTTCTGTGGCACTGGTCCGTGGAGTTTCCCCCCCTGGGCGTTACCCAGCACCCTGCCCTGCGGAGCCCGGACTTTCCTCCTGCCATGTTGCCGTGGCCGGCGACCGTCCAGCCTTCTCTGGCGCGCCTTCAAGTATAGCGCGCCGCCGCTGGTCCGGGCCGGCGTTCAGTCGCCTTCGACGAAGGCGATGATCTTCCAGCGACCGGCGACCTTCTGAAACCCGGCGTGCGCGTCAACCGGGCTCCAGAGCTGGTCGCTCCTCACGTAGCCGACGCTGCGGTCGACCGTCACGACGCGTACGTACGGCTCGTCGGGCCGGTCGCTCGCGCGGCGCTCGATCTCGACGATGTCGAAGGCCAGGAGCCTCAGCACGGGCGCATCGCGCTCGGGGCGCGCGACGAGCTTCACCTGCGCGCTCAGGATCACCGCGCGCTCGGACCCGACGCTGGCGAGCGCGTCGGGCCAGCGCGCGTAGACATAGGGCGCCCAGAAGGTCGCCACGCCGTCGGCCCGCCGGAACGCGCCGCCGAGCTCCAGCACGCGGAGCAGTCGCGGCCAGAACTGGCTCTGCGGGTCGCGCACGCGCCAGAACTCCATGAAGACGCGCGGGCCCTCGCCTTCGCCGAAGCTCGACAGGACCGTCGGGTGGAGGGCCTTCTCGACGAAGGCGGCGTCGCGCTGCTTGGCGGCCGCCGCGAGCTCGGCGCGGAAGTAGGCGAACGACCCGTCCGACGGCCCCTCGTCCAGCGGAAGGAGCCGAGTCGGCACGGGCTGCGTCCCGACGGGCTTGGCGGGAGCCAGGACGAGCCCGGCGAGCGCCAGGACCAGGACGGCCGGGGGCAGCCAGCGCATGGGGAACATTATCGCGCGTCGCCGACGAGCCGGCCGCACGCCGCGTCCCAGCGCCACGCGGTGCCCTCTGGGTGGAGGTGCACGCCGCCGAGCCAGCGGTGGAGCGGATGGAGCGCGAGCCAGTCCCGGCGGCGGGCGAGGACGTCGCGCCCGAGCGCCGTGAGCGCCGGGCGCCACGAGGCAAACGCGCGTGCGTCGCCCTCCAGCGCGAGGAGCGCGCCCGCGCCCGCGGCAAGCTCGCGGAGGTGCGCGGCGAACTGGACGTCGCCCATGCCGTGTGCCCGGACGCGCGCGTCGCGGCTCACCCGGCGCCACAGCGGTGAGAACGGGAGCGGCCCGTCGGCGAGCGCGCTCAGAATCGCTTCCTCGACCTCGTTCACGCCGCGCCCGACCGAGGGGAAGCGCGCGAGGTGACAGCGGACCGCCGCGCCCAGAAGCTCGGCGAGATACGGCGCGCGCACGGCCGGCGGCGCCGCGGGCCCTTCCGCCAGGATGTCGCGCCAGACGAGCACGTCGCCCGGAAGGCACGCCTGCTGGAAAACCTGGAGCGTCGCGTCGCCGTTGAGGACGTGCAGCACGCGCCCCTCAGAGGCTCCGGATGGCCTCGCGCGCGAGCGCGTCGACGCGCTCGTTCAGCGGGTCGCCCGTGTGGCCGCGCACCTTGTGCCAGACGACGTCGTGGCGGCGCGTCTCGCGGAGGATTCGCTCCCAGAGATCGCGGTTCGCCACGGGCTGCTTCTGGCTGTTCCTCCAGCCGGTCTTCTCCCAGCGCTCCCACCAGCCCTCGCGGAAGCAGTTGACGATGTAGGCGCTGTCCGAGTAGACGTGGACGCGCCGCCGGCCCGGGATGGCGGCGAGGCCCTCTGCGACGGCGGTGAGCTCCATGCGCTGGTTCGTCGTGTGGGCCGCGGCGCCGGAGACGACGCGCTCGGCGTCGCCGTCGAGGATGAGCGCCGCCCAGCCTCCCGGCCCGGGATTCCCGGTGCAGGCGCCGTCGGTGTACAGGGTGAGGTCGGGGAGCGGGGAGGGCGTTTCGGCCGGAGCCGTCAGGCGGGCTCCTGCCAGTAGAGGTAGCGGCCGCAGCTCTCGCAGATCATGAGGTTCTGCGCCGCCTTCAGCTCCTGGATCGCCTGCGGCCGGATCCCGACGCGGCAGCCGCCGCAGACCGCGGCGCTGTTCACGGCGACGACCGCGACCCCGCCGCGCGCCCTGAGGATCTTGTCGTAGTCGGTCAGCAGCGGGCGGGGCAGTTCGCGGGCGCGCGAGTCGCGCTCGCCGCGCACGACGGCCAGCTCCTGCTCGACCTGGGCCAGCTTCTTCCGGACGACGGCCTCGTCCTGCTGGGCCTGCGCCTCACGCCGCTTGAACTGCGCCTCGGCCTCCCGGACGTCCACGGCGAGCTTCTCCTGGAGCTCCATGAGGGCCAGGATCTCCTCCTCACCCTTGCCCTTCTCCTGCTTGATGGCCTCGATCTCGGCGAGGACGGCGGAGTACTCGGTGTTGTTCTTCACTTCCCAGAGCCGCGCCTCCGCCTTCTGGCGCTTGGCGGTCACGACCTCGAGGTCCTTTTCCTTGGTGCGGAGGTCCTTCTTGGTCGAGTCGACCTTCGTCTTGAGGGCGTCGAGGGCTTTCTTGGCCGAGGCGAGGGCGGCGTGGATGGCTTCGATCTGCGCCGGCAGGCGCGCGGCTTCGGCCTCGAGCGCCGCGAGGCGCGTGTCGAAGGCCTGCAGCTCGATCAGGGTCAGCAGCTGTGAATCCACGACACCTCCGAACCCCCCGCGACAACGGTGGGCCCACCTGGACTCGAACCAAGATCTAACCGGTTATGAGCCGGCTGCTCTGCCATTGAGCTATGGGCCCTCGACGTCATGATAGCCGCTCACGACTCCAGGAAGCTCCGTAGCTTCTTGGAGCGCGACGGATGCCGGAGCTTGCGCAGCGCCTTGGCCTCGATCTGGCGGATGCGCTCGCGGGTGACGGCGAAGTCCTGGCCGACCTCCTCGAGCGTGTGCTCGCAGCCATCGGAGAGCCCGAACCGCAGGCGCAGCACCTTCTCCTCGCGCGGCGTCAGCGTGTTGAGCACCTTGTTGGTCTGCTCCCGGAGCGAGAGGCCGATGATCGACTCCACGGGCGAGACCACCTGCTTGTCCTCGATGAAATCGCCCAGGTGGCTGTCTTCCTCTTCGCCGATGGGCGTCTCCAGTGAGATCGGCTCCTGGGCGATCTTCAGGACCTTCCGGACCTTGTCCACCGGCACGTCCATCTTCGTCGCGATCTCCTCCGGCGAGGGCTCCCGGCCTAGCTCCTGCACCAGCTGGCGCGAGGTCCGGATGAGCTTGTTGATCGTCTCGATCATGTGGACGGGGATGCGGATCGTGCGCGCCTGGTCGGCGATGGCTCGGGTGATGGCCTGGCGGATCCACCACGTGGCGTACGTCGAGAACTTGTACCCCCGACGATACTCGAACTTGTCCACCGCCTTCATCAGGCCGATATTGCCTTCCTGGATCAGGTCGAGGAACTGCAGGCCGCGGTTCGTGTACTTCTTGGCGATCGAGATGACGAGGCGGAGGTTCGCCTCGACCATCTCCTTCTTCGCCTGCGCCGCCTTCACCTGGCCCTGCTTGATGATCGTCATGACGCGCTTGATCTCGTCGGCCTTGGTGTTGGCCCGCTGCTCGGCGAGCTTGATCTCCTGCTGGGCGACCCAGATCTGCTGCTGCTTCGGCGACTGGAACTTCTTCGCCGCCTTCAGGTGGAGATCGGCGATCGCGCCGTTGCCGACGGCGCCGGGGTCGCGGAACGAGACGTAGATGAGGTTCTGGACCTCCTCCGGCGACGGGCGGCGCCCGTTGGTCCACAGGTGGATGACACGCTCGGCCCGCTCGATGTCGTCGAGCAGGTCGCGCAGGCGCTGGACGAGCCCACGGCGGCCGGTGTCGAGGTCTTCGCGGTCGATGATCTGGTTGCCGATGTTGAGCTTGCGGAGGTTGTCGAGGACTTTTTCCTGGTGCCGGTGCGCCTGGGACTCGAGCCGCTTCCACGCGGGCTCCTTGCCCTTCTTCGTCTTCTTGCGCCCGCCCGCCTTGAGGCGGAGCTTCCTGGCCTGCGCGAGGAGCTTGTCCCGGTCGCGGAGGAGCCGGTCCACCGTGGCGAAGGCGGCGACGACCTGGCGCGTCAGCTCGGTCTCCTTCTCCTCCGTGAACTCCTCCTCGTTGACGTCCACGACCTCCTTGACGGAGATGTCGGTGCGCTTGAGCTGCTCGCGCAGCTCGCGGAAACGCTCGAGGGCGAGGTTGGTCGAGAGGATCGCGACGGTGACCTGGTTCTTGCCCTCCTCGATCCGCTTGGCGAGCGCGATCTCGCCCTCGCGCGTGAGGAGCGCCACCCGACCCATCTCGCGGAGGTAGAGCCGGACCGGATCCTCGGTGCGCCCGACGGGGCCCGGCGTGAGGTCGATCGGCTCGGCGGGCCCGTCGTCGTCGGCTTCCTCGGCGGGCTGCTGCTGGCGCTCGCGGCCGACCTCGGAGGGGAGCCGACCCGACTTGGCGGAGTCGACGACCTCGATGTCCATGGCGCCGAACATCATCATGATGTCGTCGAGCTGGTCGAGCGAGACGATGTCGGACGGCAGGGCGTCGTTGACTTCGTCGTAGGTCAGGAAGCCTTTCTGCTTCCCGATCGTGATCAGCCGATCGAGCTCCTCGAGCTTCGGCTCTTCACTCATGCTTCTCTGGCTCCTTGGGGACCGGGGCGTCCCGTCTCGAGCGTCTGGGCGACGCCGCCCGTGATCCCGTAGACCGCGGCGCTCTCCTGGTGGAGCGTCCGCAGCTCCTCGGTCGCCGGCGCCGCCGCGCCGGTCTTCGCCTGTACGTCGGCGATCGACTGGCTTACCTCGCGCGCCCGCCTGAGGCGCTGGCTGCGCTCGAGGCGCCGCTGAAACTGCTCGATGCTAACCCGGACGTCAACCGGGACAAACTCTTCGACGAGGAGCGCGGCCAGGACCGAGCGCGCCTCGTCGGTCGGGACGTCGGTCATGAGGCTCTCCGCGGGCGCGTCCGGGCGCTGCTTGAGCGTGGTGACGATCGCGCGGAGCCCGCCGTGGGCGAGGTCCTCGGCGGGGACGAGTATGGGCAGGAGCGCCTCCCGCGCCTCGGCGGAGTGGAGCAGGAGGAGGACGAGGTCGCGCTCGACGGACGGAGGGCCGGAGACGGGCGGGGTCGCGCGCGCGGTCACGGGACCGGGGGGTCTCCGGAGGGCCGTCTGCAGCCGCTGCGCCTCGATCCAGAGCTGGGTCGGGTCCACGCCGAGCTTGGTCGCGGCCTCGCGCGAGAGGGTCGCCGCCTCCTGCGAGTCGCCCACCTTCGCGAGCAGCAGCGCAGCGCGCGCGAAGGCGTTGACCCGCGACCGGGGGCCCGTCGCGCCTTCGGGGTCGGCGATCGCGCGGTCGAGGGCGTAGGCGAGAAGGCTCCGCGCCGCCGTAATGCTCGCCTCGAAGGCGGCGGCGCCCTGCGCGCGGAGGAAGGTGTCGGGGTCGTCGCCGGCCGGGAGCAGCGCCACGCGGAGGCGGAGCGCGCCCCCGCCCTCGAAGGCGCCCGTGCGGCTGACCGCCCACGCGATCCCGCTCCCCGTCGGCTCGAGCAACTCCTCGGCGCGCTCGGCCGCCTTGCGACCGGCCACGTCGGCGTCGAAGAACAGCACTGCATCGTCGCAGTAGCGCCTGAGGAGTGACAGCTGCGCCGGGGTGAAGGCGGTGCCGAGCGCCGCGACCGTCTCGCCGAAGCCGTGCTGGTGGGCCATGAGGCAGTCGACGTAGCCCTCCACGAGCAGCGCGCGGTTCTTCGTCTGGATCGCGGGGCGCGCGAGGTCGGCGGCGTAGAGGAGGTTGCCCTTCGTGTAGAGCGGCGTCTCGGGCGAGTTCAGGTACTTGGGCGTCTCGTCGCCGAAGGCGCGCCCGCCGAAGGCGACGGCGCGCCCCTGGAGGTCGCGGATCGTGAAGAGGAGCCGGCCGCGGAAACGGTCGTAGACGCCGGAGCGGTTCTCGCGCTGGACCGCGAGGCCCGTCGCCACGAGCGCCTCCTCGCTGACCTTCTCGCTCCCCATGAAATTGACGAGCGCGTCCCAGCCCTCGGGGGCCATGCCGAGGCCGAAGCGCCGGGCGACCTCGGTGTCGATCCCCCGCGACGCGAGGTAGAGTCGCGCGCGCTCGCCCGCCGGCTTCCACAGGTGCTCGGCGTAGAAGCGCGCGGCGAGCTCCATCACGCGGAAGAGCTCTTCGCGGCCGCCGTCGCCGGGCGCGCCGCCCCGATCCTCGGGGAGCGCCACGCCCGCCTGCTTCGCGAGCGCGCGGACGGCCTCGGGGAAGGAGAGCTTGTCCTGGCGCATGAGGAAGCCGAACACGTCGCCGCCCACGCCGCAGCCGAAGCAGTGGAAGATGCCCTTCTTCGGGTTGACCATGAACGAGGGTGTCTTTTCGGCGTGGAACGGGCAGAGGCCCTTCCAGCTCGTGCCGGCCTTGCGGAGGTTCACGTACCGGCTGACGAGATCGACGACGTCCACGGCCGTCCGGATGTCGTCGAGCACGGCCTGGGAATAGGACGCCATCAGGAGGCTCGGAGCGCGGCGACGGTCGCGCCCGCGCCGCCTTCCCCGGGCTCGCCGTCGCGGAACGACTCGACGAGCGGGTGGGCCGCCAGGAGGTCGCGCACGGCTTTTCGGAGGGCGCCGCTGCCCTTGCCGTGCACGAGGCGCACCGCGGCGAGGCCCGCCAGGAACGCGTCGTCCAGATACTTCTCGACCTCATCGCGCGCCTCGTCGGTCGTCCGTCCGAGCAGCATGAGCTCCGGGGCGATCTCGCGGGGGGACGGGGCGGACGCCTTCGCGCGGAATCCCACGCGTGCGGCGGGCGCCCCCTGCCCCCGCTTCGCCTCCGTGCTCGTGGCCGACGGACGCAGCGCCTGGACGGGGACGCGGACGGTGACCGAGCCGGACCTGACGGTTGCGGTGCCGCCGGCGATCGCGAGCAGCTCGCCACGGATTCCGAGATGCTCGGCGGCGACCGTCGTCCCGAGCGTGAGATCCCCCGGGGCGTCGGTCGATGGACCGGCCGGCGCGGCGACGGCCTCGACCCGCGCGGCGACCTCCCGGACGCGCTGGCGCGACTCCTCGAGGGAGCGGCGGGAGCGCTCGGCGCGCTTGAGCCGATCCCACTCGGCGGCGAGCGCCCGGCGGACCTCGGCCAGAAGCGCCGTGGCCTCGGCCGTCGCGCGCGCGACGATC
>QHSZ01000165.1 GCA_003220595.1 Candidatus Rokuibacteriota bacterium | reverse complement strand
CTCGACGTGGACCTGGCGCGCGAGGAGCACGTGCGCGTGGCGCGGCGGCTCGTCGCCGAGCATCCCGACATCGGCGCGCTCGTGCTCGAGTGCACGAACATGCCGCCCTACACGGCCGACATCCAGCGCGAGACTGGCCTGCCCGTGTTCGACATCGTCTCGCTCGTCACGCTCGCGCACAGAGCGCTTGCGACGGCGATCGGGCCCCGTCCGGCCTAGCGCGCTAGGCTTCCCTGCGCGCGAGCCGTGCGATCAGCTCGCGATCGGCCGGCGGAAAGGCGAACTCCTCGAGACGCTCCGGCGCGACCCACACCATCGTCTGGGACTCGCGCGGCTGGATCGTGCCCGATTCGAGCGTGCACCGGTAAAAGTGCAGGACCACCGTCCGGTCGGGATACTCCCACGTGACGGTGTCCAGCTTCTCGCCGACGCTGAAGGTCGCGGAGAGCTCCTCAGTGAGCTCGCGCCGGAGCGCCGCTTCTGGCGACTCGCCGGTCTCGATCTTGCCACCGGGGAACTCCCACAGGCCCGCCAGGTGAGAGCCGCTCCGCCGCTGGGTGATGAGATAGCGGCCGGCCTCGTCCCGGACGAGCGCGGCGGCGACCTCGATGCTGAGCGGCATCCCGCGGTCCGGCGGCGTCAGGCGCGGCCATTGGCGTTCGGATAGGTCGCGCAGAAGGACTTCATCGGGCACGGCAGGCATTTCGGCTTTCGCGGGGTGCACCACGTGGCGCCGAAGTCCATGAGGGCCTGGTTGAAGTCGTAGGCGCGGCCGCGCGGCACGAGCGCCTCGGCGAGGTCCCAGAGCGTCTTCTCGCCACGGACGCGCGCCAGGCGTCGCGGGCCGAGGAAGACGCGGCCGAGCACGCGGCGCACGTTCGTGTCGAGCACGGCGGCGTCGCGCCCGTAGGCGAACGAGAGGATCGCGCCCGCGGTGTAGCGGCCGACGCCGGGCAGCCGCCGGAGGTCCTCCGCGGTGTCGGGAAGCCGGCCGCCGTACCGCGCCACCGCCTCACGCGCGATCGCGTGGAGGCGCACCGGGCGGATGTTGTAACCGAGCGGATACCAGAGGCGCCGCACCTCGTCCACGCGTGCGCGGGCGAGGCTCCGAAGGGTCGGGTAGTGCCGGAGGAACTGTAGGTACTTCGGGACCACCCGGTCCACCTGTGTCTGCTGCAGCATGATCTCCGACACGAGGACGCGGTAGGGCGCGCGCGTGCGACGCCACGGCAGGTCGCGCCCGTGCGTGCCGTACCAGGCGAGGAGGCACCGCCGGAAGCGGCGGACCAGCGACGCTGCCGGCGGCTTCACGGCGCGCAGTGTAGCACGAGCGTTCGCGCGTCTCCCGGGCGCCTCGGATAGAATCGGCTCATGCGCGCGCGCATCGTCGCGGCGGTCGCCCTCCTCACCCTCGCCGTCGAGGTTGCGCACGCGCAGACGCTCGGTGAGATCTTGCGATCGCGCGGACTCGAGCCGCCCGCCGGCGCCGTGCCGGGCCTCGTCGAAACCGTACGGACGCACCAGAGTCTGGAGGACCAGCGCGGGTTTCTGATCGTCTATGCCGTCGGCGAGCGCGAGCGGGCGCGACTCTACGCGACACGCTTCGAGCGCGTCTCGCGGACCTGGAAGACCGCGCCGCTCGAATGGAGCGCGAAGAGCAGCAGAGTGCCGACCGCCCTCGCGGAGGATCAGTGTCGGGGAGGTCTGGCCGTCGAGCGCTTCGCCGGCGGCTTCCTTGTGATGGCGCACATCAACCCCTCGGCCGAGTGCACGATCGTCCTCGGCGACGACCTCACGATCCGGGGGGTGCTCGGCGGCTGGCCGGTTGCAAAGCTCCCCGATGGGCGCATCGTCTACCAGCGCAACCAAGTCCACTTCGCCGTCGTTCATCCGGTGGCGCTCGGGGTCTTCGACCCGCGGCGGCCCGGGGAGGTCGTCCTCTACCCGCGCACGCCGTACCAGGCGGTCCGGATGGCCCACATCACCCGGATGCGCGCGGTGTACGCCGAGGGGTGGTGCAACGTCCACAACCATTCATGTGACCCCGACGTCTTCGACGAGCATCTCCGCGGCGAGGTCGTCACGGATGCGGGCGGCGACGCGTTGGCCTTCGTCGTGGCGTGGGACAACACGACGGGCTGGAGCGACACCGAGCGCTGGGGACGGCTCGAACCGTTCCGCGAAGTTCGCCGGGCGCTCTCGACCTGGGACGTGCAGGGCGACCCAACCGTCGAGCTCTACCGGAGTCTCGCCGCCGGCTTGGCGCGGGTCAGGAGCATGAAGGACGAGGCGCACGTGCGGGCCGCGCTCGACGGCGACCCGGGGCTTCGCGATCTCGTCGCCGCCGTCCTCGCCATGGCGCCAGCGGCCGGCCAGGATGCCCAGAGATGGCTCGTGGCGCTCGACGCGCGCTGGGCGGACGCCGGGGTCTGGCGTCGCCTCGCCCGCGCGGTCGAAGTCCCCGACGAGTTCACCGAGGTCGTGTACGTGTACACGGGCCTCCGCCAGCCCGACTCCATGAAGTACCGGGAACTCCTGCGGCGCGACTTCGAGGCACGCTTCGGTGCGATCCCGCTCCCTCGGGCGCTCGAGCCCGGCATCCTGCGACAGATCGTTGGCGCCGGTTTAGAATGAGTCGTGCCTAATCGGTTACCGCTCCACGAGCGTCACCTCGCCTCGGGCGCCAAGCTCGACACGGTGGGCGACTGGGAGCTACCCCTCACGTACGGCGACGCGGCCGACGAGTACGTGGCCGCCCGGCGGCGAGCGGTGCTCGTCGACCGCGGCCACTACGGTATCCTCGAGGTCGAGGGACGCGACCGCGCCACCTTCCTGCACGCGCTGCTGTCGAACGAGGTCAAGGCGCTCGCCCCGGGGCAGGGGTGCGCGGCCACGCTCCTCGACGTCCACGGCAAGGTCCAGGTCGTGCTCTACGTGTGGGTGCTCGACGACCGCATCCTGCTCGTCGTGCCGCCCGGCACGGCGCGGAAAGTTCTGGAGGCGCTCGACCACTACCTGTTCTCGGAGAAGGTCTCGCTGCGCGACGCGAGCGAGGAGACGGCCCTCTTCCTGCTCGTCGGTCCCGAGGCGTGGGCACTGGTCGAACGGCTCACGGGCGTGCGGCCACCGGAGCGTCCGTGGGCGCACGTGGCCGCGACGCTCGACGGGGCTGCCGTGCGCCTCGTCACGGGCGACGGCGAGACGGGCGGCGCCGAAATCTGGTGCGCCACGGCGGCGGCCGACACCGCGCGCGTGTGGGCGGCGCTCGTCGACGCGGGGGCGCGCCCGGTCGGGCTCACGGCTCTCGAGTCGCTCAGGATCGAGGCGGGCACGCCACGCTTCGGCCACGACGTGGACGAGAGCGTCCTGCTCCCGGAGATCCCGCTGGAGCGCCTCGTCTCCTACACGAAGGGGTGCTACCCGGGGCAGGAGGTCGTCGTGCGCATTCGCGACCGTGGCCACGTGAACCGGGTGCTCACCGGGCTCGTCCTCGAAGGCGACACCGTCCCGGCGCCCGGCGCCGAGGTCGTCGCCGACGGTGGGGCCGTGGGGCGAGTCACGAGCGCGGTGCGCTCGTTCGGCCTCGGCCGGCCGATCGCGCTGGCATTCGTCAAGCGCCAGCACGCCAAACCCGATACGGCCGTGTCGGTACGTGTCGGCGAGCGGACCATCGCGGCGCGGGTCAGCGGCCTGCCGTTCACGCGGTAAGCCTGGAGATTCCCGTGGCCGCGAACCGCCTCGCACGCGAGACGAGCCCCTATCTGCTGCAGCACGCGCACAACCCCGTGGACTGGTACCCGTGGGGTGAGGAGGCGTTCGCGCGCGCGCGCGCCGAGGACAAGCCCATCCTGCTCTCGGTCGGGTACTCCGCCTGCCACTGGTGCCACGTGATGGAGCGCGAGTCGTTCGAGGATCCCGAGATCGCCGCCCTGATGAACCGCCACTTCGTGAGCGTCAAGGTGGACCGCGAGGAGCGGCCCGACGTGGACCAGATCTACATGCAGGCCGTGCAGTCCATGACGGGGCACGGCGGCTGGCCGATGACCTGCTTCCTCACTCCCGACGCCCGCCCCTTCTACGGCGGCACCTACTTCCCGCCGGTGGATCGCCACGGCCTCCCGGGATTCCCGCGGCTGCTCCAGGGGCTCGCCGACGCGTGGGCCACCCGGCGCGGCGAAGTGCTCTCCTCCGCGAGCCAGATCGGCGAGGCGCTCGGGCAGTCGGAGCGGCTGCGCGGCGCGGCCCAGCTCCTGACGGCGGACGTCCTGTCAGGCGGTTTCCAGCAGCTCTCCGAGCAATTCGACGACGCCAATGGGGGCCTCGGCGGCGAGCCGAAGTTCCCGCAGCCGATGATCTGGGACTTCGTCCTGCGCTTCTGGAAGCGCTCGAAGAATCCGCGCGCCCGGCAGATGGCGCACACGACGCTTACGATGATGGCGCGCGGCGGCATGTACGACCAGGTCGGCGGCGGCTTCCACCGCTACTCGGTGGACGCCCAGTGGCTCGTGCCCCACTTCGAGAAGATGCTCTACGACAACGCCCAGCTCGCGTCGCTCTATCTGCACGCGTGGCTCGCCTTCGGCGACCCCGACTGCCGGCGCGTCGCGGAAGAGACGCTCGACTACATCCTGCGCGAGATGACCGACCCGGCCGGCGGTTTCTACTCGGCCCAGGACGCCGACTCCGAGGGCCACGAGGGCAAGTTCTTCGTCTGGACGCCCGAAGAGCTGCGGGAGATCCTCGGGCCCGCCGACGCCGAGTACGCGTCGCAGTACTGGGGCGTGGACCGGGGCCCGAACTTCGAGGGCAAGAGCATCCTCTTCGTGGCCGGCAAGCCCGAGGCCGAGCGGATCGCTAGCATCAGGGGCAAGCTCTACGCGGCGCGGGAGCGCCGGGTCCACCCCGCACGCGACGATAAGGTCCTGGCCGGGTGGAACGGGCTCGCGTGCCGCGCCTTCGCCGAGGCCGGCCGGGCGCTCGACCGGCCTGACTACGTCGCCGCCGCGGTCCGGAACGCGGACTTCGTCCTTCGCGACATGCGCCGCGACGGCAGGCTCCTCCGCTCGTGGAAGGCGGGTGAGGCGAAGCTCAAGGGCTACCTCGAGGACGGGGCGCTCGTCGCCGCGGCGCTGATCGACGTGTACGAGGCGACTTTCGACCGCCGCTGGCTCGACGAGGCGCGCGCGCTGGCCGACGAGACGCTGCGGCTCTTCTGGGACGAGCGGCTCGAGGGCTTCTACGACACGGGTGTGGACCACGAGCGGCTCATCGTCCGCCCCCGGAACCTCTTCGACAACGCGGTGCCGTGCGGCAGCTCGGTCGCGATCGAGACGCTCTTCCGCCTCGCGAGCCTGACGGGCGAGTCGCGCTACGAGTCCACCGCGCGGGAGGCCCTCAGGCCGATGGCCGACCTCATGACCCGCTACGCGTCGGGCTTCGGCCGCTACCTCGGCGCGCTCGACTTCCACCTGGGGCCCGTCGTCGAGGTGGCACTGGTCGCGCCCACGGCGGGCGACGGGCTGCGTGGCCTCGTCGCCGAGGTGTTCGGGCGCTACCTGCCGAACCGCATCGTCGCCGGGATGGCTGCGGGCGACGCGCGCGCCGCCGAGGGCATCCCGCTCCTCCAGAAGCGCGAGGCGGTGGGCGGGCGGGCGACCGCGTACGTCTGCCGGAACTACGCGTGCGAGCTGCCCGTCACGGACCGCGAGGCGCTCGCCCGCCAGCTCGACGCGCTCTAGTCCGGCGGCTTGGCCCGCTCCGCCCGGCGCGGGATCGGCAGGAACTCCACCGACGGTTGCCGCCGCACCGGCTGCGGGTAGAGGCTCATCAGCTGCAGCACTTCCGGGGGCATGTCCGAACTGACCTTGAGCCCGAGCCGCTGCGCCTCACCGAGCGTGATCGGGTAATCGTGAGTCCAGGTTCCCGTCGACAGCAGGCGGGCCAGGTCCGCGATCTTCTCCGGTGGCTGGCTTCGCGCAAGGAGGCCCTGGACGCTGTCCCGGACCTGATTGACGGCCTTCTCGGCCACGTCGGCCAGGATGAGCGTCTGGTCGTCGAGCTCGGCGAGCGGCTTCTTCGCCACGACCTTGAGCAGCGAGGCGGCCGGGTACTGCCCGAGCTGAGGATCGACCGGCCCCAGCACGGCGTGCGGCGACATCACGATCGCGTCGGCGGCCAGCGCGATGAGCGTCCCGCCTGACATCGCGAAGTGGGGCACGAACACCGTCACCTTGCCCTTGTGCTGGCGCACGGCCTGGGCGATCTGTAGGGACGCCAGGACGAGGCCGCCAGGCGTGTGGAGCACGATGTCGAGCGGCACCTCCGGATCCGTCATCGCGCACGCGCGCATCACGTCCTCGGCGTCGTTGACGTCGATGTAGCGCATGATCGGAAAGCCGAGGACGCTCATCGTTTCCTGGCGATGGACCATCAGGATGACGCGCGACTGACGCCGGCGCTCGATCTGCGCCAGGAGCCGCTGCCGCGAGGCCTCCAGCAGCCGCTGCTTGACGACCGGCTGCAGCGCCGTCAGCAGGAAGAAGATCCAGATGGCTTGTCCGATGTCCATGCGCGCCCTCCGCGTTGTGCTTTCCGGGTCAGCGCCAGCGAACCCACGCACCCTCGACGCCGGACTCGTCGCGCTCCCACGGGCGTGGTTGGCTTCGCCTCGGGAGCACGAAGAGACGATGAAGCGCGACGCCTGCCACGAAGCCGCCCACGTGCGCCCACCAGGCGACGCCTCCCACGCTCTCGGGGGAGAGGCCGGCCAGCGTGCCACTGAAGACCTGGCTCAGGAACCAGAAGAGGAGGTAGGTCGCCGCCGGCAGCTCGAAGAAGAACGGGAAGAAGAGTATCGGGAACAGCGTGATGATGCGTGAGAACGGGAAGAGAACGAAGTACGCGCCCAGCACGCCCGCGATGGCGCCCGAGGCGCCGACGGTCGGCACGGTCGAGTCGGCGTTCGTGAACCAGTGGGTGAGCCCCGCCGCGAGACCCGTCAGCAGGTAGAAGCCGAGGAACCGCGCGCGTCCCATGCGCTCCTCGACGTTGTCGCCGAAGATCCACAGCGTCCACATGTTCCCGATGACGTGCATCCAGCCGCCGTGCAAGAACATGCTGGTCAGGAAGGGCCAGTAGTCGTCGACCGGGAACCCGACCCAGCGGGCCCATTGCGGATCGCTGAAGCGGGCGGGAACCACGCCGAAAAGGTAGAAGAGGCGTTCGAGCTCCTCGGGCGCCAGCGTGAGCTCGTAGAAGAAGACGGCGACGTTGACCGCGATCAGGGTCCACGTGACGACCGGCGTGCCCCGGCTCGGGACGGTGTCGCGGATCGGGATCATGCGCGGTGTCGCGCCTCAGCCCTTGAGACCGCCGGCGCCCCAGCCGGCGATGAGATAGCGCTGGACGGCCACGAAGAACACGAGCGCGGGGATGGTGACCATCACGCCGGCGGCCATGATGAGACCCCAGTCCACGACCGCCATGTGGAAGAACTCGTTGATCCCGATCGCGAGCGTCTTGAGCTCGTCCTTACCGATCAGCACCAGCGCGAAGAGGAAGTCGTTCCAGGCGACGATGAAGGTGAAGATTGCAGTGGCGATGATGCCGGGCAGCGCGAGCGGCATCACGACGTAGGCGAGCGCCTGCGCGCGGTTGGCCCCGTCGATGAGCGCCGCGTGCTCGAGCTCGATCGGGATGGCCTGGAAGAAGGCCCTGAGGATCCAGAGCGCGTACGGCAGCGAGAAGGAGATGTAGGTCAGGGCCAGGCCCGGGAGCGAGTTCGTCAGCCCGAGCTCGCGGGCCAGCAGGAACAGCGGGACGAGCATGATGATCGGCGGAAACATGTACGCCAGCAGGGTGAGCCGCGCGACGAACGCGCGCGCCGGGAAGGCGTAGCGCGTGAGGCTGTAGGCGCCGATGACGCCGGCGACGATGACGATCACCGTGGTCAGCGCGGCCACGACGACGGTGTTCTGGAAGTACGTCCAGAAGTTCGTCTCGTAGAACAGCTTCCGGTAGGCGCGCAGCTCCCACTCGTGCGGCACGAAGGTTGGCGGCGAGGCGAGGAGCTCGTGGCTCACCTTGAGCGAGGAGACCAGCATCCAGTAGAGCGGGAACGCGCAGAAGACGAAGAGCCCCAGGCGCAGCCCCCAGGCGGCGCCGCGCGAGAGCGCGCGCGAACGCGGCTCACGCATCGTCGTTCTCCGACTCGGGTAGGAGGGCGATGAAGTAGATCGTCACCGCCATCAGCAGGAGCGCGAGCATGACGTTCGACAGCGCGGCGCCCATCCCCGCCTGGTAGTAGGTGAACGAGCGTTGGTACGTGAAGACGGGGAGCGTCCGGATCGCCTCCCCCGCGCCCCCGCCGAAGCCGAGCAGCCAGGGGACGTCGAACTTGGTGAACATCCAGATTCCGCGCAGCAGCAGCACGATCAGCAGCACGTTGCGGAGCTGGGGCAGCGTGACGTGGATGAACTGGCGAACGGCCGAGGCCCCGTCGACCCGGGCCGCGTCGTAGAGCTCGGGCGGGATCGTCTGGAGCCGCGCGAGCACGTTGACGAGCACGAAGGGGAAGAAGGTCCAGACGGAGAGGATGATGAGCACCCACATGATCGTCCCGTGGGTGAGCCACGCCTCGGGGAGCCCGGGGATCGGGAGCGCGCTCAGCATGTAGGGGATCACGCCGTAGAGATCGTTCATGAGCCAGCGCCAGACGAAGACGGCGATCACCGTCGGGATCATATAGGGGAAGAGGGCGACGCCGCGGAGGAAGTGAGAGCCCGGGAACCGCTCGTGCAGGACGAGGGCGGCGGCGACTCCGACGACGATCTGAAGCGCCGTGCTCCCGACCGCGTAGACCGTGGCGAGCCAGACGCTGCGCCAGAAGTCGGGATCGCCGAGGAGCTGCGCGTAGTTGCCGAGGCCGACCCACGTGCTGGTGGCGCGCAGCGAGTGCTTCGCGAAGAAGCCGAGCCACACGTTGTAGCCGACCGGGAACAGCGCAAACCCGAAGACGAGGGCGGCCGCCGGCAGCAGCAGGCCGAGGCCGATCAGGGCCTCGCGCCGGCGGCGTCGCATGCGGCCCGGCGCGAGGAGGAGCGTGTCGGCGCGGACGCTCATGCGACGGCGCGCGAGCGCCCTACGTGGCCTTGCCGATGATGTCTCGGGAGATCTTGTCGCTGGCCTCCTTCGCCGCACCCTTCGGATCCTTCCCGCGTTCGACGACCGCCATGACCATGTCGGCCAGGATCGGCGCCGCCGCCACGTCGCCGATCCAGGGGATCAGCATGTCCTGGGGGTTGCACACCAGGAGTGGGTGCGCCCGCCCCATCTCGACCCACTTCACCTGCGCGTCGAGCCAGGGCTTCCAGCGCTTGCGCTCGGGATGGTTGAGGTAGCTCGGGTCCTTGAAGTCCTCCTTGAAGATCGACAGGAGGTGAACGGGTACCGACTCGCAGTACCGGCGGTAGTTCTCCTTCTTGAAGAGGAACTTCAGGAACTCCTTGGCCGCCGCCTTCTCGTCGGCGGGGGCGTCCGCGTAGATCACCCAGGGCTCGTTGTCGAACTGGGTGAGGGGCTGCTTTCCGTGCGGGCCGATCGTCTTGGGCCACATCTGGAAGATGTCCGCGTTCCGCTTGTCGGGCGGCGCGTACTGGTCGATGTAGCCCGCGGTGCGGCCCCACATGTACGTCTGCGTCGCCTTGCCGTTCGCCCAGGCCGAAAGCGTCTCCAGGTAGTCGTGGGAGGCCCACCCCGGCGGCATGAAGGGCTTGAGCTTCTTCCAGAACTCCAGCATGCCCTGGACCGCCGGGCTGTCGAGCGCGGGGTAACCCTTGTCGTCGAAGATGCTCCCGCCGTTTGATCCCGTGAACATGTAGACGTCCTCGTTCACGAAGAACGGGATGCCGGCCATCGAGAGACCGTAGTACTGCGGCGCCTTGTTGAGCTTCGGCAGATCGCGAAGCCAGTCGTCCCAGGTCTTCCAGCCCTGGGGATTCACGCCCGCCGCCTGGGCGATGTCTCCCCGGCCCCCGAGATTGTCCGCGCCCCACGCGTGCGTCAGCCCCCAGTACTTGCCGTCCGGATACTTGAGCCAGCGCAGCACGGACGGGAAGATCCTGTCCTCGCCGAGTGCCTTGACGAGATCGTCGACCGGCTCGATGAGCCCCTTGGCTCGGAAGGACGTCACCACATAGGTCTGGGTGTGGGAGGCGGCGGGCGGGCTCTTCGCCGCCATCGGATCTCGACGTCCTTATGGATCTTCTGGAAGTCCTCGACGATCGCCTTGACGGCCGCGCGCGTGGCCGGGTTGGGCTCGGTGTCCCACATCGTGACGGCGATCTTCTTCTGCGCGCCCGCCGGTCGGGCGCTCCCGGCCAGCGTGGTGGCCGCCGCGCCGACGGCCGTGCCGCTGAGCCGCGCCAGGAACGCCCGGCGGCTCACGGTGCCCTCGCTGCGCTCGGCCACCAGCCGCTTCAGCCTTGGATCGTTCTGCCAACCGTTCATGGCGCTCCTCCTCGGGACGACCTCGCGCAGGCTGCGCAGACTATAGTCAAGGGGCCGGACCGCCACAAGCCCTACCGCTTGCCTCGGAACCGCTCGATCACGTCCGGCAGTCGCGCGTGCCCGCTGGCGTCGACGAGCGCGCAGGCGAGGAGCCGCATCGAGTGACTGCTGAACGGGTTCACCGACTGCACGAAGTTGTAGCGGATCTCCTTGACGCTCGGGTTCGCGGCGGAGGGCGGGACGGTGTAGCTCATCAGCAGGCGGACGTAGGCCAGGATCTCTCCGTGCTCGAAGACCCGGTCGATCCAGAGACCGGCGGCGTTGGCCCGACGCAGCTCGCTCGCGACGCTCGACCACCCCGTGACCGGCGACGGATCGAACGCGTACACGCTGGACACGCGAGGCACCGGGGCGCCGGCGCTCGACGTCAGGGGCATCGAGTAGGCCACGTGCTGTGCGAGCCCGCCGCCCAGCGAATGTCCCGCCGCGACGATGCGCACCGCCTTCGCGCCGTCGCCCGTGCGCTCCGGCCTGCGCGCGGCGAGGCGGTCGACGAACTCGCGGCCGACACGCCCGGACACGACCGTGTACTGGTCCTCGTACCAGGGGACGAACCTGAGAAACCATCTGAGGTTGGAGATCCAGTCCTTCAGGCTGTTGAACTCGGTGCCCCTGAAGACGATTGCGACCACCGGCGGAGACGACCGCTTCTCCCATACCTCCACGAAGAGCCCGACGCGGATCGCTTCCCGAATGAGGCTGGGGCTCGGGAAGTGTTCCCACATGGTCCATCCCGGTAGCGGGATCGGCCCGACCCGTTCCGGCACGCAGCGACTGGCATACGCCTCCGGCGTGGCCTCCGGGAGCTGGAGCACCTGGGCCTCCTGCTCGGGCGGCGCGGGACGCTGCCTCTTCCACTCGCCGTGGTAGGCGTTCTCGCTCAGCACGGCGTACTCCCAGAGCCCTTTGGCCGACTCGGACACGTCGGCCGGTGGGCGATACATTCTGTCGCCGGGCTCCCGGATGAATGCCTTGTCGCTTGCCTGGTGGGACGTCGCGCATCCGGTCGCGAGGGACGAGAGCACGAGCAGCATGACGCCGGCGCTCCGGGGCGGGCGGCTCGTCACGCTACGCACCCGAGCGCTCGTGGAGCTTCGGGATCACGTCGCCGGCGACCCGCTCGAGCACCGCGAGCTGCTCGGGGCGCGGCTGGTCGATGATGAACTCGTTTATGCCGACCTCGGCGTACCGCCCGACGACGTCCTCGAATGCGCCGACGCTTGCCCAGGGGTCGGGCAGACCCTGCTCCGCCATCTTGCTCGCCCAGCCGTAGAACGAGCGCGAGATGCTCCGGGGGTCGCGCCCGAGCGCCGCGCAGTGTTCGTCGAGGATCCGGTTGCGCTCGCGCATCTCCTCGACCGTCCCGAAGGAGTTCCAGCGGTCGGCGAACTCGGCGCAGATCCTGAGCATGCGTGTCCTGTGCGCGCCAAGGGTGAGCGGCGGCCGCGGCTTCTGGATCGGGCCCGGGCGGAGGTGGGCGTCCTTCAGCCGGTAGTAGCGCCCGGCGAAGCTTGCGAACCCGTGACGCAGCAGCGCGTCCACGATCTGCACCGCCTCGTGGAGCCGGCCGACCAGCTCTCCCGGCGGCGGGAAGCCGAGCCCGAACTGCTCGTGCTCGGGGACGAACCAGCCGGCGCCGAGCCCCAGCTCGAGGCGCCCGTTCGAGACGTGATCGACGGTCATCGCCTCGTGGGCGAGCAGCGCGGGATGACGGAACGAGTTGCAGCTCACCAGGACGCCGATGCGGATCCGCTCGGTCCGCGCGGCGAGCGCGGCGAGCAGCGTCCATCCCTCGTAGAAGGGGCCGGTCGGGCGGCTCGGCTGATTGAAGTGGTCGCAGTCCCACACGCTGTCGAAGCCGAGTCGCTCGTAGAGCCGCCAGCGCTCGACCAGCATGGGCCAGGGCAGGTTCTGGTCGGTGCAGAGGCCGACCCGCATCCGGCGGGGGTCTGGGATCGCCGCGGCGCCCGTCACGCACGCACTATAGAGAGCAGCCGGGGAGTCGGCAAGGCGCTCGCGGTGTAAACTCCCCCTGTCGGGAGGGAGCCCATGACCGAGAGCGGCAGGAGCGAGATCGTCTGGAGGCCCACGCGAGAGTTTGCCGAGCGCTCGCGCATCGCGCGCTTCATGCGCGCGCAGAAGATCGACTCACTGGGGGAGCTGCAGCGCCGCTCTGTCGCGGAGCCCGAGTGGTACTGGGACGCGGTCGTTCGCGATCTCGGCGTGCGGTTCACCCGCCCGTACACGCGCGTGCTGGACTCCTCACGGGGCGCGCAGTGGCCGCGCTGGTTCCCCGACGGGCTGCTGAACTTCACCGACAACTGCGTCGACCGGAACATCGACGCGGGGCGTGGCGACCAGGCCGCGATCATCTGGGAGGGGGACGACGGTCAGGGCCGGACGCTGACCTACCGGGAGCTCGCGCGCGAGGTGAACCGTCTGGCGAACGCGCTCAAGCGCCTGGGCGTCGGCGAGGGCGATCGCGTGGGCGTGTTCCTGCCGATGTCGCCGGAGGCGGCGGTCGCGACGCTCGCCGCCGGCAGGATCGGCGCGATCTACACGCCGTGCTTCTCGGGTTACGGAGCCCAGGCCGTGGCGTCCCGGCTCCAGGACTGCGAGGCGAAGGTCCTGATCACGGCGGACGGCTTCCAGCGGCGCGGTCAGGTCGTGAAGATGAAGGAGACCGCGGACGAGGCCGCCGCGCTGTCGCCGAGCGTGAAGCACGTGCTCGTGTACAAGCGGCTCGGCCGCGAGATCCCGTGGACTGCCGGGCGCGACCAGTGGTGGCACGACCTCATCGCGGGCGAATCCGACCAGTGCCCGGCGCTCCCGGTGGAGGCCGACCGGCCCTGCCTCCTCATCTACACCTCCGGCACGACGGGCCGGCCCAAGGGCGCGGTGCTCACTCACGGCGGCTTCCTCATCAAGTGCGCCCACGACTTCGGCTACCTGATGGACGTGGGTCCTGGCGACCGGCTCTTCTGGCTCACCGACCTCGGCTGGCTCATGGGGCCGATGCTCATCACCGCGGGGCTCTTCCACGGCGGGACGGCGGTGCTCTTCGAGGGCGTGCAGGATTACCCGAAGGCGGACCGGCTCTGGGCGCTCGTGGAGCGCCACGAGGTGACGGTGATGGGGATGTCGCCCACGGCGGTCCGCGCGCTGATGCCCCACGGCGCCGAGCACGTGCACGCGCACGAGCTCTCCTCGCTGCGCCTCATCGGCTCGACCGGTGAGCCCTGGAATCCCGAGCCCTACCGCTGGCTCTTCGAGAACGCGGGCAAGGCGCGCCTGCCGATCATCAACTACACGGGCGGCACGGAGATCTCGGGCGGCATCCTGGGCTGCTTCCCGATCGCGCCGATCAAGCCGTGCTCGTTCGCCGGGCCCATCCCGGGGATGGCGGCCGAGTGCTTCGGCGAGGACGGCAAGCCCGTCCGCGGCCAGGTGGGCGAGCTGGTCGTGAAGGCGCCGTGGCCAGGCATGACGCAGGGCTTCTGGAAGGACCCGCAGCGCTACGAGGAGACCTACTGGTCCCGCTGGCCGGGCGTCTGGGTCCACGGCGACTGGGCGTTCGTGGACGAGGACGGCTTTTGGTTCATCCAGGGGCGCTCGGACGACACGCTGAAGATCGCGGGCAAGCGCCTCGGCCCGGCCGAGGTCGAGTCGGTGCTGGTCGGGCATCCGGCCGTCGCCGAGGCGGGCGTGGTCGGCGTCCCCCACGCGGTGAAGGGCGAGGCGATCGTCTGCTTCGTCGTGCTCCGCCGGGACTCCGCCCCCTCCGAGCCGCTCCGCGCCGAGCTCGCGGAGCGCGTCGCCAAGCAGATGGGCAAGGCGCTCAAGCCCGAGCGCGTGCTCTTCGTGCGCGACCTGCCGAAAACCCGGAGCGCCAAGGTCATGCGCCGGGTGATCCGGGCGACGTATCTCGGGTACGAGCCGGGCGATCTCTCGTCGCTCGAGAACCCGGCCGCCCTCAAGGCCATCACGGAGGCCCACTGAGGGCGCCCGCGCGCGGTGGTATACTCCGAGTGTCGTCGTGGGGGGAGGATTCCTGAGAACCGGGTGCGGCCCGGGACCCCTCGAACCTGCTCTGGATAATTCCAGCGAAGGGAACACGGCGAGCGCCTGACCGATTGCGGCCGCACCCCCGAGGGGCGCGGCCGTTTTGCTTATGAAGATCGTCGTGAACGGTAAGGAGCACGAGGTCGCCGACGGCCTCAGCGTCGACGGCCTCCTGACTCACCTGGGCGTCAAGCGCGAGTTCACCGCGGTGGCGGTGAACCGCGAGATCACGCCGAAGCGTGCCTACGCGGCGACGCTGCTCAGCGAAGGGGACCGAGTGGAGATCGTCCGGCCGATGGGTGGCGGTGCGAGCTGAGTGGCGTCGCGCCACGAGGCGAGCGGTGAGATGGGTCGGTG
>QHSZ01000164.1 GCA_003220595.1 Candidatus Rokuibacteriota bacterium | reverse complement strand
GTCCCGGAGCTCGTACATCGTGGGGCGCCGGAGCTGCACACCGCGCAGGGTGTGCGCCAGCCCCGTCGCCGACAGCGCGAGGAATTCGGTGTAGAGCTTCTTCCACATCGCCGGGTTCTTCCGGAGCAGCTGGATGCGCGTGGGGCTCCGGAGATAGTCCTCGGCGACCTTCTGCACGCCCTCGCGCTCGAGCCGCTCGGCGATGGGGCCGAACTCACGGGCGAACTGCGCCTTGTCCGCCGAGCCCGTGCCCGTGCCGGCCAGGATCAGCGCGCGCACGCGCTCAGGGTACGCGAGCGCGAAGTTGAGCGCGATGCTGCCGCCCATCGAGAAGCCGCCGAGGAACGGCCGCCGCACGTCGAGCCGCTCCATGAGCTGGCGCAGGTCCTCGATCGACAGCTCCTGGGAATAGGCCGAGAGGTCGGTCGGGACCGTCGACGGCGGATAGCCCCGGCAGTTGTAGACGAGGACCCGATACCGCTGCGCGAAGGCCGCGAGCTGCGGCTCCCAGCTCTTGGCGCAGCCGGAGAACTCGTGCACGAGCACGAGCCAGTCCCCCTGCCCGTGCGCCTCGTAGTACAGCCGGACGCCGTTGACCTCTTCGTAGGGCATGACGCCTCCGTCTCCGAGCTAGCGTTCCTGGTTACAGAGGTCGAGCGCGGTGAGCGCGTAGAGCCTGGCACCCGTCACGAGATCGGCGATCTTCATCCCGAAGTTGCCGCCGCCGACGCTGATGCCCGGGCCGTACGTGATGGCGGGAATCCGCATCTCGTTGAAGCAGTTGATGTCGCGCCACATGCTCGAGAACGGCGGCGCCGCCGGCTTGGGTGCGCCGCCCAGGATCGCCTGATGGGCGCGCGTGATCGCCGACGCCAGGGGCTCGACCTTCTGCGGATCGGCCTCGAACGCCGGCCGGTACGCAAAGAGCTCCACCTCGCCCTCGAGGTGGAGGCCGGCGACGAGCCGGCGCAGGTCCTCGCGGACGTCGAGCGGGTTCTGCACGGGCGTGACGCGCACGTCGAGGTAGATGGCGCACTGCTGGACTGTCTTGGTGATCTTGTACGGCACGCCCCCGCGGATGGCGCCGACGTTGACACGGGGGACGATCACGCCGCCCTTGCACTCGTAGCGGTTCTTCTTCTCGTACTCGAAGGCCCAGTCCTCGAGCTTCTGGAGGACGGGCGCCATGCGGACGATCGCGTTCGGGTTCCGCTCGACAGGATTGGGCCTCGGGATGTACGGGGTATAGATCGGCAGGTCGTTGCCGAACACGGTGAGCTTGAAGAACGCCTTGCCGGCCTCGACGCCGACCAGCCCGAAGTCGGTACCTTCGGCGACGAGCGCGTAGTCGCCGACGCCGCCGTGGGTGATGGCGAAGCGCGTGCCGGCCTCCTTCGCGAGATACTGCGGCGACTGGAACTCGTCGACCGGCTCCACGCCGATCTCGCCGACCACAGACATCAGCACGAGGTCGCCCTTGAGCCGGACGCCGCTGTCCTTGAGCGCCTTGGCGGCGAGCAGCCATGTGGCCATCGGCCCCTTGTCGTTGCACACCCCATTGCCGACCAGCACGTCGCCCTCCCGCCACGCCGAGTGGAAGACCGGATCGGCGGCGCGCCGGGTCGTCCACCACTCGTCCTTGTGGATTGTCGTGTCCATGTGGCTGTTGAACACGAGGCTCCGCCCCTGCCCCGTGCCCGGCAGCGTGCCGATCACGTTCGGCCGGTCGGCCAGCAGGGCCACCTTCCTCGCGGCGAAGCCCTCGCGCGTCAGCCAGTCATGGACGTAGTCGGCGACGGGCCCTTCGCTCCCCGTGGGGCTGTCGATGTTGCCGAGGTCGAGGGCGACCTTCACTAACTCGTCGACGTCGATCCGGTCCAGCACCTTCTGCGCGGTAGCGTCGATCTTCATGCCGGAGGCTCCTTTAAGGGTGCGTTGCTCTGGAGCATGCGTTGGATGTCGCCGCGGAGCCCCGCCACCGACGTCCGCGGCCACGAGTGGAGGTCGATGTCGGCCAGCAGCGCGCCCGGGCGTCCGAAGACGAGGATGCGGCCGCCCATGTCGATCGCTTCCTCGAGCTGGTGCGTGACGAGGATGGCGGTGTGGCCCTCGGTACGCGCCAGGTCGATGAACGTGGTGCGGAGCGCGGCCGAGGTCACCTCGTCGAGGTGGCCGAAGGCCTCGTCGGCGAGCAGCAGCGCCGGCTCGATCACGAACGCGCGCGCGAGGGCGACGCGCTGGCGCATGCCGCCCGACAGCTCGTGGGGATAGGCGCGCTCGAACCGGGCCAGGCCGAGGCGGTCGAGCCACGCCCGGGCCCGCCGGGCCTGCTCGTCGGGCGCGCGGCCGAGCAGCTCGAGCGGCAGGCGGACGTTGTCGAGCGCGGTGCGCCACGGCAGCAGGCGGTCCTGCTGGAAGACCGCCGCCAGCGTCCCCCGGAAGTGATCGAAGTCGCCGTAGGGCGTCCGGCCGCCGATGGCGACGCGGCCCTCGGTCGGCCGCTCGAGCCCGATGAGGATGTTGAGGAACGTCGACTTGCCGCAGCCGGTCTGGCCGACGATCGCGACCATGTCGCCCTGGCGGATCGTGAAGTCGAGGCGCTCGATCGCCACCACCGCCTCGCCTCCGCCCGTGTGGCGGAAGACCTTGCGGAGCCCGGCGACGTCGATCGCGCCCGCGCCCTTCATGCGCGCCACCGTAAGATACGCTCCTCCACGCGCGTCAGGACGGCCTCCGCGAGGAAGAGGATCACGACCAGGATGAGGGTCCAGGCGAAGACCTCGGACACCGAGAACAGCTCCTGGGCGACGACGAGACCGTAGCCGATGCCCGTCACCGCGCCCACCAGCTCGGCGATGGTCACGACGCGGATCGCCAGGCTCAGGTTGATCTTCCAGCTCGTCAGGATCGCCGGCACCGTGGCCGGGAGCACGAGCTTGGTGAACAGCTGCACGCGCGTGGGCCGGAAGGAGCGCAGCATGTCACGCAGGTCCTTCGACACGCCCTTCATCGCGTCGAGCGCGTCGACGAGGAACACGGGCGCGCACACCACGACGAGCACGAACGCGATCCGGAACTCCACCCACTTGAACCAGAGCACGGCGAACAGGATCCAGCAGACGACGGGCACCGCCATGAGCAGGCGGACGAGCGGCCGGGCGTAGCGCTCGACCGGCGTGGAGGCGTACATGGCGACGGCGAGCCCGAGACCGAGGACGAACGACACGACGAGGGCGCCGACGACGCGCGCCAGCGTGACGAGGACGAAGTCCAGCGGCAGGCCGAGGAGGCTCTTGAAGATGCGGCCCCAGCCGGGGACGATGAACGGCGGCACGAACCACGAGACGATCTCCCAGGCGACGGCGAGCGCGAGGAGGCCCACGACCATCTCCCGCGGGAAGCGGAAGGGGGCGCGCGCCTCCCGCGCCTCGACGGTCTCGCTGCCGATGGCCTCCTCGGGTCGCATCGTCAGGGCTTGTAGATCGCGCCCTCGTCCGGCAGCTTCGGGAGATAGCCGACGTCCACGGCGATCCTGAACATGTCCCAGATGACCGCCCGCTCGGCCTCCCAGGCCGGCATGACGTCGTAGACGAGCCGGCCCGACGCGACGGCCTCCTTGAAGACCCCGGGCGGCAGCTTCACGCTGCTGGCCACGATCCGGTCGGCGTCGTCGAGGCTCGCCCGGATGAACCGCTGCCCGTCCTGGAACATGCGGAGCAGCCGCGCGATCGCGTCGGGGCTCTTTCTCAGAAAATCCTCGCGCACGGCGACGATCAGCTCCCAGCCCTCGGCCTTCGCGACCGCCTTCCACGCGATGTCGCCCGTGAGGATCGTGCGGTACTGCGGGTTGTCGCGCAGGGTGAGCGTCGCCGACGGCTCCCAGGTCATCGCCGCATCGACGCGCTTGGCCTGCAGCTGCGTGCGCGCCAGCGGCGGGCCGGCCTGGACGACGCTGACGTCCTTGCCGAAGACGACGCCCTGGGTCCGGCCGTAGAGGGCCAGGATCTGATACTCGGACGAGCCCATGTCGGCGGCGATCGAGCGGCCCTTGAGGTCGGCGATCGTCTTGATCGCGGGATCGGCGGTGATCACCGCGAGCGCGTTGAGCCGCGCGTAGGTGAGCGCGGCCCTGATCGGCACGCCCTCGAGCCGCATCTTCTGCAGCACGTGGGGGCCGGCCGGCAGCATGTCGACCTCGCCGGTGGCGAGCGCCGCGTAGTAGGCCGAGATGGCGCCCAGGGTCACGGGCTCGAGGTCGAGGCCGTGCTTCCGGTCGAGCCCCTGGTCCTTCACGATGTCGATCATCATGGTCGAGAGCGACGGGAACGCGAGGCGGCCGATCTTGACCTTGACCGGCTCCTGGGCCGGCGCCGGCGGCGCCACCGCGAGGGTGGCGAGGCCCGCGGCCAGCAACACGCTCGATACGATCTTCCTCATGGCTCGTCTCCCCAGGCGCCCACGCTCAGGGCGCGTAGATGATGGCGTCGTCCGGCAGCTTCTCGAGGTACTTCGCCGCGACGGCCCGCTCGAACATGTCCCGGATGCTCTTCCGCTCACGCGCGCCCCAGGCGGGCCGCACGTCGACGACCCACCGGCCGCTGGCGAGCGCCTCCTTGAAGATGCCGGGCGGCAGCTTCACGGTCCGCGCCACGATCGCGTCGGCCTCGTCGACGTTCTGCTTGACGAACGCCTGCACCTCCTGGAGCGCCGCGATCCACCGCGCCACCGCGGCCGGCGCGCGCTTGATGAAGTCCTCGCGCAGCGGCACCACGAGGTCCCAGCCCTCCCCGCCGGTCAGCTCGCGCCACGCGACGCCGCCGTTGAAGATCATCCGGTACTGCGCGTTCTCCTTCAGCATCATCGTCGCGATCGGCTCGATGACCATCGCCGCGTCCACGCGGCCCGCCGCCAGCTGCGTGCGCGCGAGCGCGAAGCTCGCCTGCACCACCGTGACGTCGGTGCCGAGCGTGAGGCCCTTCGCGCGGCCGTAGATGGCGACGGCCTGGTACTGCTGGGAGCCCATGTCGGCGGCCAGCGTCTTGCCCTTGAGGTCGACGAGGCTCTGGATCGCCGGGCTGGCCGTCAGGATCACGAGGTCCGACTGCGGCACGATCGTGGCCACGATCCGGATCGGCACGCCCTCGGTGCGCATCTTCTGGAAGACCGTCGGCCCGCCGACGACGGTCGTGTCGGCCTCGCCCGTCGCCAGCGCGGCGTAGAACGCCGCGATGGAGGGATAGGCCCGCACGTCCATGTCGAGCTGGTGGCGGGCGTCGATGCCCTTCTCCTTCATGAGGTGGACGATGATCGGGTTGAACACCGGCAGGGTGAGGGCGGCCACGCGGATCTTCACCCGCTCCTGCGCCCGCGCGGGCGGCCCGCCCGACGCCAGCGCCAGCGCGACGAGCGCCGTCACGGCGGTCAGCTTCGTGCGTGTCATGCGCGTGTCTCCTTGAGGAGGCGATAGACGCGGTCCGGGGTCAGCGGCAGCTCGCGGACCTCGATGCCGAGCGGCGCCAGCGCGTCGGCCACGGCGTTGGCCAGCGCGGCCGTCGAGCCGATCGTGCCGCCCTCGGCCATGCCCTTGAAGCCGCTGACGCTCGTCGCGGGCGGCGTCTCCATGTGGACGATATCGAGGCGCGGCACGTCCATCGCCGTCGGGATCAGGTAGTCCATGAAGGTCGTCGTGAGCGGCTGGCCCTGGGCGTCATAGGCGATCTCCTCGTAGAGCGCGTTGCCGATGCCCTGGGCGACCGCCCCGTGCGTCTGGCCGTCGACGATCATCGGGTTGACGATCCGGCCGCAGTCCTCCACGACGACGTGGCGCACGAGCGCGACCTGGCCCGTCTCGGGATCGACCTCCACCACCGCCACGTGCGACCCGTTGGAGAACGTCGCGGGCGGCGGGTCGTAGTACTGCGTCGCCTCGAGGGCCGGGTCGACACCGGGCGGCAGCGTGCCGCCCGCCGGCCGGTAGGCGAGGCCCGCCACGTCGGCGAGCGTGAGGGCCCGGCCCGGTGTGCCGCGCACCGCGATCGTGCCGCGCTCGATCGCGAGGTCCTCGGGGGCCGCCTCCAGCATGTGCGCCGCGATCACCGCGATCTTCTCCCGCACGCGGCGCGCGGCCAGGATGAGCGCGCCACCGCTGACGACCATGCTGCGGCTCGCGAACGAGCCGCTGCCGTACGGACAGCGCTCGGTGTCGCCCTCGATGATCGTCACCGCGCCGAGCTCCACGCCGAGCTCGTCGGCGAGGACCTGGGCGAGCGTCGTGGCGTGCCCCTGGCCCTGGGAGGCCGCGCTCACGAAGCCGCGCACCTCGCCGGTCGGCTCGACGCGGACGGTGGCCGCATCGTGGCCCGCCACCTGGCGCATGCCGCGCCGCCGGAAGGTGGCGGAGCCCATCCCGGTGAACTCCGTGTAGGCCGCCACGCCGATGCCGCGGTACGCGCCCGCCGGCGTGCGGCGCGGCGCTCGGCGGAGGGCGGCGTAGCCGGCGGTGTCGAGCGCACGCTCGAGCGACTGCGCGGGGTCGCCGCTGTCGAGCACGAGCCCCGAGGCCGTCGCGAACGGCAGCTCGCTGGCGCCGATGAAGTTGCGCCGGCGCACCTCGGCGGGATCGAGCCCCGCGCGCCGGGCGAGCATGTCGACGAGCCGCTCGCGCACGAACGTGCCGAGGGCCATGCCGACGCCGCGGTAGGCGCCGGCCGGGCACTTGTTCGTCAGGACGGCGTAGGCGTCGTAGGCCAGCGCGGGGAGCTTGTACGGGCCCGGCAGGATCCCCGCCGCCGTGAGGGGCTCGAGCGACGCCGTCACCGGGTACACGGAGTAGGCGCCGGAGTCGCAGATGAGCGTCGACTTGAGCGCGACGAGCGTGCCGTCCTTGCGGGCGCCGATCTCCACGTGGTTCACGTGGTCGCGGGCCTGCGCGCTCGCCAGCAGGTTCTCGCGGCGGTCCTCGAGCCACCGCACCGGATGACGCAGCCGCCGCGCGAGCTCGGCGACGGCGATGTCCTCGGGGTAGAGGTGCATCTTCGGCCCGAAGCCGCCGCCGACCGACGGGCAGAGGACCCGGATGCGCGAGTCCGGCAGGCCGAGCGCCTCGGCGAGGCCGCTGCGCATGAGATGGGGCGACTGCGACGACGCCCAGACGGTCAGCGTGCCGTCGACCGGGTCGACGGCCGCCATCACGCCCCGCGACTCCATCGGCACCGACGAGCAGCGTCCGTGGCGGAACGTCTCCGCGATGCGGATGTCAGCCGCGGCGAGCGCCTGCGCGACGGGTCCGTGCTCGAAGCGCGTGTGGAACACGATGTTGTCGGGCAGCTCCTCGTGCAGCCGCGGCGCGTCGGCCCGCATGCTCGCTTCGGCGTCGGCGACGGCGGGCAAGGGCTCGTAGTCGACGCGGATCGCCTCCAGCGCGTCCTCGGCGCGGTACGCGTCGGCGGCGACCACCGCCGCCACCGGCTCGCCCGCGAAGCGCACCTTGCCCACGGCCAGCACCGGCCAGGCGCTCTCCTTGTAGCCGGCGCCGCTCATCGCCGCGCGGATCGGCCGCGTCGTGGCGGCGAGATCGGTACCGGTGACGACCACGTCGACCCCGGGCATCGCGAGCGCCGCCCGCACGTCGATGCTGACGAGGCGCGCGTGGGCGTGCGGGCTCCGAAGAAACGCCACCGCCCGCAGGCCCGGCAGCCGGAGGTCGCCCATGAAGTGGGCGCGTCCCATGAGGAGCGGCGGGTCCTCGGTCCGCTTGATGCTCTGGCTCACGTAGCGCGCGGCCATCAGGACGCTCCCGTCTGCGCCGCGCGCAGCAGTGCCGACAGCCGGTCGGGCGAGAGCGGCAGCGCCGTGATCGACACGCCGAGCGGCGCCAGCGCGTCCGCGACGGCGTTGGCGATCGCCCCGCCGCAGCCGGAGCTGCCGCCCTCGCCGGCGCCCTTGACCCCGAGCGGGTTGAGCGGCGTCGGCGTCTCCTCGAGGATCCGGACCACGGTCGACGCGGGCATCTCCATCGCCGTCGGGAGCAGGTAGTCCATGAGCGTGCCGGTGAGCAGCTGGCCCTGCTCGTCGTACACGAGCTCCTCGAGGAGGGCCCCGCCGATCCCCTGCGCGAGCGCGCCCACCAGCTGGCCGTCGACGATCATCGGGTTCACGGCCCGGCCGATGTCGTAGGCGATCGCATACTTGAGGATGCGCACGCAGCCCGTCTCGGCGTCGACCTCCACCATCGCGGCGTGGCACCCGTACGGGTAGGTCATCTTCGGCGCCTCGAAGACGTGCGACGCGGTGAGTCCCGGCTCCGTGCCCGGCGGGCCGGGCACCGCCGCGCGCGCCAGCTCCCGGAAGGTCACCGTCCGGTCCGGCATGCCGCGGACGTGGACCCTGCCGTCGTCGAGCACGAGGTCGTCCACCGCCGCCTCCAGCAGCGTGGCGGCGACGCGCAGGATCTTCGCGCGCACCTGGCGCGCGGCCTCCTGCGCGGCCGGCAGCGCCACCGAGGCGCCACGGCTCGCGAAGCCGCCGACGCCGAACGGCACCCGCGCGCTGTCGCCGTGGACCACCGTGATGCGCTCCGGCGCGACGCCGAGCTCGTCGGCGGCCACCTGGGCGAGTGTCGTGGCGATGCCCTGGCCGACCGCCGCCACGCCGGAGTACACCACGACGTGCCCGGTCGCGTCGACCTCGACCCGGGCGTACTCCCACGGGCCGAGCCCGGCCTTCTCGACGAGACAGGCGACACCGATGCCCACGTGGCGGCCATGACGCCGCGCCTCCGCCTGCTCCCGGCGCGCCGCCGCGTAGCCGAGCGCCGCGAGCGCGTGGTCGAGCGCGGACGCGTAGTCGCCGCAGTCGTAGACCGTGCGCTGGTTCAGCGAGGCGCCGCCGACCTCGTACGGCATCTCAGCGGGCGTGATGAAGTTGCGCCGCCGCAGCTCGAGCGGATCGAGGCCGAGGCGCGGGGCGGCAAGGTCCATCAGCCGCTCGCGGACGAACGTGCACTCGAAGCGGCCGGGGCCGCGATAGGTGCCGGTCGGCGTCTTGTTCGTCAGCACGCAGCGGACGTCCGAAGTGTAGTTGGGCACGCGATACGGCCCCGGCAGCAGCGCCGCGGTGAGCTCGGGCACGAGCACGCCGTGCGTCCGGATGTAGGCGCCCATGTCGGTCAGGAACCGGTCCACCAGCGCGACGATCTTGCCGTCCCGGTCGAAGCCGATCTCGGTCTCGTGCCACTGCTGTCGCGAGTGGTTGGTCGCCATGAGATGCTCGCGGCGGTCCTCGATCCACTGCACGGGCCGGCCGAGACGCATCGCGGCCCACGGCACCAGGAAGTCCTCGGGATAGAACTCGCCACGCACGCCGAAGCCCCCGCCGACCTCGAGCTCGGTGAACTGGATGAGGTGCTCGGGATAGCCGAGGAGGTCGGCGAGGACACGCCGGTTGAAGTGCGGCACCTTGGCCACGCCCCAGAGGCGCAGCAGACCGGTGCCGGGCTCGAACGCGGCCGTCAGCCCGCGCGTCTCCAGCGGCACGCCGGTGTGCCGCTGGACGGCGAAGCGCTCGCGCACGCGGACGTGCGCCTGCGCCATGGCGGAGGACGCGTCGCCCTTGTGCGTGTCGAGCGTGGCCACCACGTTGCTGTGGATCACCTCGTGGAGCACGGGCGCGTCGCCCTCCACCGCCCGGCGCGCGTCGGCGACGGTCGGCAGCGGGTCGTAGTCGACCTCCATCGCCTCGAGCGCGTCCTCGGCCAGGTACCGGCTCTCGGCGACGACGAACGCGACCGGCTCGCCGACGTAGCGGACCTTGTCCCGCGCGAGCGGCGGCTGCAGGCAGGCGACGATGCTCGGGCGGGGGCCGAGCCGCACGGGGATGCGGCCGACGTCGCCCAGGTCCGCGACCGTGACGACGGCGACGACGCCGGGACAGCCGAGCGCCGCCTTCGCGCGGATCGCGTGAAGGCGCGCGTGCGCGTGCGGCGATCTGAGGACGGCGCCGTGGAGCATCCCGGGCAGCCGGAAGTCGGCGGCGTACTTCCCGCGGCCGGTGAGGAGCCGCCGGTCCTCGATGCGCCGCACGCTACGGCCGATCGCGGGCGTCATGGCCGTGTGAGCCGCAGGACGTCGCGGGGCTGGGGCCCCGCCGTCCGAGGCGAACCATCAGTCATTGCAACGGGGCCCGCGAGGCCGGCGCGCACCGTGGGTGGCCGGAGCGAGGTGCGCGTGGCGTCATTGCAAGACGCTCTCCCTCATGCCTTCAGGTGGAAGATGCGCACGGCGTTGTCGCCGAGGATCGCCGCCTGCGCCGCCGCCGAGAGCCCCGCCTCGCGCACGATGCGCGCGGGCTCCGGGTCGCCCAGCCAGAACGGATGGTCGCTTCCCAGCAGGACGCGGTCCGCGCCCACCAGCGCGACGAGATACGCGAGCGCCGGCGGGAACTGCACGAGCGTGTCGTAGTGGAAGCGGCGCAGGTACGAGCTCGGCAACGCCGCGCCGTCGGCCCGCGCCTCCGGGCGCACCGCGTGGCCGCGGTCGAAGCGCCCGACGTGATACGGCAGAAAGCCGCCGCCGTGCACGAGCACGACGTCGAGGGCCGGGAAGCGGTCGAGCGTCCCCCCGAGGATGAGGCTGCCCGCCGCCAGGGTCGTCTCGAACGGGTACCCGACCAGGTTGTGCAGGTAGTGCCGGCCGAAGCGCTCGACCGCCTCCAGCAGGAACGGGTGCAGCATGACCGGGGCGGCGAGCTCGGCCGCCGCCTTCCAGAACGGGTCGAGCGAGCGATCGGCGAGCGGCCGGCCGAGCGCGTTGGGGTCGATCATCGCGCCGCGCAGGCCGAGCGACGTGACGGCGACCCGCAGCTCCTCGGCCGCCAGCTCGGGCGACTGGAGCGGCACCGTCGCGAGCCCGGCGTGCCGCCCGCCGACCGCCGCGAGCGACGCCGCGAGCCCCTCGTTCTGGGCCCGGCTCCACGCGGCCCCCTGCCGGGGCGGCAGCGAGTAGCCGGCGGCGTCCATGAGCGGGCCGAACACCGCCGCCTCGATGCCCTGGGCCGCGAGGAACGCCAGATGGCGTGGGAGTGTATAGAGCGGCTCCAGCAAGGGGCGCGTGGGCGGCTCGGCGCCCACCACCAGGCGCGGCCGCTCGCCCTCGTCGAGCACGCGCACGCCCACGCGTGCGGGCGACGTCCGCGCGGCGTCGAGGGCCCGCGGCGAGAGGAAGTGCAGATGGACGTCGACGAGCGTCATGTTAGCGGGGTCCGCGAGGCCGCCTCGCGCCGTGGGTGGCCTGAGCGAGGTGCGCGTGGCGTCATTTCCAGCGCACCAGGGCCCGGTCGGCGGCCTGCGCGAGCTGCGAGGCGAGCAACGCCAGCAGCAGCACCGACACGATCACCGCGTACAGCTCGGTGATCAGGAACGTGTTGCCGTAGTAGATGAGGCGCTCGCCGAGGCCCACGAGCGAGATGAGCATCTCGCCGACCACCATGCCCTTGACCGCCTGCACGGCGCCGAGGCGCACGCCGAGCATGATCGCCGGCAGCGCCGCCGGCAGGTAGATGCGCCGGAACAGCGCGGCCTCGCCCGCGCCGAACACCCGCGCCATTTCCACGAGCGCGCGGTCGGTCCCGCGCACGCCGGTCAGCGTGTTCACGACGATGACGAAGAACGAGAACAGGAACACGGTCGCCGCGACCACCGTGTCGCGGATCCCGAACAGCGCGATGAGGATGGGCACCAGCGCCGAGAGCGGCGCTGACATGAGCGCGTTCACCCAGCCGTCGAGCACGTAACGCACCGTCCGGAAGCGGCCCATGCCGAGACCGACGACCACGCCGAGGACCGCGGCGGGCACGAAGCCCTTCACGAGCGAGACGAGGCTCGAGGCCGCCGCCCGCGACAGCGTGCCGTCGCCGAGGAGCCGCCACCACGCCACGGCGACCTCGGAGACGGGCGGCACGAACATCGAGAGGTCGAGCCGGCCGAGGACCTCCCACGCGGCGAGCAGACCGAGGACCGCGGTGAGGCCGGTCCGGCCGAGGTCGGAGCCGGGCGGCGTCACTGGAGCTTCCTTAGAATTTTCCACAGCCCGTCGACCAGGCCCGCGAACTCCGCGGTCGCGCGGACGTCGCTCGACTCGCGCGGCCGCGGCAGCGGGACGTCGAGGACCGCGTGCACGCGCCCGGGGCGCGGGCTCAGCACGACGACCCGGTCGGCGAGATAGACGGCCTCCTCCATGCTGTGGGTGACGAGGAGGACGGTCTTGCGCTCCTCCGACCAGAGCCGGAGCAGGTCATCCTGGAACAGGCGGCGCGTCTGCTCGTCGATCGACGCGAACGGCTCGTCCAGGAGCAGCACCTGGGGGTTGACGGCGAGCGCGCGCGCCAGGCCGACGCGCTGCTGCATGCCGCCCGAGAGCTGCGACGGGTACGCGTCCTCGAAGCCGGCCAGCCCCACCTTGGCGATGACCCGCCGCGCCGTGGCCGCGCGCTCGGCGCCGGGCGCGCCGCGCAGGAGCAGGCCGAACTCGACGTTCCTCTGCGCGGTCGCCCACGGCAGCAGCGCGAAGTCCTGGAAGACGACGCTGCACTCGCGACCGGGGCCGGCCACCGTGCGGCCGCCGACCGTGACGCGGCCGGCGTCGGCGCGCACCAGCCCCGCGATCGTCTTGAGCAGCGTCGTCTTGCCGCAGCCGCTCGGCCCGATGAGGCCAAGGAACTCGCCGGCGCCCACGCGCACGTGGACGTCGAGCAGGGCCTGCACGGCGCCGAACGCCTTCGACACGCCCTCGACGACGATCGGCACGGGCGCCGGCGCGGCCGTCACGCGCGCCACCGGAGCAGCCGGGCCTCCAGCCGCGCCAGCGCGGCGAGCGCCGCCCCGGCGAGGAGGAGCGTCCACAGCACGGTGGCGAACATCCGATCATGCTCGAACATCGACCGGGCGGTCATGATCAGGCGGCCGAGCCCGAAGGGCGAGAGCAGCAGCTCGGCCACGATGAGACCGACGAAGGCGCGCGACAGCCCGTAGCGGATGCCGGCCAGGATCATCGGCAAGGCGCTCGGGAGCACGAC
>QHSZ01000163.1 GCA_003220595.1 Candidatus Rokuibacteriota bacterium | reverse complement strand
GGCGCGCGCGGTGCGGATGTAGTCCTGCTGGAGGGCCTCGAGCATGCACGAGCGGCTGATGCGCGCGATCAGCGCCGACTGGCTGAAGCCGAGCGAGACCGCGGGGAGCACCATGTAGCGGAGCGCGGCCAGGGGATCCACGAGGATCGAGGCGTAGCCCGCGGCCGGCAGCCAGCCCAGGCGGACGGCGAAGAGGTAGATGAAGTTCAAGGAGAGCCAGAAGCCCGGCACGCACACGCCGAGCAGCGCGCTCAGCATCAGGAACCGGTCCCAGAGCGAGCCGGGGCGCGCCGCCGCGACGATGCCCGAGGGCACGCCGATCACGACGGCGACGAGCAGGGCCGAGACCGTCAGGACCAGGGTCGGCTCGGCGCGCTCGAGGAGCGCCGTCGTGACGGGCCGGTCGAGGAAGTACGACTGGCCGAGGTCGCCCCGCAGCATGCGCGCGTAGAATTTCAGCAGCTGCTCGGGGAGCGGCCGATCGAGCCCGAGCGCCTGCCGGGTCGCCTGGATCTGCGCGGGCGTCGCGTCCGGCCCCAGCATGACGCTCACGGGATCGCCGGGAATCAGGTGGATCAGCAGAAAGACGACGGTGACGACCACCGCCAGGACCGGGACGAGCGCCAGGATCCTCCGGACGAGGTAGGCCGTCACCTCATTCGGTTATTGTTCGAGCCACACGTTGTAGAAGCGGATCCGCTCCGTCTTCTCGTTGAAGCCCTTGACCGTGTTGCGGATGCCGCGGAGCCCGAACAGGTCGCCGTACCGGATGACCGGGACCTTCTCGTAGAACTGCCGGGTCTGCTGCTCCCACAGGGTCAGGCGCTTCTTCGGGTCGGTCTCCCGCGCCAGCTCCGCCTGCAATCTCAAAATATCCTCGTCGGTCGTCCAGCCCGGCCAGCTCGCGGTCAGATAGATGTGGTGCGTCGGGTCGTAGAAGGCGCCCATCCCCGTCGTGAAGACGTCGTACTCCTTCGAGTTGTTCCGGCGCTTCACCAGCGTCGCCCAGTCCACCACCTGCAGGTCGATGGCGAACCCGGCGTCCTCGAGCTGCTGCTTCGTCAGCAGCGCGAAATCGTACATCCACTTGTACTCCTGCGTCGTCATGAAGCGGATCGGCTCCTTCTTGTAGCCGGCCTCCTGCAGGAGCCTTCGCGCCTTGTCCCGGTTGCGCTCGTTCCAGGGCAGCCCCGCGAGCTTCGTGTGCCACGCGGTGATCTCGACCGGGGCGAGGCTCGAGTCCATCCGGTAGAACTCCGCCTTGCCGCCGGCCACGTTCTTCATGATGGGCTCGATGTCGAGCGCGGCCTGCCACGCCTGCCGCAGCTTCTGGTTCGTCATCAGGCCTTCCTTCTTGTTGAAGACCGCGACGAGCCAGTAGTAGGGCTTCGAGACGAGCGGGCGGACGTTCGGATTCTTCGTGAGGCGGTCGTAGGCGTCGAGGTTCAGGTCGTCGGCGAACTCGAGCTCGCCCGTCTCCACCTGCGCCACGCGGGTCGCGACCTCGGGCACCGGGATCCAGCGGATTTCGTCGAGGTGCGCGGTCTTGCCGCCGCCGTACCCGTTCGGCTTCTCGTTCCGTGCCTTGTAGTCGTCGAAGCGCACCATGCGGATGTACTGGTCCGGCTTCCACTCGGCGAGCTTGAACGGGCCGGTGCCGACGTACTCGGTGACCTTGATCTCGGGCGGGAACTTCTCGGCGATCTCCTTCGGATAGATGGCGCCGAAGTTGTTGGGCACGGCGAGCGAGATCAGGACGATCGCCGACTTTTCCTTGAGCTTCATCTCGGCGGTGTACTTGTCCACCGCCTTCCACTCGGCCACCTGGGCGAAGAGCGCCTTGCCGTAGATCGACTGCTTGCCCCAGCGCGCGAGCGACGCGACGACGTCCTCGGAGGTCATCTCCTTGCCGTTGTGGAACTTGACGCCCTGGCGGAGCTTGAAGGTGTAGGTGAGACCGTCCCGGCTCACCGTGTGGCCCTCCGCCAGCATCGGGATCGGGCGGTTGCTCGCGTCGAGGCTGTAGAGCCCCTCGTAGAGGTGGTTGGTCAGCGTCTCGGTGATGCTGGCGGTCGTCCAGTGGGCGTCGAGCGCGGGCGGCTCGCCGAGGTTGCCGACCCTGAGCACGCCGCCCCGCTTCGGCGCGTCGGCGGCGAGGGCAGGGCCGCCGAGGAGGACCACGGCCAGGAGCGCGAGGATGATCCCTCTCGAGACGAGCCGTCCGGACGTCATGCGCCACCTCCGCGAGCGGGTTCGGGTGTCAGGAGACTCTCGGTCGACGTCTCCGGCTTGTCAAGCTCATCCGTACGGCCGGCTCACCGGGACCGGCGGCAGCCGCGGCTGCTGCAGCGAGGCGGCGCGCGCCACGCCGCCCTTGACGACCGCGACCGGCACGAGCCGGGCGCCGGCCACGAGCGTCTCGCGGGTCGCGTCGGCGAGGGGGAACGCGCCCTCCTCGAGCCGGAGCAGCGTCGCGTCGCCCGCGGCCCCGGGCGCGAGCGTCCCCAGCTCGCCAGGCACCCCGAGCGCCTGCGCCGGCGCCGCGGTCGTCATGCGCACGACGTCGTCGAGCGAGACGCCGAGCGCCAGGAACTTCGACATGGTCGTGGCGAGGTCGAAGACGGGCCCGTGGACGTTGTAGACGTGGAGGTCGCTCGAGATCGTGGCGGGGCGCAGGTCCTGGGCGAGCGCGCCGCGGGCCACCGCGAAGCTGAAGCTCCCCACGCCGTGGCCGACGTCGAAGTGCACGCCGCGCCCCACCGCCCGCCGCGCCTCGGCCCGCACGCGACCGCGCGCGTCGAGCACGCCCTGCTCACGGCCGTGGAAGCAGTGGGTGAGGACGTCGCCGGGCCGGAGCTCGCGCAGGATGTCGTCGAGGGGAATCGGCGTGTCGCCGACGTGGACCATGAGCGGCAGGCGCGCCGCCGCGGCGGTCTCGAGCGCGGTGGCGAGCGCCACGCCGGCGTTGGCGCCCACCTGCTGGCGCGAGAGCCGCACCTTCACCCCGCGGATGAGGTCGCGGTGCGCCTCGATCGTCTGGAGCGCCCTCGCCTTGTCGATGAAGCGAACGTCCTCCAGCTCGCCCACGTCGGCGCTCAGCATCCCGGTCGCGCCGATGTTGAGGAATGGCAGGATGCGGGTCTGCGACACCTCGATGACGTACCGCCGGAAGGCCGTGAAGGTGAAGGCGCCGGCGCTGCCCGCGTCCACGACCGTCGTGGTGCCGGTGGCGAGGCAGTGGGGGTCGGGCTCGATGCCGTAGTGCGAGGCGCCGTAGAAGACGTGGACGTGGAGGTCGATGAGCCCGGGGACGACGAGGAGCCCGTGCGCGTCGACGACCTCCTCGCCGGGAGCGGGCGTCGGGCGCTCGCCGAGCGCGGTGACGCGCCGGTCGCGGACGACGACGTCGCGCACGGCGTGGAGTCCCTGCGCCGGGTCGATGACCGTCCCGCCGCGGATCAGCATGCGATCGCTGCCCTGCGCGCGCGGCGCGGGAGGCCGGCTGCGGTCAGATCTCGAGGTCCGTGGACTGGATGCGCTTGACCCCGGCGCCGAGCATGTCCTGCCACGCCTTGGCCAGCGAGCCGCCGGCGTCGATGCCGCGCGTGGCATCCTCGATGACGAGGGCCGCGAAGCCGGCCTTGCGCGCGTCGAGCGCCGACCACGCGACGCAGAAGTCGGTTGCGAGGCCGGTCAGGAAGACCTGCTTCAAGCCGCGCTCGCGGAGATAGCCGACGAGCCCCGTCGGCGTCTTGCCGTCGGCCTCGAAGAACGCCGAGTAGGAGTCCATCTGCTTCCGGTAGCCCTTCCGGATGATCAGCTCGGCGTGCGGGATCCGGAGATCCTTGTGGAGGTCGGAGTCCGCCGTGCCCTGGACGCAGTGATCCGGCCAGAGGACCTGCGTGCCGTAGGCGAGGCTGATCGTCTCGAACGGCTTCTTGCCGGGGTAGGTCGACGCGAACGAGGCGTGACCCGGCGTATGCCAGTCCTGCGTGAGGACGACGTGCTGGAACGCCGCCGCGATCCGGTTGATGAGGGGGACGATCTGGTCCCCGTCCTTGACGGGCAGGGTGCCGCCCGGCACAAAGCAGTTTTGGACGTCCACGACGAGCAGCACGTCGCTCGCCGTCGGTTTGACCTTCCGGGCCTGGGCGAGCGCCGTGGCCGGCAGCCCGGCGAGGAGCATGCTGGTGGCGGCGCCCTGCACGAATTCGCGACGCGTCGAGGCGTTCATGGCGTGAAGACTCCCTTGCCGGTGGTTTGCGTGTCGAAGAGGCGGTAGGCCTGGTCGGCCTGCTCGAGCCCGAAGCGATGCGTGATGAGCTTGCCGAGGGGGATCTTGCGCCGGGCGATGAAGCGCGCGCACTCCTCCTGGCCCACGCTCGAGAAGGTCCACGAGGCGTGGATCGTGAGCTGCTTGCGGATCATGTCCTGGCTGATGTCGAAGGTCGTTGTGTTGCCCTCCCCGACGAAGGCGACGCGGCCCCACGTCGCGGCGCACCGCACGGCGGCCACGCGCGCGTCCGGGTTGCCCGTGCAGTCCATGGACGCCTCGACGCCCTCGCCGCGGGTGAGCTCGCGGATCGTCGCCACGGGGTCGGTGCTCTTGGCGTTCACGATCACGTCCGCGCCGAAGTCCGTCGCGAGCTTGAGACGCTCGGGTGCTGTGTCCACCGCGATCACGCGCGCGCCCATCACCCTGCCGAGCAGCGTGGCGCTGAGGCCCACGGGCCCCTGGCCGAACACCGCGAGCGTGTCCCGCCCCGAGACGGAAAGGCGCTTGAGCGCGCCGTACGCCGTGCCGGTGCCGCAGGAGATCGCCGCGCCCTCTTCGAAGGAGAGCTCGTCGGGCAGGGGCACGAGCGTGCGCGCGGGCACCGTCATGTGGGGCGCGTGCCCGCCGTGGCCCGTCATGCCGTACACGACGATGCCGCTCCGGCAGAGCTGCGACCAGCCGGTGCGGCAGTGCCCGCAGAGACCGCAGCCCTTGTAGTGGTGGTTCATCACGCGCTGGCCCGTCGGCGCCTCCTCCGCGCTGACCCCGGGCCCCCGCGCGGCGACGACGCCGCACGGCTCGTGGCCGGCGATGACGAGCCCGCCCGTGCCGCCGAGGCCCAGCGACGCGGCGGCGTTGCCGGCGGCCCGGTAGGGATGCAGGTCGCTGCCGCACATCCCCGACGCCTTGATCGCGAGCACGACCTCGCCCGGACCTGGCGTGGGGTCGGGGAACTCGCGCAGCTCGAGCTTGCGGTTGCCCAGGAAGACGACGCCCTTCATGGTCAGTACCCCTTGTGTTTGTCGATGAGGCCCAGGAGCGGCCGGCCGTCGCGCAGCCGCCGCAGGTTCTCGCAGAAGGTGGCGATGACGCGTCCGGCGCGCCGCGGCGAGCCGCCCGCGGTGTGCGGCGTGACGATCACGCGCGGGTGTGTCCAGAGCGCGTGGGCCGGCGGGAGGGGCTCCGGGTCGGTCACGTCGAGCCCCGCGCCCCAGAGGAGCCCCTCGTTCAGCGCGGCGAGCAGATCGTCACCGTAGACGATCTCGCCGCGGGTCACGTTGATCAGGATCGCGCCCGGGCGCATCCGCCGGAAGAGGTCGCGCGTGAAGAGGTGGCGAGTTGCCTTCGTGAGCGGCAGCCCGATCACGACGACGTCCGAGAGGCCGAGCAGCTCGTGGAGGCGCTCGGGCTTCCAGACCGACTCCACGCCGGGCTCGGCGGGCACGTCCTCGATGTCCACTGCCAGCACGCGCATGCCGAAGCCGAGCGCCCGGCGCGCGACCTCGCGTCCGGTGCCGCCGAAGCCGACGATGCCCATCGTCAGCTCGTAGAGCTCGCGCTGCAGGCGCCTGATCGGCTCCCGCAGCGTGTAGTCGGGACGGCGGAGGGCCGTCTGGAGGCCGCGGGTGAGGCCGAGGAGGAGGGCGAAGGCGTGCTCGGCCAGGTGGATGCCGACCGTGCCCTTCTCGCTCGCCAGGACCACGTCGCTCTCGACCAGCTCCGGGCAGAGGACGGCGTCCACGCCGGCGCCGATCGAGTGGTAGTAGCGGAGGCGGCGATTCAGGACGTACACGTCGGGGGCGACCCGGCCGAAGAGCACGTCGGCGTCCGGGATCTCCCGGCGCTGGGCGGCCGCGTCCTTCGCCTCCACGAGCGCGGTGCCGGCGCCGGCCGCCTCGAGGATGCGGGCGCGGTCGCCGGGTTCGAGCGACGGAACGATCATAACGGGTGTATATAGGATCTTCATGTCGGCTTGAAATCTTCCTCCAAAGGAGCGCCCGTGGCAATCAAGATCGTTCTCTCACCCAAGCTCCCCGCGCCGCTCGTCGAGACGGCCCGCTCGCTCCTGCCGGCGGGCTACCAGCTCCAGGCCGTGGACCAGAGCCTGCCCGAGTTCTTCGACGCCATGGAGGACGCGGAGTACCTGGTGGGGTTCGCCCGGACGAACCTCGGCAACGACTTCTACCGGGCCGCGCCCCGCCTCAAGCTGGTCCAGCTCGTGAGCGCCGGGTACGACCGGGTGGACGTGGAGGCCGCCCGGAAGGCGAAGGTGCCCGTCTGCAACAACGGCGGGGCCAACTCGATCGCGGTTGCCGAGCACACGGTGATGCTCATGCTCGCGGTCGCGAAGCGGCTCGTCTGGCACCACAACAACGTCGTCGCCGGGAAGTGGCGGGTGGGGGACTTCTCGTCGCCGCGCCTCTACGAGCTCCACGGCAAGACCCTCGGCATCGTCGGCCTCGGCAACATCGGCAAGAAGGTGGCGCGCCGGGCCCAGGCGTTCGACATGCAGGTCCGCTACTACGACATCGTGCGGCTCAGCGAGGATCGGGAGGACGCGCTCGGCGTCCGGTTCGCGCTCCTCCCCGAGCTCCTCCGCATGTCCGACGTCGTGAGCCTGCACGTGCCCCTGACCGACCGCACACGCGGCATGATGGGCCGCGAGCAGTTCGCGCTGATGAAGCCGAGCGCACTCCTCATCAACACGTGCCGCGGCCCCGTGGTGGACGAGAAGGCGCTCCACCATGCGCTCACGTCGGGGCAGATTCTCGCCGCCGGGCTCGACGTCATGGTGGAGGAGCCGCCGGCCACCGATCACCC
>QHSZ01000109.1 GCA_003220595.1 Candidatus Rokuibacteriota bacterium | reverse complement strand
GCATCCCGGTCTTCGTCGCGAGGAAGAAGTCCTTCCGGTGACGCGCCATCCACGGGCCGATACGCAGCTCGGAGTCGCCGTACCGCGCGGCGGTGTCGATGTGGTTGACGCCGTACCGGAGCAGCAGCTCGAGCGTCCGATCGGCGTCCGCCTGACTGGCCTGCGCCAGCGCGGCTCCGCCGAACAGGGTCACCGAGCTCCGGTGGCCGGTCCGTCCGAACGGTCGTCGTTCGAGCATGGCCTGCGCGGCCGGATGATACAGGCGGCGGCGGCGCTCCGCCAGCCCCAGGTCGTCGGATCGTGCGCCGCCGCGCGCGTCGAGGGACCACGGCCGGCGAGAATTGTCTCGCTCGGCGGGGTGCGGCGCCGACCTATACTGGTCTCCACGCATGAACCCGTCAGCTGACGCCCTGCGGGTCCTGGTCGTCGAGGACGAGTACGGCGTGCTCACGGCCCTCCAGGACTTCGTGCGGGAGCTGGGCTGTCAGCCCGTGGGGGCGCTCACGGCCGAGGAGGCGCTGCGCCTCGTCGAGAGCGAGCCGGTCGACGTGGTCCTGCTCGATCTGCGCCTGCCGGGCATGAGCGGGCTCGATTTCCTCCGGCTCCGCGCCTTCCGCGACCGCGGCATCCCCGTCGTGGTCATCTCGGGGATCGCGACCGAGCCCGAGGCCCACGAGGCGCTGGAGCTCGGGGCGATCGACTTTCTTCGCAAGCCGATCGGGCTCGACCGCCTGGCCGACGTGCTGTCGTTTCTCCAGGTGCACACGCTGAAGGGCCGGCTCTACGAGCGCCGCGCGCCGCGCGCGGCGGTGACCTTCCCCGTGCGGGTGGACACCGACTGGGAGTGGAAGGCGCTCGACCTGAGCCCGCTCGGGGTGAAGGTCGCCCCGCAAGCCTGGCTCCGCGCCGGCGCGACGGTGCAGCTGCTCCTGGCCCTCCCCGACGGGGGGCCGCCCCTCGCGGTCGACGCGGTGCTCGCGCGAACCGAGGAGAACGGCGACGTGCTCTCGTTCGTCAATCTGAAGCCGCCGGACTTCGCGCGCCTCACCAAGTTCGTGAACCAGGTCCGGGGGCCGGGCCCGGGGGAGCCGGACGCCCCCTGAGCGTGTCGCCAGGTCCACGCCTCGTGGCTCAGCGCGTCGCCGCTCTTCCGAGCTTGGCGGTGAAGTCGAGGAAGGCCGCGGCGATCGTCTCCGCAAGCGCCGGCGCGCTCGCGCGGAAGAGATCGTGGCCCGCGCCGTCGAGCGGGAGCAGCCGCGTGCGGGCGGGGATCAGCGCGCGCGCGGCCTCGACCTCGTCGAGCGTGCCGAACGGGTCCGCGGAGCCGTGGACGAAGAGCGCGGGCGTTCGGAGCTCCGGGAAGTGCGCCGTCCGCCGCTCGCCGGACTTGCCCGGCGGATGGAGCGGGTAGGAGAGGAGCAGGAGCGCGTCGACGAGCCCGGCCTCACCGGCCGCCAGGATGCTCGCCTGGCGGCCGCCGTAGGACTGGCCGCCGAGCCAGAGACGTCCCGTCGCCCGGCGCCGCATCGCCTCGACGGCCTCCCGAAGCCCGGCGCGGTCGCGCGCGGCCTCGTGGGGCCGCGGCGGCCCCTTCGGCCGCGCCTGACGGTAGGGCAGGTCGTAGCGCTGCACCGTGAGCCCGCGCCCCTCGAACAGTCGCGCGAGCGCCACCAGCAGCGGCGCCTCGGCGCTGCCGCCCGCGCCGTGCGTGAGGACGAGCCCGTCGGCCACGCCCACGATCGGTCAGGAGATGCGCCGATAGAGGACGTGCCGCCGGTTCTTCGTGTACGGCCGGACCTGGCCCGGCCAGCGGCCCGCGTCCACCGCCTTCGCCCATCCAGGGCTCGTCAGCACGTCGGGGCTCTCGAGCTCGTAGAGCGCGTTGTAGGCGGGCTCGTTCTCGATCACGATGGTCTTCCGCTCGCCGCCGATCACCATGGTGAGCTCCTGCTTCTTGAAGCGCGCCACCGCGATGACGCCGGGCACCTTGAGGAGCAGCGGCACGTGCTCCGTGTCGTAGACCTCGTTGAAGACCTTGTCCTGCGCGGGCTCGACGTCCATCGCGGCGGCGAACAGGTAGCGGCTCTGGATGGGCATGTGAGGGCTCTCCTTTGATCGGGGACTAGCTGGCCCCCGCGACCCCGCGGATGCTGAGATCGTCGAAGGCGGTGACCGAATCCGCCTTGGTCCACAGGCCGACCCGGCCGGCGCGCGCGCGCGTGTCCCGGTGATCGAGGAGCAGCTTACCATCGAGTGAGCCCTGGATGCGGTCGCCGACCACGACGACGCGCAGGGTGTGCCAGCGCCCGAGCGCCGGCGCCGCGACGCGCGCGCTCGCGAGCTCGTGGCGGCCGCGGTCGTAATGGTAGAGGCGGAAATTATCCTCGAGCGCGTTCGCGCGCACGAGATAGTAGCGCCCGTCGGCGAAGCGGAAGACGATGCCGCCGGAGGCATCCTCGCGTCCGGAGATCGGCTTGAACCTCACCGAGACGTCCACGTCCGTCCACGGGCCGCCCGGCGCGACGATCACGTTGAACGCGTTCCGCGTCGCGCGCTGGACGAGCACGCGCGCGCCGCTCGGCGCGTCGGCCGCCTCCTCGACGGCCCACTGGCCGTCCACGGTCGTCCAGCCGTCGAGCGCGCCGTGCTCGAAGTCGAAGCGCGTGACGGCCGCCCCGGCGGGCACGCCGACTTCTTCGCCCGCGCCGGCGGCGAGGCTCGCGGGCATGGCGAGCGAGAGCAGCGACGCGAGGATGCCCAGGAACGTCAGCATGCGCACCTCCGTCTAGCGGCGCTCGAGCGCCAGCCGCAGGCCGAGCGCGACGAGCACCGCCCCGGTCACGCCCTCGAGCGTCCGCCGCACGCGCCGGCGCTCGATGAACGAGCGCAGCGTGGCGACGAACACCGACACCAGCGAGAGCCACACGACGCCCATCCCGACGTGGATCGCCGCGAGCAGGACGGACTTCAGGAAGACGACGTCGGTGACCCCGACGAACTGCGGCAGGAACGCGAGGTAGAAGATCGCCACCTTGGGGTTGAGGAGATTCGTCAGCAGGCCCTCGACGAACGAGCGTGAGCCGGGCCGCCCGGGGCCGGGCCCCGGCGTGGCAGCGCCGGCCTCCGACCGTCGCAGCCTCCAGAGCGACTGCGCACCGAGGAAGATCAGGTACCCGGCGCCCGCGAGCCTGACGGCCTCGAACGCCGACGCCTCACGCGCCAGCAGAAGGGAGACGCCGAGGGCGGACAGGGTCGCGTGGATGAAGATCCCTGCGCTGATACCGCCCGTGGTCAGGAGTCCCGCGCGCCGACCGCGCGCGAGCACGTTGCGCATGACCAGCAGCGTGTCGGCGCCCGGCGTGAGCGTGAGCAGCGCGGCCACGCCCATGAACACGAGGAGCGGCGGGGTCATTGGTAGCGGGTCATCTCCGGTCCTCCGCCTCCGCAGGGAGCAGCAGCACCCGGGTACGCCGGACGCTCATGCCCTCGCCGCTGACGAGGTCGGGCCTGGCGATGACCAGCCGGAGACCACGCCGAGCCGTCACGAGGACCACGTCGGCGTCGCGCGCGCGCACGTACCAGGCGCGCGCGCCCGGGCGGAGACCGCGGCTCACCGCGAGGCCGACGGCGCCCGTGACAGGTCTCCAGCGGACGCGGATCGGGCGGATGGCGAGGCCGAGGCCCAAGAGCGCCAGGGCCAGCAGGCCCGCCGCCCGCGCCCGTCCGACGCCGGCGAGGCCGACGACGGCTCCCCAGAGGATGAGCCCGGCCAGGGCCGCGTCCAGCGCACGCAGCCAGCGGAGGCGCAACGTCCAGCGCACGACCGCCTGAGGCATCGGCTTCGGCACGGGTCCCATGACTCCATCAGTATCTCCGATCGAGGTCGCCGATGGGCGTCAGCGGGCCTTGGCGCGGCAGAACGCGTAGAGGGCGTCGTACACCGGGAACTGTCGCGCCATGTTCTCGTGGTCGTCCCGCGAGATCTCGCGGAAGCCGGACGCGACCGCGTAGAGACCGGCCGCCTCGGGCGCCAGGTGGCGCGCGTCGGAGTCGGCGCCTCGGACGATCAGCGCCAGGGCGCCGAGGGCCGGGTCGTCGAGGCGGTACTTGTCGAGGAAGGCGTCGAACGAACAGCGCTCGCCCTTGTGGCCGAGCTCGACGCCGGGCACGTCGTAGGGGATGGCCCCCTCGCGCTCGGCCACGGCCATGACCTCACGGTCGGGCACGAACAGGAAGGTGGGAGCCTTGTCCACGAAGCGGCTGACGAGCCACGGGCAGGCGATCCGATCGACCCGGGCCTTCTCGCGCGTGATCCATTTCATCGGGAGTCTCCTCTCTCGGATTTTCATGTTGCACCTCTATGTAACATACGTTACATTCCGGTGCAACCGATGACGCAATGGCTGGTTCTCCTGGTCGCCCTGCCTCCGCACCCGTCGAGCGTGCGGGTCCGGGTGTGGCGGAAGCTCAGGGCGCTCGGCGCCGTGGCGCTGAAGAAGGCCGTCTACATCCTGCCGTTCACGGCCGAGAACCTCGAGCAGTTCCAGTGGCTGACGCAGGAGATCCAAAAGGCGCGCGGGGAGGCGACGCTGCTCAAGGTCGACCAGATCGAGAACATGACGCGCGCCGACGTCGTGCGCCGGTTCCAGGAGGCGCGCGAGCAGGAATACCAGGCGCTCGCGGCCGGGTATCGCAAGGTTGCCCAGCGGCTGGAGCGCGCGACGTCCGGGCGGGGGCGCGCGGCGGTGCTCACCGAGCTCGCCCGGCTCGCGCGCGAGCTCGAGCGCGTGCGCGAGACCGACTTCTTCGACGCGCCGGGCGGGGAGGAGCTCCGGCGGCTGCGCGACACGCTCGAGATGCGCCTGGAACCGCGCGCGGCGGGGGCGCCCGCCAGCGCCGACCTCGTGCCGGCCGCCCTGCGCGGGCGGCGCTGGGTCACGCGCCCGCGGCCCCACGTCGACCGGCTCGGCTCGGCCTGGCTCATCAAGCGCTTCATCGATCCGGACGCCGAGTTCGTCTTCGCCCGCCCGGACGAGTTCCCGCCGGACGCGATCCCGTTCGACGCCCTCGGGGCGGAGTTCGGGCATCAGGGTGAGGACTGCACCTTCGAGACCCTGATCAAGCGCTGCGGGCTCCGCGACGAGCGCCTCCGGGAGCTCGCCGAGATCGTGCACGAGGTGGACCTGCGCGATGACAAGTATCGGCGCGCCGAGGCGCGCGGCATCGACCTCGCGATCCGCGGGCTCCTCGCGGCGCTCAAGGACGACCACGAGGCCCTGGCCCACGGCCTGACGCTCTTCGACGGGCTCTACGCCGCCGTGCGCGCGGGGCGACGCTGATGACGCGGCCCTCCACGGCCGAGCTCCTCCGCTACTTCCTCTATCTCGGGAGCCTGGGCTTCGGCGGCCCGGTCGCGCTCATCGGGTACATGCAGCGCGACCTCGTCGAGCGCCGGCGCTGGTTCACCCGGGAGGAGTACCTGAAATCGCTCGCGCTCTCCCAGCTGGCGCCGGGCCCGCTCGCCGCCCAGCTCGCGATCTGCCTCGGCTACGTCCACTCGCGGGTCCGCGGCGCCACGCTGGTCTCCCTCGCGTTCGTCCTGCCCTCGTTCCTCATGACGGTCGCGATCGGCTGGCTCTACGTGCGCTTCGGCGGCCTCGCCTGGATGCAGGCGGCCTTCTACGGGGTCGGCGCGGCCGTCATCGGGATCATCACGATCGCCGCCTGGAAGCTCGCGCGGCTGACGCTGTCGAAGGACCGGCTCCAGTGGCTCATCTTCTCGGTGATGGCCGTCGTCACGGGATGGACCGAGTCGGAGCTCGTCTCGCTCTTTGTCCTCTGCGGCGTGGTGGCCCTGGTCGCGAAGGCGCCGCCGGCGTTCCTCCGGCGCGCGAAGGCGGCGTGCCTCGTGGTGGCGACGCCCGACCTGCTTCTCCAGCTCTTCTGGTTCTTCGCGAAGGCCGGCGCCTTCATCTTCGGCAGCGGTCTGGCCATCGTGCCCTTCCTCTATGGCGGCGTCGTGCAGGAGTACCGCTGGCTCGACGACAAGCAGTTCGTCGACGCCGTGGCGGTCGCAATGCTGACGCCGGGGCCGATCGTCATCACGGTCGCCTTCATCGGCTACCTGGTCGCGAGCTTCCCGGGGGCGCTCGCCGCCGCGATCGGCGTCTTCCTGCCCGTCTATCTCTTCGTCGTGATCCCGTTCCCCTGGTTCGATCGCATCGGCGGCAATCCGCAGGTGAAGGCCTTCGTCAGTGGCGTGACGGCGGCAGCCTCGGGCGCGATCGCCGGCGCCTGCTTCGTGCTCGCCCGGCGCGCCGTGATCGACGTGCCGACAGCGCTGATCGCCCTGGCGGCGCTCGGCGTGACGTGGCGGTTCAAGGTGCCCGAACCGATTCTCATCGCGGCCGGCGCCCTCGTCGGCCTGCTCATCGTCTGGCTGAGGGGGTAAGCGTCATGCCGACCAAGACCGTTCTCTTCGTGTGTCTCCACGGCGCGGCGAAAAGCGTCCTCGCGGCCGCGGACTTCGAGCGGCTCGCGCGCGAGCGGGGGCTCGACGCCCGTGCTGCGTCAGCGGGCACCGAGCCCGACCCCGAGATCGCGCCGCGGGTCCTCGCGGAGCTCCGCGCCGAGGGCGTGGACCTTCGCGGCCGCCGCCCGCAGCGGGTCACCCGCGCGGACGTCGAGCGCGCCTGGCGCGTGGTCGCCTTCAGCTGCGACCTCGGCGAGCTGGCCGCCGCGGGCCCGCGGGTCGAGCAGTGGGAGGTGCCGGCCGTCGGCGAAGACTTTGCAAAGGCGCGCGCGGCCATCGACGCGCGGCTGGTCCGGCTGCTCGACGAGCTCTCGGCCTGAGCGCTCGCAGGCCGCCGTGCTTCCGCCGGCCGGATGCTAAGATAGCGCGCGGGAGGGTCTCTCGATGAGCACCGGCGGCTGGATTTTTCTCCTCGTCGTCGCGGGGCTGATCATCGCCGCCGTCGCGGGGTACAACAAGCTCGTCGGGCTCCGCCAGCGATCCGAGGAGGCGTGGTCGGACATCGACGTGCAGCTCAAGCGCCGCACGGACCTGATCCCGAACGTGGTCGAGACGGTCAAGGGCTACGCCGCCCACGAGCGCGGCACGCTCGACGCGGTCGTGCGCGCGCGGGGCGCCGCCATGACCGCGCAAACGCCCGATACGCGTGCCCAGGCGGAGAACGCATTGACCTCCGCCTTGCGCCAGCTCTTCGCGCTCGCCGAGGCGTACCCGGACCTCAAGGCGAACCAGAACTTCGCGCAGCTCCAGACCTCGCTCGGCGAGATCGAGAACGCCATCCAGGACTCGCGCCGCTACTACAACGCGGTCGTGCGCGACTTCAACACGACGATCGACACCGTCCCCACCAACGTCATCGCGTCCATGTTCCGCTTCGCCAAGCGCCAGTACTTCGAGCTCGAGAGCCAGCAAGACCGCCAGGCGCCGCGCGTCGCCTTCGGGAGCTGATCGCGATCGTCGTGAGGTCCGCGCAGCCCGCGTCCACCGCGGGTGGCCTGCGGTGGGCGCGCGTGGCTCCGCTCGTGTTGTTCGCGCTCGCGGTCATCTCTCCCTCCGCGGAAGCGCGCGGCTTCGTCATCGACAGCTTCGTCGTGAGCCTCCAGGTCGATCCCGACGCGAGCCTCGTCGTCCGCGAGGACATCACCTTCGACTTCCGGGGCGCGCACCAGGGCGTCTTCCGCACGATCCCCATCCGCTACGATCGCGGCGGCTACGAGTTCGCCCTCCGGCTGGAGGGCATCGGGGTCTACGACGCGGGCGGGGCGCCGCTCCGCCACGAGACCACCTATCCGGGCCGCTCCGTGAAGATCAAGGCCTGGGTACCGGGCGCCTCCGACACGAAGAAGACCGTCACGGTCGTCTACCGCGTCCGCCGCGGGATCCTGACCTTCGAGGAGCACGACGAGCTCTACTGGAACGCGACGGGCAACGAGTGGGAAGTCCCGATCCGCCTCGCGGAGGTGTTCGTCAAGGTGCCCCCGGGCGTGGCCGACGACGCCGTGCGCGCGGTCGCGTACAGCGGCCCGCGCGGCAGCGGCGGGCAGGACTACACGCTCGACCGCGTCGAGCGCTTCTGGCGCTTCAGCACGACGCGCGGGCTCCGGCCGCGCGAGGGCCTCACCGTGGTCGTCGGCTGGCCCCCCGGCTACATCGGCCGGCCGTCGGCCATGCGGCAGGCGCTCTGGTTCGTCGGCGACAACTGGCCGCTCGCCCTCCCGCTGCTCGCCGTCGTCGCGGGCTGGCTCGCGTGGTGGGCCTACGGGCGCGACCCCGCGACGAACCGCTCCGTGAAGCCCGAATACGAGCCGCCGGCCGGGCTCATGCCCGCGGAGGCGGGCGCGCTCGCGGACGAAAAGGCCGAGCCGCGCGAGGTGCTCGCGACGATCGTGGACCTCGCGGTGCGCGGCTACCTCCGCATCGAGGAGATCACCACGCTGGCTGGCCGCAAGGACTTCGTCTTCCACCGCCTGAAGCCGATCGCCGGCGACGCGAGCCTCAAGCCGTTCGAGCTCTTCGTGCTCGCGAAAATCTTCGGCGCGGACTGGACCCTCTCGACGTTCACGCTCTCGGAGATCCGGCGCGACTACGATCGCACCTTCCCGCCGATCCGCGACCGCCTCTACCGGCTGATGGTCGAGAACGGCCTCTTCCCCGCCTCGCCCGGGCGCATGCGCGCGGACTGGCTCATCCCGGGCGGCGCCCTGGTCGCGGTCGCCTTCGTGCTGCCGCAGTGGTGGCCCTCGTGGCTCGACGCCTACGGCGTCATCCTGCCGGTCGCGATCGCGGCGAGCGGCGTCGTCCTCATGGTGTGGTCGCGCTTCATGGCGCGCCGGACGTGGGTGGGCGTGCAGACGCTGGTCGCGGTGCGCGGCTTTCAGGAGTTCCTCGAGCGCGCGGAGAAGGATCGGCTCGAGCGGATGCCGGCGAACACCCTCCACCGGTTCCTGCCATGGGCGATCGCGCTCGGCGTCACCGAGCGCTGGATCTTCGGCTGGGAGGGCCTCAAGGTCGACGAGCCCGTGTGGTACACGGGGTCGTCCCCGTTCTCGCT
>QHSZ01000108.1 GCA_003220595.1 Candidatus Rokuibacteriota bacterium | reverse complement strand
CGAAGATCGGGTAGGTCGTCCCGCAGATGTGGGTGGTGACGCCGACCTTCTTCGCCTTGAAGTGGTCGACCAGATCCTTGTGGTAGGGCGCGACGAAGTCCCGATAGTTGTCCGGGGAGATCAGGCTGATGGACGCGGTCGGCTCGGAGAAGGAGAGGCCAATACCGGTCTTGACGATCGCGTCCCCCCAGGTCTTGCAGAAATCCGTCGTGACCCGCATCAGGTCGTGGATGAACTGGGGGTCCTCGAACGTGTCGAGCAGCATCGTCTCGGGGTTGCGAAGAAGCATCGCGATCGTCCAGGGCCCGACCGCCACGGCGCCGATCGCCGTCGGGGGCTTCGCCTTCACGAGCGCCTCGCACTGCTCGAGGAACGACGGCAGGCGCGCCGTCTTGTACGGGTCGGGGATCGCGAGCTTCGCCAGCTTGGCCTTGTCCTCGTGGAGCACGTGCCGGTCGATCGACGGGACGACGTAGTCCGAGTACTTGACGTGGCAGCCGAAGGCCTCGGCTTCCTTGGCCAGGTCGTTGTAGGCGAGGACGACGTCGGGCTGGTAGCGCTCGTAGTAGTTCATCATCGCCTTGATCGCGCGCTGGACGTCCGTGCAGTAGGCCTCGATCGAGAGGCCGTCGAGGGTGCCGGCGAACGAGGCGACGATGGGATAGACGGGGATCCGGTCGGCGAACGAGCGCCGGTAGGCCGCGACGACGCGGTCGCGGTTGGTGTACGCGGTCTTGCCGTGCTCGACGTCCCAGACGCGGTTCGCCTCCATGTAGCGCGCGGGCAGCTTCGCCTCGTACTCCATGAACTGCGTGATCGGGTAGCGGATGCCGCCCGCGTGCGTGCCGCGGAGGCCCTCGAGGATCTCCTCCATCTGGGCCCACGGAATCGTGAAGGCCATCTCGTGGTCCTGGGTCTGGCCGAAGATCCGGTCGCCTGAGCAGGGCAGGATCACCTGGGGCCGGTCGGTACGCATGGTCGTCACGATGATCTCGGAGCAGTCGATCCGTCCGCCGAACGCCGAGGCGAGCTTGCCCCCGCGCTTCCAGAGGGCCGCCTGAGTGAGCCGCATGACCTGCGCGGGGTTCGCGTAGATGCAGACCACGTGGGGCTCGAACGTCGCCCGGTCGAGCGGCGCCACGAGGAGGGCGTAGTATTCGCCCGGCGCGAACTTGTCGACGGCGGCCTCGGAGCGCCGGCCCGCCTCCTTGGTTTCGGTGTACATGCCCTCGCAGAGCGTGCCCGAGTTGTGCAGGTGGGTGGGCTTCTCGAAGCCGAGCGCCGCGATGCCGAGCGAGCAGATGTGGTCTTCGCGTGTCAGCGCGATCATCCAGCCGTAGCGCCGGGCCATGTCGATGACCTGGCAGTTCATGCTGAGCTTCTTGAAGTCGCGGGCCGGCCGCCGCGCCTTCTCTGGAATGGGCTCACCGGGCCGGAGCATCCGGATCGCCACCGGAAAGGTCTGTGGCCGGATGTAGGTCTGGAGCTCCCGGTCCGCCGCCTTGACGTCGATCATGGGTCGCCTCCGGGGAGAGCGTACTCCCTAGAGAACCCCGCGACAACTAGAGTAGAATACCGCGCGACGAGGCGGGCCCTGCAATAGCTCGAAGGCACTCGTCAGGGTAGGAGGCAGGACCATGCAGGCTCCAAGCGCGAGCTACAGCCTCACCGTGCGGCTGGCGATCACGAACCGGCCCGGGATGCTCGGGCGGGTGACGTCGGCCATCGGGAAGGGGGGCGGCGACATCGGCGCCATCGACCTCGTCGAGGTCGGCAAGTCCACGATCACGCGCGACATCACGTTCAAGGCGCGCGACGAGCGCCACGGTCAGCAGATCGTGGATCGGATCCGCGGGGTCCAGGGCGTGAAGGTCGTCAACGTCTCCGACCGCACCTTCCTGATGCACCTGGGCGGCAAGATCGAGGTGCGCGGCAAGATGAGCGTGAAGACGCGCGACGACCTCTCGATGGCGTACACGCCCGGCGTCGCGCGCGTCTGCATGGCGATCCACCACGACCCGGAGAAGGCCTACGCGCTGACGATCAAGCAGAATTGCGTGGCCGTCGTGACGGACGGCACGGCGGTCCTCGGGCTCGGCGACATCGGCCCGAGTGGCGCGCAGCCGGTGATGGAGGGCAAGGCGCTCATCTTCAAGGAGTTCGCCGGCGTCGACGCCTTCCCGCTCTGCCTCGCGACGAAGGACGTGGACGAGATCGTCGCGATCGTGAAGGCGATCTCACCGGTCTTCGGTGGAATCAATCTCGAAGATATCTCGGCGCCGCGCTGCTTCGACATCGAGCAGCGGCTGCAGCGCGACCTCGATATCCCGGTGTTCCACGACGACCAACACGGCACGGCGGTCGTGGTCCTCGCGGCGCTCGTCAACGCGCTGAAGGTCGTCAAGAAGCGGCTCGGTGACGCCCGCATCGTGTTCACGGGCGCGGGCGCCTCGGGCATCGCGACGGCGCGGCTCCTCATGCGGGCGGGCGCCAAGCACATCGTGGCGTGCGATCGGGCGGGGGCGCTCTACCGGGGTCGCACCGAGAACATGAATTCGATGAAGGAGTGGTTCGCCAAGCACACGAACGAGAAGAAGATCAAGGGCACCGCCGGCGAAGCCCTCCAGGGCGCCGACGTCTTCATCGGCCTGTCCGGCCCGGGCGTGGTCTCGCTGAAGGACATCAAGGGCATGGCGCGCGACCCGATCGTCTTCGCCATGGCGAACCCGATCCCCGAGGTCCTCCCCGAGGAGGTCGGCCCGTACGTGCGCGTGATGGCCACGGGGCGCTCGGACTACCCGAACCAGATCAATAACTCCTGCTGCTTCCCCGGCTTCTTCCGCGGGATGCTCGACGTGCGCGCGCGCCGGGTCAACGACGAGATGAAGCTCGCCGCGGCCGAGGCACTCGCCGCGATCGTCTCGAAGGCGGAGCTCAGCGAGGAGTACATCACGCCGTCGATGTTCGACGGCCGGGTCGTCCCGGCCGTCGCCGCCGCCGTCGGCGACGCGGCCATCCGCACAGGCGTCGCGAGGCGCCGCCGGCGCGGCGCCACCGCGGCCGCGGCGCGGTAGGCCATGAGGAGCCTCGCGATGTGTTTCGTGCGCCGTTTGGGGGCGTTCATAGAACAGATGAGCACTGCGGCTCAGGCCTGCGCAGCGCCCTCGGGCGGCACGGTGGGCCCTGAGTCGAAACCGCTGTCCAACAGGGGGGCCTATGCCGGCAGCTAAAGTTCCACTCAAAGAGCTTCGCCGCGTCGTCATCGCTGCATCCGTCGGCAACATCATTGAGTGGTACGACTTCTACATCTTCGGCAGCCTGGCGTCGATCCTCGCGGTCAAGTTCTTCGAGAAGGGTCACCCGGTGGCGGCCTTCCTCAGCACCGTGGCGATCTTCTCGGTCGGCTTCCTGATCCGCCCCCTGGGGGCGTTTCTCTTCGGCTGGCTCGGCGACAAGGTGGGCCGGAAGTACACCTTCATCGTCACACTGACCGGCATGGGCGTGGGGACGGCCCTCATCGGTTTCGTTCCCAGTTACACGTCGATCGGGCTCACCGCGGCCTTCATCCTCTTCGCCCTCCGCCTGATCCAGGGTCTCTGCCTCGGCGGTGAGTACGGCGGCGCCATCACCTACGTCGCCGAGCACATCGAGGATGCGAATCGGGGCTACTACACCGGCTGGCTCCAGACGTCGCCGACGCTCGGCATCGTGCTGTCGCTGGCGGTCATCATCGGGGTCCGCAGTTACCTTGGCTTCGACGCCTTCCAGGACTGGGGCTGGCGCGTGCCGTTCATCATCTCGCTCCTCCTCGTCGGCATCGCTATCTGGATCCGCCTCTCGCTGGGCGAAACGCCGATCTTCCAGGAGATCAAGGCCAAGGGCCGGACCGCGAGCAATCCGTGGCGCGAGGCCTTCATGAGCAGCAACTTCAAGTACGTGGTCATCGCCAGCGTGGTCGTGCTGGGGCAGGGGTGCGTCTGGTACAGCGGCCAGTTCTGGGCGCTGTTTTACCTCCAGTCGGTCAAGAAGCTCGACGTGCTCACCTCCAGCTATATCATCGCCATCGCGCTGCTGATCGCGACACCGACGCTCATCTTCTGGGGCTGGCTCTCGGACAAGATCGGCCGGAAGCCGATCATCCTCGGCGGCATGGCCCTGGCCTCACTCACGTACTACCCGCTCTACACGGCGCTCGGCAACTACGCCGATCCCAAGACCCTCAACTTCACGATGGCGGTGATCATCGTGGTGATCCTGGTCAACTACGTCGGCATGACGTATGGACCGATCGGGGCGTTCCTGGCGGAGTTCTTCCCCTCGCGTATCCGCTACACCTCGGTGTCCGTGCCCTATCACATCGGCAACGGCTGGGGCGGCGGTCTCGTGCCCATCATCACCACCGCGGCCTACGCCAAGGCGGTGGAGAACGGCTCCAGCGACCCCCTCTTCTGGGCCCTGGTCTATCCCATCGCGCTGCCTGCGATCATGTTCCTGATCGCCATCTTCGTGATGCCCGAGACGCGCAAGCACAGCATCTGGACCGAGGGGGCGATCGAAGCGACTCGGACGACCCGCGCGACTCGCGCTTGACGGCGCGCTGAGCGCCGACCAGTTGCTGCGCGGGGGCGGCTCGTGAGGGCCGCCCCCGTCGTCTGTCTGGGACTCACCCTAGGGTGACCCAAGATGGGGCCGGCCCGGATCAAATCGGCTCAGCGTGCCGCGACGAGTGTCAGGCTGTGGGCATTCTGCCCTGACGACGAGACTTCCGGAAATTCCCTGCGTAGATTTTTCAATGAATTATGCCGGCCGATGGCCCGTCATATCCTCGGCACGGGTATTGCTGCATACCCGGCAAGTCGGACTGGGAGGGTCACCATGGATAGCAGCGTCAGGAAACGGCTCGAGCAGGATCTGAAGGCGGCCGTTGGTCGGCTGCGCCAGATGGGTGCAACCGTGGCGGTCGAAGATCTCCCCGGGGCGATCGGGGACAACTCACCGTTCGCCGACGAGGTGGACGTGATCCAGGCGAACGAGGGCCGTGAGATCGGGTTCGCGACGCGGGAGCTCCTGGTCGGCCGGGTGAACCGCCTGTCGGCGGCGCTCGACCGGCTTGCCGAGGGCGAGTACGGGACGTGCGTCGAGTGCAGCGAGCCCATCTCGCCCGCGCGGCTGCACGCGCTACCGGAGGTCGAGACCTGCGTGCGCTGTCAGGACCAGCTCGAGCGGTTCGGCCGCCAGCGCGACGCGGACGAGGTCGAGGTCGAGGCCGTCAGCGACGACGAGTAACACCCACACAGCACGGGTCGTACACGGGGCCGGGGAGAGTATCCCGGCCCCGTTTTTGTGTAGGCTAGGCGCGTGCCGACGCCGGTCCTGAACCTGTTGCGTCTCGCCCTGCGCGCTGTCTGTCGCGCCTATTTCGGTCTCGAGCTGATCGGCGTCGAGCGGATCCCCGCGTCGGGCCCGCTCATCATCACGCCCAACCACCAGACGTTTGCCGACCCGCCCCTGGTGACGATCCCCGTCCTGCGCCCCGTCCACTACATGGCGTGGAGCCGGCTCTTCACCGTGCCCGTGTTCGGCCGGTTCATCCGACTGCTCCGCGCCTTCCCCGTCCAGGTCGAGTCGGCCGACCCGCGCGCGGCGCGCGCGGCCGTGCGCCTTCTGCAGTCGGGGCAGGCCGTGATGATCTTTCCCGAGGGCGAGCGAACCCCGGACGGCGGTGTGCAGCGCTTCAAGCCCGGCGCCTTCCGTCTGGCCGTCTCGCTCGGGGCGCCGGTGCTGCCCGTGACGATCGACGGCGGCCACGCCGCCTGGCCGCCGGGCCGGGTGTTCCCGCGCCCCGGCCGCATCCGCATCACCTACCACGCGCCGATCCATCCCGATCCTGGGCTCGCGCCGCGGCTCGCCGCGCGCCAGATGATGGAGCGGGCGCACGCCATCATCAGCAGCGCGCTCCAGACGGTCGCGACCCGTTAGCGCTTGACAGCCGCGATGGGGCGGGCGCCTAGTATTTCTAGGGTTTTCCCGCAGGGGGTGCACCGTGCCGAACAAGATCCGGGTCAATCTCGCGAATGCTCTCGAGCTTCAGGAGCTCCCAGGGATCGGTCCCGAGCAGGCCAGGGCGATCGTCAGGTTTCGCGCCGAGCATGGCCCCATCCAGGACGAGCGGCAGTTCGCCCTGATCGTGAGCGCGCGACCTCTGGACGGCGCGCTGCGCGAGCGCCTCGACTTCGATCCCGCGGGCAACACGAGCCCGGAAGCCCCGGGCGCGTAGCCTAAGCTAGGCCTTCCGCTCCTCGACGCGGTAGCCGGCGGCCACGAGGCGCTGGGTGAGGGCGTCGATCTGCGCGCGCCCGGAAGTCTCCAGCGTCAGCTCGACCTCGCTCTCGCCGATCCCGCCGTGCGAGAAGGCGCGATCGTGCTCGATGTTCATGATGTTCGCGCGCGCCTCGGCGATGAGCGCGGTGAGGCGGGCGAGGGCCCCTGGCTGGTCACGGAGGAGCACGCCCAGGCGCACGAGGCGTCCATCCTTCACGAGGCCGCGCTCGATGATGCGCGCGATGACGGTCACGTCGATGTTGCCGCCCGAGAGGACGAGCACGACGTTCCGTCCGGCGAGGCCGAGGGGGCGGTGCAGGAGGGCGGCGAGGGGGGCCGCGCCCGCGCCCTCGACGACGGTCTTTTCGATCTCGAGGAGCAGCAGGATCGCGTTCGCCAGCTCCTCCTCGTCCACGGTGACGATCTCGTCGACGTACTGCCGGGCGAGGGCCAGCGTGTGCTCGCCGACCCGGCGGACGGCGATGCCGTCGGCGATCGAGGCCGCGGCGGGCAGCGTGACGCGCCGGCCGGCCTCGACCGCGTCCCGCATGGCGGCCAGCGCCGCCGCCTGGACGCCGATCACGCGGACTGACGGCCGGTGGGCCTTGATCGCGAGGGCGACGCCGCCGATCAGCCCGCCGCCGCCGACGGGCGCCAGGACGGCCTCCATCTCCGGGCGCTGCGCCAGGAGCTCGAGGCCGAGGGTGCCCTGGCCGGCGATCACCCGCTCGTCGTCGAAGGGGTGGACGAAGGCGAGCCCGCGCTCGGCCTGCACCTCGCACGCCCGCCCGTAGGCCTCGTCGTAGTTCGCGCCGTGCAGGATGACCTCGGCGCCGTAGCGGCGCGAGGAGGTCACCTTGATGAGCGGCGCCCACTCGGGCATCACGATGACCGCGCGGATGCCGAGACGCGCGGCGTGGAACGCCACGGCGAGCCCGTGGTTGCCGGCGCTCGCGGCGATGACGCCGCGCGCGCGCGTGGCCGGCTCGAGCTGGAGCAACAGGTTCACCGCGCCGCGCTCCTTGAACGAGCCCGTCATCTGGAGGTTCTCGAGCTTCACGAAGCAGCGCGTGCCGCTGAGCTCCGAGAGCGTCTGCGAGTAGGGGCACGGCGTCTCGTAGACCGCGCCCTCGATCCGGCGCCGCGCGCTCTCGATGTCGGTTAGCGCGAGCATGGCCGTGCGAGTCGAGGGGCGCCGCGCCACGAGACGAGCGGTGACATGGCTCAGAAGGGCCGTGCGAGTCGAGGGGCGCCGCGCGACGAGACGAGCGGTGACATGGCTCAGAAGGGCACGCGGGGCTCGCCGAGGGTGGGGGACATGAGCGCGACGGGCATCAGCCGCGTCGAGTGCGCCCAGCCGATGCGGCCCCGCCAGTCGAGGAGGATGAGACCGCCCTGGCCGAGGCCCTCCTCGACGAGGAGATCGACCGCGACCCTCGCGGCGTAGTCGGGGTCGTCGGCGTCCTTCAGGTAGTGGAGCGCCTCGCGGGCGAGGACGACGCGGATGATAGCCTCGCCGTCTCCCGTGCAGGAGACGCCGCCGAGGGTGCTGTCCGCATAGGTGCCGCAGCCGATCAGCGCGCTGTCGCCCACGCGGCCGGGGAGCTTGCCGCTCGTGCCGCCCGTCGAGGTCGCCGCGGCGATCGTGCCGCTGCGGTCGAGCGCGACGGCGCCGACCGTGCCCTTGGCGGTGGGCACCAGGCGCGCCTGATGGCGGGCCCGCTGGCGCTCGGTCACGAGCGACTGCGGGTCGCACTCGGGGAGGCCCTGCGCCCGCGCGAACGCCAGGGCGCCCTCGCCCGCCAGCAGCACGTGCGGCGTCTCCTGCATCACGCGCCGGGCGAGCGTGATCGGGTTCGCGATTCGGCTCACGGCGGCGACGGCCCCGCAGCTGAGCCGGTCGCCCTCCATGATGGAGGCGTCCATTTCGACCGTGCCCGCCGAGGTCAGGACCGAGCCGCGGCCGGCGTTGAAGCGCGGATGGTCCTCGAGCGCGAGCACGGCGGCTTCCACCGCGTCCAGCGCGCTGCCGCCCGCCCCAAGCACCGTCCAGCCGGCGAGGACGGCCCCCCGCACGCCGGCGCGGAACTCGTCGGCGTCGGCGGGGTCGGCGCCGGCGCCGCCGTGGACGACGATCGAGGGGACGCGGGCTGGCTGCATGCTCTCCACCGTGTCACAATCACGCCGACCGCCGCAAGATTCCGTACCATCGGCAAATAATCGCCTTGGGGGTTTCCTGCGCCCACTTTGCGGTAATTGCCGAGCAGACCCCTCACGGCTCCCGCCGCTAGACTCGCCTAAAGGGGAAAGGCTCCATGGAGCTCAGAATAGGCAACAATCGCACGTGCGCCCACTGCGGCGGGCCGATCCGCGAGAGCGAGGCCTGGCACTGGGCGACGGTGCAGCCGCGCCCGGACGTCTGGGCCGTCCAGAGCGTCCACTCGCACCCCAGCGAGTGTCGCCGGGCGACCGAGAGCTCGGCGAAGTCGATCAGCTCCTCCTCCTCGACCCGTTAGCAGGCCACTCGGCCCTCTTTCAGCACTCATCGGTCCTCGTCCGCGGCGCTCGGCGTCCGCCGTACACTGAGCGCATGTTGGAGAACGATCGCGCCGGCGGGCCGAGCCCGCTCGACCGCCTCAACGCCCGCGTCGTCCGCTGCGTCGCGTGCCCGCGGCTCGTGGCTCACCGCGAGGCCGTCGCCGCGGCGCCGCCGCGACGCTATGTGGGCCAGCAGTACTGGGGCCGCCCGCTGCCGGCGTTCGGCGACCCGCGCGCGCGTCTCCTCCTGGTGGGGCTGGCGCCCGCGGCCCATGGCGGCAACCGCACCGGCCGCATGTTCACGGGCGATCGGAGCGGCGACTGGCTCTTCGACGCGCTCCACCACGCGGGCTTCGCCAACCAGCCGACCTCGCGCCATCGCGACGACGGGCTCCAGCTCCGCGACGCCTACATCACGGCGACGATCCGCTGCGCCCCACCGGCGAACAAGCCGACGCCGAGCGAGGTCGCCGCCTGCGAGCCCTACTTCCTTCAGGAGCTGCGGCTGCTGGACCGCGTGCGCGTGGTCGTCGGCCTCGGGCGGATCGGCTGGCAGGCTTATCTACGAGCGCGGCGCCGGCTCGGCGCTTCACCGCCCGTGCGGACGCCTGCGTTCGGGCACGGCGCGCTGACGACGTTCGCCGACGGCGTCACGCTGATCGCCTCGTACCACCCGAGCCAGCAGAACACCTTCACGGGCAAGCTCACGCGCCCGATGCTCCGCGGCGTGTTCAGGAAGGCCCGCCGGCTCCTCGACGGGGAGGGCCGGGGCGGGAGCCTTCCTCGACCACGCTAGCACTCCATGACGGGAGATCGATCCATCGGCTCGAAGGCGAACCGATGCCCAGAAGCTACGGGTCTCGGAAGGCTCCCGCCCCGGCCCTCCCCGTCGAGGGTGACGGCGGGGCGCTACTCGACCAGGTCGGAGGGCAGGCGCGGGCGCTCGGCGACGGTCAGCGAGAGCTCGCGGCTCTGGCCGTCGCGGACGATCGTGA
>QHSZ01000107.1 GCA_003220595.1 Candidatus Rokuibacteriota bacterium | reverse complement strand
CGCGGCCCACGCTGCTCTGCATGGACGAGCCGTCCATGGGCCTCGCGCCGCGCCTGGTGGAGGAGGTCTTCGACATCATCCGCGCCATCAACGAGCAAGGCACCACCATCTTCGTGATCGAGCAGAACGTGAACATGGCGCTCTCGATCGCCCATCGCGGCTACGTGCTTCAGATGGGCGAAGTCGTCCTCGCCGGCTCCGCGCAGGAGCTGCTCGAGAACCCGCTCATCCAGAAGGCCTATCTGGGCGGCGGCTGACGTCCGTCGCGCGCACCCCATCTCGACAATCGAGCACTCCGAACGCGGCGGCGTCTGGAGCGAACCGCACGATCCCGTCTACTTCCGTGGTGCGGTGTCACTTATAATGGCGCCCGGCCGGATCACCGGCCCTCCTGATCGTCTGAAACCGGCCGGGCCTTGGGAGGCCACATGACCTTGCTCATCCGGGGTGGGCAGCTCCTCGATCGCACCAAGTCGGTCCTCGAACGGGCGGATGTGCTGATCGAAGGCGAGCGAATCGTCGCAGTCGGGCCCGAGCTTGCCGCGCCGGCCGATGCACAGCGGCTGGATGCGACGGGGCATGTCGTCCTGCCCGGTCTGATCAATGCCCACACCCACGCGCACAACAATCTGACGCGATGCCTCGGAGACAACTGGACTCTGGAAGACCTGTGGACCCACGGGCCCGCGCTGTACGGCGGGCGCACGGCCGAGGACCAGTACCTCTCGGCGGCCCTCGGCGCCCTCGAGATGCTTCACACCGGGTGCACGGCCGCCTTCGACATGTTCAGCGCCGTGCCGGTGCCGACCGACGACGGGGTCGAAGCCGTCGTCCGCGCCTACACCGATGTCGGCTTGCGCGCCGTGCTCGCCCCGATGCTCAGCGACATCGTCTTCTACCGTGTGCTTCCGGACCTGATGGACCTCCTGCCGGCGGACCTGCGCCGGGTCGTGGAGAGAATCGACGCGGCGCCGGCCGAAAGCCTGCTGCGCCTCGCCGAGGACGCCATCCGCCGGTGGGACGGCGCCGCCTCCGGACGGATTCGCCTCGGCGTGGCCCCGACGATCCCCGGCCACTGCACCGAGGCCCTCCTGGCCGGGAGTGCCAGCCTGGCTCGTGAGCACGGCGTGAGCCTGCAAACGCACACGGGCGAGTCGAAGGTTCAGGCCATCCACGGCCTCCGCCGCTGGGGGAAAACGATCGTCGGGCATCTCGCGGACATCGGCATGCTCGGGTCCCGCTTCGTGGCCGGACACGGGGTGTGGCTGACCGCCGAGGACATCGGGCTGCTGGCCGACGCGGGCGCCGCCGTCGCCCACAACCCGGCCAGCAACCTCAAGCTGGGGAGCGGGATCGCCCCCGTCCGGGAGATGCTCGATCGAGGCGTCGGCGTCGGCCTGGGCACCGACGGCTCCATGAGTTCCGACAACCAGAACATGTTCGAGGCGATGCGCTTCGCGGCCCTGATCAGCACGGTACGCTTTCCGCACGAACAGGAGCGCTGGATCGGAGCCCGGGCCGTCTGGGAGATGGCCACCGCGGGCAGCGCGCGCTGCCTCGGCCTGGCGGGCGAGGTTGGGGCCGTCGCCCGCGGATGCAAGGCCGACCTCATCCTGCTCCGGGCCGACTCGGTCTTCCTGCGGCCGCTGAACCACGCCGTCAACGCGCTCGTCTACGCCGAGACGGGTGCCGCCGCCGTGACCACCGTGCTGGTCGATGGGCGGGTCGTCCTCCAGGACGGGCGCGTGCTCGGCGTGGATGAAGAGCGCCTGCGTGCGCGCGCCCAGTCGGCCGTCGAGCGGTTGCGCGCCGAGAACGCCGGCGCCTGGACGCTCGCCGAGCAGCTGATGCCCTATGTCTCCGCCACGTGCCGCACCGCGGTCAGGACGCCGTACCCGGTCGACTACTACGCGGCGCCGCCGATCGCGCGCTGACCGATGATCCGGCTCGAGAAGGTCGACAAAACCTATCGGACCCGGCGCGGGGACCTCGTGCACGCGGTCGCGGACATCACCCTCGACGTCCGCGAGAACGAGTTCGTCACCCTGGTCGGGCCGAGCGGCTGCGGCAAGAGCACGCTCCTGAAACTCGTCGCCGGCCTCGTGCCAGCGAGCCAGGGCACGATTCGGGTCCGCGATGAGGTCGTCCGGGGCCCGTTCCCCGACGTCGGCTTCCTCTTCCAGCATCCGGTGCTCCTGCCCTGGCGCACGGTGTTCGACAACGTCATGTTCTCCATCGAGATGCTGGGCCTCGAATCGCGGAGCTACCGCGCGCGCGCCCGCGAGCTTCTCAGTCTCACGGGTCTCGCCGGCTTCGACACGAAGTACCCGCGCGAGCTGTCGGGCGGGATGCAGCAGCGGGTCGCCATCTGCCGCGCCCTGATCCACGACCCCGGCCTGCTGCTCATGGATGAGCCATTCGGCGCCCTCGACGCGATGACGCGCGAAGAGATGAGCCTCGAGCTGCTGCGCATCTGGGAGGACCGTCGCAAGACGATTTTCTTCGTCACGCACAGCATTCCCGAGGCCATTCTGCTGGCGGACCGCGTCGTCGTGATGACGCCGCGGCCGGGCCGCATCGCGCGCGTCCTCGAGATCGATCTGCCACGGCCGCGGAGCGTCGAGCTGGAGTTCGACGAGCGCTTCAAGGCCTACAGCCACGCGATTCGGTCTGACATCTTCGCGCCGCGCACGGACCGGGAGTATGCCACGCTCGCTTAGTCGCTTCGCGCGGGACTACCTGCTTCCGACCGGGACGTTGGTCGCCGTGCTGGTTCTCTGGGAGGTCGCCTATCGCGTCTTCAAGATTCCGAGGTTCATTGTCCCGGCGCCGTCCGCCATCATCGCCGAGACCTGGGAGTGGCGCTTCCGGCTCGTCGAGCACACGTGGGTGACGCTCTACGAGACCCTGGCCGGCTTCGGGCTCTCGATCGCCGTCGGCGTGCCGCTCGCGGTGCTCATCGTCTACTCGCCCGTGCTCCGCAACGCGCTCTATCCGCTGATCGTCGTCACGCAGTCGGTGCCCAAGGTTGCGATCGCCCCCGTGCTCCTGCTCGTGCTCGGGCACGGTGAAGCGTCGAAGCTGGTGGTCGCCTTCCTCGTCGCCTTCTTCCCGATCGTCGTCGACACCGCGACGGGATTGGCCGCCACGCCCGAAGAGCTCCTCGATCTCAGCCGCTCGTATCGCACGAGCCAGCTGAAGACCTTCGTGAAGGTGCGCTTTCCGATGGCGCTGCCCTTTTTCTTCAGCGGGCTGAAGGTGGCGATCACGCTCGCGCTGATCGGCGCGGTCGTGGGCGAGTTCGTCGGCTCCGACAAGGGTCTGGGGTACATCATCTTGTCGGCGACCTCCTACTGGAAGGCGGATCTGGCCTTCGGCGCGATCTTCTTGCTGTCGCTGATGGCCATCATCCTCTTCGCCCTCGTCGCACTCGTCGAGCGCATCGTGTGTCCGTGGTACGCCGCTGAGCAGCAGCAGTGAGGGGATGGAGACCAGGCATGAAGCGAATCATCAGCAGCCTCGTGATCGTCGCCGGACTTCTCGGGCTCGCGGAGCTGGGCTGGGCCCAGGCTACCGCCAAGCCCCTACGACCTTTCACGTTCATCCTCGACTTCCTGCCCTACGGGGAATACACCCCGTACTTCGCGGCCCTCGAGAAGGGCTGGTACAAGGAGGAAGGGCTGGACGTCAGGATTCTGCGCGGCGCCGGCTCCGGCGACACGGTCAAGCGGATCGCGGCGGGGCAGGGCGACGCCGGCAGCGCCGACTTCTCTCCCGTCGTCGCCGCGCGGGCCAACGAGGACACCAAGGTCAAGTCGATCGCCGTCTACTTCCGCGAGACCTGGCTCTCGATCTTCGTGCGGACCGACGCGGGTATCAACTCACCCAAGGATCTGGAGGGCAAGACCATCTCGACGACGCCCGGCAACGCCCACCACGTTCTCTGGCCGCTCTACGCTCAGCTGGCGGGCCTCAACGGCGACTCGGTGAAGTGGGTCACGATGGACGGGGCCGCGATGGGACCGGCGCTGATCACGAAGCGGGTGGATGCCGCCCCGTTCGCCCACGTGCACGAGGCGCGGCTCCAGAAGCAAGCGAAGGAGCAGGGCGCCTCGCTCAAGCGATTCGCCTACAAGGACGTCGGCATGGACCTCTACGCGCTGACCGTCATCGCGCGCGAGGAGACCATCGCCAGAGACGGCGCCGCGCTGAAGGCGTTTCTGCGAGCGACGATTCGCGGCATGGAGTACGCGTGGGACCCGAAGAACATCGAAGAAGGCGCGCGCTTCGTGGTCACGCGCAATCCGGAGGTGGACCTGGACGCCGCCGTCGGCGCCGCCCGCGTGGCCACGCTCTACGGTCTCACCGACGACATCAAGACCGGCAAGGCCGCCCTCGGTCAGTTCGATTCCGCCAAGGTGCGCAAGTCCATCGATGTGTACACGCAGTACCTGAAGCTCAAACGAAAGGTCGAGGCCGAGGAGGTCTACACCAACGACCTCCTGCCGGTGAAGAGGTAGCAAGGCCTGCGCCTAAGGCGTCAGGACGGTCGCGCCGCTCGGGAGACGCAGTCCTCCAGGAAGTAGTGGTCGCCCCGGGGGTCCAAGCGGTGGATCGCAACGCGCGCAGCCTGGCAGACCTCGCGCGTCGGGTAGACCAACTGGCCGTCAGGCTCGAAGTGGCGCGCGTGGCCGTTAGAGCCCACCGTCACGATCGAGACGTAAAGCGTGAAGACCCAGACGACCATCAGCCGCCCCCTAGCGGCTCACCAGTGCCCGGCCGGATGCCCGGAGATCCTTGGTGATGTCCCGTTTGTGCCGGTCTCCACGGCGCTCATCGCTGCGAGGCCTGCTCCTGCGCTTGGCTCCGGTAGAACTCTTTCTCCTTGTCGCGCATCATCTTGACAAGCTCCTGGTAGGACGAGGCAGTGATGATCTTGTTGAATTGGACGCGGTAGTTCGCGACGAGGCTGACGCCCTCGATGATGAGGTCGTAGACGAGCCACCTCTCGCGGCGCCTGAGCATCCGGTAGTCGACCGGGACCTCCGTCCCCTGCTTGGTCGTGATCTTCATCTTGACGGTCGCCTGGTCGCCGTCGATCGTCTCCCTCACGTGGGCGATCTGTTCCCCGCCGTAGAGCTCGATCTTGGGGATGTAGGAGCGCTCGAGGAGGTTGGCGAAGAGCTGGAGGAACTCATCCCGCTCGGCCGGCATCCGCGAGGCCCAGTGGCGTGCCAGCGAGCGCTTCGCGGTCTCTTCGAAGTCGAACATGCCGCTGGCGATTTTCCGGACCTCGCCCTGCCGCTCCCGGGCCCGGTTCTCCTTCTTGAGCTCGGGATCCTCCAGAACCTTGATCACCCGGTCGATCTCGGTGCGGAGCTGATCTGTGGGCTCGCCGGCCTGCGCGAGAGCGGCAGAAAGGAGCAGCGCCACGACAGCCGCAAGGGTCTGATGACGCTTCCGCAGCGGGTCACTGAGCATCGCTGTTCGACCAGGCAACGGAAGTGCCAACCCCGGGGCAGTGAGACCGGCCGGGCCCGTGCTAATCCGAATCGAGAGATGCAATTATCCGGAAATAGAGAACCGCTCGCAGGATGTGACGCGAATTACCGAGACTCTGCAAGAGAGCGGTTCCTGCGTAGGTTCTTTCAGGGGCCAGCGCAGAATCCGAGGACTGTAGAGAGGTACGCCGTGCTTGATGGGGCCTTCGGCCGTCCGCAGACGGCCGCGCCCGACACCTACACGACTTGACCGATAAAATCACGCTGGGATAGCATCGCCCGTCGTGAGCGAGCGGCGGTTCGGACCGACATCGATATGTTCCCCTGACGGCATCGTTCCGGAAAGCGCAGTCGGACCATCGACCAGAGTAAGGGACTGAACATGGCAACGAAGATGGAGGCGAGTCCGACGAGCTGCCCACAAGGACGCCGGAAAGGTCGGCCACATCAGCGACAACGGACGTGGCCCCGCGCGAATGGGCGCCGAGAAGCCACCCTAACCGGGCAGACATCTAAACTCCGAAGGAGGAATACTCGATGCCCTCGCCACTGTCGACCGAGGCTAAAGCGCTCATCGACCGCCCGAATTTCGCGCACCTCGCCACCCTGATGGCGGACGGGTCACCACACAGCGTGCCAGTCTGGGTCGGGCGCGAGGGGGATCGGCTCCTCGTCTGCACGAGTGAGGGGTCGCTGAAAGGGCGGAATACCCGCCGCGATCCCCGGGTCGCCCTGTCCATTGTGGACTTTCACAATCCGTACGAGGAGGTGCAGCTCCGCGGCCGCGTGGTAGAGCGCCGTCCCGATCCCGACCTCAAGACCATCGATCCCGTGTCGCACAAATACATCGGGAAGCCGTTCCCGATGCGAAGCTATGAGGGCCGCGTGGCGCTCGTGATCGAAGTCGACAGGGCGCGCTACACCAAGCTGCCTTTCGCGCACACGCCGCCTCGGCAGTAGCGCACGCAGGAAGAGCGTGCCGTACGCTCTGGGCATGAGCCCCGGGGACTGGCTGCAGGAACAGCTCTTCGAGCGCCGCATCGTGCTTGTCACGGGTCGGCTCGACGATGACGCGGCGGCGAAGGCGGCGGCCGCGCTCCTCGCGCTGGACGCCGACGGCGACCGGCCCATCGAGCTCCACCTGGACAGCCCCGACGGCGCGCTTGGGGCAGCCTTCGTCCTGATCGACACGGCCGACAAGGTGCGCTCGGCGCTGCGCGTTCTTTGCCGGGGTCAGATTGGCGGCCCGGCCATCGGCGTGGTCGCGGCCGGCGATCACCGTGCCGCCACCCCGCACGCGCGGTTCCACCTCTCCCAGCCGACGGTGCGGTTCGTCGGCACCCCGGAGGAAATCGCCGCGCAGAGCCGCCACCAGCAGGAGCTGCTCTGGAAGCTCTACGGGCGCCTCGCCCGGCGCACCGGCCGGCCCGCCGAGGAGATCGCCGAGGACATGCGGCGCGGGCGCTATCTCGACGCACGGCAAGCGCTCGACTACGGCCTCATCGACGAGATCACGACCGCCAAGTAGCCGCCAGGGCTCGGTTCACCCCGCTGCGGCCCACGGGCGACGAGAAGATCTGGAGCCAGTGGGCCAACAACCACAACGGCATGTTCGCCACGCCCCGTGCCCTCCCTGTCCGGCGCGCGCAGTTCCAGCAGTCATCGCCGGCCTGTCAAGGCGCCTCGGCTCACGTTCACTCTTGACACCGTCGGTCCGGCTCGATAAATGGGGCCTGTACAACCCTCGCCGAGAGGACTGGATGGCTGACGGCGTCTCCGCGGGTCACCTCGAGCTCGTCGGCCTCAGCCGACACTTCGGCGACACCCTGGCTGTCGACCGTGTCTCGCTCACGATCCTCGCCGGCGAGTTCGTGACGCTGCTGGGGCCGAGCGGCTCCGGGAAGACCACAACCCTCATGATGATCGCGGGATTCGTACGACCCAGCGCCGGCGAGATCCACTTGGCTGGCAGGCCAATCAC
>QHSZ01000106.1 GCA_003220595.1 Candidatus Rokuibacteriota bacterium | reverse complement strand
CGGCGCGCGAGCCCCGCGGCGATCGCCGACGAGAAGGTGCAGCCGGTGCCGTGGGTGTTGGGCGACGCGAGGTGCTCACCGGCGAAGCGCGTGAACTCGCGGCCGTTCCAGAGGATGTCCGTCGCCCGATCCGGCAGGTGGCCGCCCTTGACGAGGACGTGGCGGGGCCCCAGCGCCAGGATCCGACGCGCGGCCTCCTCCATGGCCGCCTCGGTCGTCACCGTCATGCCCGCGAGCGCACCCGCCTCGTGGAGGTTCGGCGTGACGACGTACGCGAGTGGCAGCAGCTCCTTGCTCAGCGCGTCCCGCGCGGCGGGCTCGAGCAGCGGGTCGCCCGACTTCGCGATCATGACGGGATCGAGCACGATCGGCGCCTGGCCGCGCGCGCCGAGCCGCCGCGCCACCTCGGCGACGATCGGCGCCGTCGAGAGCATGCCGACCTTCACCGCGTCGGCGCCGAAGTCGGCGAGCACCGACTCGAGCTGCGCGCCGACGAACTCCGGGGGCAGGTTGTACACGCCCTGGACGCCGACGGAATTCTGCGCGGTCACTGCGGTGATGACCGACATGCCGAAGACCCGGAAGGCCGAGAAGGTCTTGAGGTCTGCCTGGATGCCGGCGCCCCCGCCGGAATCCGATCCGGCGACGGTCAGCGCCTTCGGAACGGCCATAGCCGCCTGAAGTATACGTCAGTCGCCGCGGGGAATCACCAGCACGAACTCGCCCTTGACCCCGTGCGCGCGCAGGCGCGCCAGGTGCGCCGCGGGCGTCGCGTGGACGACCTCCTCGAAGCGCTTCGTCAGCTCGCGGGCGACGACCAGCTCGACGTCGCCGAACACCTCGCCGATCGCCTCGAGCGTCGCGACGATGCGGTGGGGCGACTCGTAGAGCACGACGGTCGTCGCGAGCCCGCGCAGGGCCTCGAGGCGGGCGAGCCGCCTGCCGGGCTTCACCGGGGGAAAGCCGTCGAAGACGAACCGGTCCGCCGGGATCCCGGCGGCCGAGAGCGCCGCGACGAGCGCCGACGGCCCCGGCACGGGCACGACCGGGATCCCACCCGCGCGCGCCTCGCGCACGAGCCGGAAGCCCGGGTCGGAGATGCCCGGCGTGCCTGCGTCCGTGACGAGCGCGACCGACCGTCCGTCCGCGAGCATCCGCAACAGCTGCGGGCCCCGCGCGAGCTTGTTGTGCTCGTAGTAGCTGAGGGTCGGCGTGTGGATGTCGAAGTGGGCAAGGAGCGCGCGCGTGCGCCGCGTGTCCTCGCACGCGATCACGGCGGCCTCCTTGAGGGCGCGGAGCGCGCGCAGCGTGATGTCTTCGAGGTTGCCGATCGGGGTCGCGACGACGAAGAGGGTGCCGCGCGGGCTCAGGCTAGGCGGACTGTTCCTGGGCTTCGGACACGAGGAGCGGCCGCTCGCGATTCAGGATGACCTCCCTCGTGATGATGCACTCCTTGAGCCCCTGGATCGACGGCAGCTCGTACATGATCTCGAGCATGACTTCCTCGAGGATCGCGCGGAGGCCGCGCGCGCCCGTGCCGCGCTTGAGGGCTTCCTTCGCGATCGCCGCGACCGCGTCCTCGGTGAACTTGAGGCGCACCTTCTCGAGATCGAAGTACTTCTGGTACTGCTTGACGATCGCGTTCTTCGGCTCCCTGAGGATCCGGACCAGCGCCGGCTCGTCGAGGTCGTGGAGCGTCGCGATGATCGGGAGCCGCCCGACGAACTCGGGAATGAGGCCGTACTTCAGCAGGTCCTCCGGCTGGATCATCGCCAGGAGATCGCCCACGCGGCGCTCCTCGCGGCTCTTGATGTCGGCGCCGAAGCCCATGCCCGACCGCCCGACGCGCGACTCGATGATCTTCTCGAGCCCGACGAACGCGCCGCCGCAGAGGAAGAGCACGTTCGAGGTGTCTACCTGGATGAACTCCTGGTGGGGGTGCTTGCGGCCGCCCTGCGGCGGGACGTTCGCGACCGTGCCCTCGAGGATCTTGAGCAGCGCCTGCTGGACGCCCTCACCCGAGACGTCGCGCGTGATCGAGGGGTTCTCCGACTTCCGCGCGATCTTGTCGATCTCGTCGATGTAGACGATGCCCCGCTCCGCGCGCTCGACGTCGTAGTCCGCGGCTTGCAGGAGCCGCAGAATGATGTTCTCCACGTCCTCGCCGACGTACCCCGCCTCGGTCAGCGTCGTGGCGTCGGCGATCGTGAAGGGCACGCGGAGCATCTTGGCGAGCGTCTGCGCGAGGAGCGTCTTGCCCGAGCCGGTCGGCCCGATGAGGAGGATGTTCGACTTCTGCAGCTCGACCTCGCCCGCCTCGCTGCCCGACTCGATCCGCTTGTAGTGGTTGTGGACGGCGACCGCCAGGATCTTCTTGGCCCGCTCCTGGCCGATCACGTACTGGTCGAGGACGTTCTTGATCTCGGCGGGCTTGGGGAGGGCACGGATCTCGCGGCTCTTCTCCTCCTCCCACTCCTCCGCGATGATGTCGTTGCAGAGCTCGATGCACTCGTCGCAGATGTAGACCGTCGGGCCGGCGATCAGCTTGCGGACGTCGTTCTGGCTCTTGCCGCAGAACGAGCACTTCAGCGTCCCGTTACCTTCGCGCGGTCTGGCCATCGTTCCTTACGTCGACCCCTGGCCGGCGAGGGCCGACGCCTCGCTTACCGCCCGGGTGGTCGGTTTCGACGAGATGACTTCGTCGACGATTCTATATTCCTTGGCCATCTCCGCGGTCATGAAAAAGTCCCGGTCCGTGTCGCGCTGGATCTTCTCCATGGACTGGCCGGTGTGGTGCACCAGGATGCGGTTCAGCTCCTCGCGCATCCGGAGGATCTCCTTGGCCTGGATGTCGATGTCGGTCGCCTGGCCCTGCACGCCGCCAAGCGGCTGGTGGATCATGATCCGCGCGTGCGGCAGGGCGAAGCGCTTGCCCTTCGAGCCCGCGCAGAGCAGGAGGGCGCCCATCGAGGCCGCCTGACCCATGCAGATGGTGGAGATCGCGGGCTTGACGTACTGCATCGTGTCGTAGATCGCCATTCCCGCCGTCACCGAACCGCCCGGCGAGTTGATGTAGAGGAAGATGTCCTTGTCCGGGTCCTCGGCCTCCAGGAAGAGCAGCTGGGCGATCACGAGGTTCGCCAGGTCGTCCTCGATGAAGGTGGGCAGGAAGATGATCCGCTCCTTGAGCAGGCGGGAGAAGATGTCGAACGCGCGCTCGCCGCGCGGCGTCTGCTCAACGACCATCGGCACCAGGGCCATGGGGGATCTCCTTGCATCACTCATTGGATCTTCGCCTCGCCGACGAGCATTTCGAGCGTCATCCGGTCGCGCAGGCCGCGCCTGAGCGCGTCCAAGTCGCCGCTCTTCTCCATCATACGACGAATGGCCGGCGTCGGGCGCTGGCTCGCCTGGGCCAGGCGCTCGACCTCGGCGTCCACGTCGGCGTCGCTGGGGGCGATCCCCTCGCGCTCGGCGATGGCCTCGAGCACGAGCGCCCGCCGGACCGACTTCTCCGCCGCGGGCCGGAGCTCCCCGATCATCTTGGTGTAGTCCCAGGGCACGCGCTCGGGATCGATCCCCTGCCGGCGCAGGCCCTCGCGCGCGTGCTCGATCTGGTGCGCCACCTGCCGCATGACCATCGCGTCGGGCACCGTGAAGGCGTGCGTGTCGAGCACGGCGTCGACGACCTTCTCCTGGAGCGCGCGCGCCTCGTCGTGCGCGCGCCGGGCCTCGAGCTGCTTCAGCACCTCGGCGCGCAGCGCGGCGAGCGACGCGAACTCCCCGAGCGACTTCGCGAAGTCGTCGTCGAGCGCGGGGAGCACCTTCTCCTTCACCTCGATCACCTTGACCGTGGCCGAGCCGCTCTTACCCCGCACGGCCTCGCGCCGGTGGTCGTCGGCGAACCGGAACGGGACCTGGCGCTCCGCGCCCGCGCGCAGGCCGACCACGGCCTGGTCGATCTCGGGCAGCACCGTCCCGCTGCCGACGAGGAACTCGTAGCCGGACTGGCGCGAGGGCTCCTCGCCCTCGAGCGCGAGCGTGTAGTCGACGACGAGCAGGTCGCCGGGCCCCGCGGCCCGGTCCACCGCGCGGAACTGGGCCTGCTGCTCGCGCATGTGCGCGAGCGCTTCGTCCACCTCCTCGGCAGTCACGGGCTTCGTCTGGTGCTGCACGCGCACGCCCTTGTACTCGCCGAGCGCGATGGCCGGCTTCACCTCGACGACCGCGACGAAGGAGAGGGGCGCGCCCTCTTCGAGCTTGACGTCCTGGAGGTCGGGCTCGTCCACCGCTTCGAGCCGCGCCTCGGTGAGGGCGCGGCGGTAGACGTCGGGGATCAGGTGCTCGGCGACCTCGCGCCGCACGTCGTCGGCGAAGTGCACCTTGACGAGCGAGCGCGGCACGTGGCCCTTGCGGAAGCCGGGCAGGCGCGCCTGCTTCTGCACGCGGCCGTAGGCGCGCTCCCACTCCTGCCGCACGACCTCCTCGGGCGCCTCGACCGCGAGACGTCGCTTGCAGCCCTCGATCTGCTCGACCTCGACCTTCATCAGCGCTCCACGGTGGTGCGAGAGGGGGGAGTCGAACCCCCAAAGGCTTTAGGCCCACTGGATCCTAAGTCCAGCGCGTTTGCCAGTTTCGCCACTCTCGCGGGAATTGCGGGCGGGTCGCGACCGCAACCCGCAGCATACCACCGATCCGGGCGATTCCGCGCCGGGGACCCGACGTGCTCGGGGTATTCTACCGCCATGGCGCTGAGCGTCGCGGTCACGGGCTCGACGGGTCTCGTGGGCGGGGCGCTGGCGCTGGCGCTCGGGAGCGCCGGGCATCGCGTCGTCCGCGTCGTGCGTGGGGCCACGGCGCCGGCGGGCGACAGCGCCGTCCGCTGGGACCCGGACTTCGGCACGATCGAGGCGTCGCGCCTCGACGGCGTGGACGCCGTGGTGCACCTCTCGGGCGAGAGCATCGCGCGTGGCCGCTGGACCGAGGCGAAGAAGCAGCGCATCCGCTCGAGCCGCGTCCGCTCGACGATCTTCCTCGCCGACACGCTCGCGCGGCTCCCCCGCCCGCCGCGTGCCCTCGTCGCAGCCTCCGCCACGGGCTACTACGGCAGCCGCGGCGACCAGCTGCTGCGCGAGGAGAGCGTCTCGGGCACGGGCTTCCTCGCCGACGTGTGCCGCGAGTGGGAAGCCGCCACGGCGCCCGCCGCGCACCGCGGCGTGCGCGTCGTCCATCTGCGCACCGGCGTCGTGCTGACGCCGGCGGGCGGCGCGCTCCGGACGCTCCTCTGGCCCTTCCGCCTCGGACTCGGCGGCCCGGTCGGGCCGGGCACGCAGTGGATGAGCTGGATCTCGATCGACGACCTCTGCGGCGCGATCCTCCACGCGCTCACCACGGAGTCCCTCGCGGGGCCGGTCAACGCCGTCGCGCCCGCGCCCGTCACGAACCGCGAGTTCGCCACGACACTCGGCCGCGTCCTCGGCCGTCCGGCCTTCCTCCGCCTGCCCGCGTTCGCCGTGCACCTCCTCCTCGGCGAGATGGCCGACGAGCTCCTGCTCGCGAGCACGCGCGCCGTCCCCGCGCGCCTGGAGGCGACGGGCTTCGCGTTCGGCGATCCCGCGCTGGAGGGCGCGCTGCGGCGGCTGCTCTCTCGCTGAAGGAGCGCTCGCTTCCGCGACGGGCTATCATTGGGCATGGCCAAGGCGGCGACCGTCCGAGAGCTCCGGGACAGCGGGTACCAGACGACGTCGGTCAAGCAGGAGCTGCGCGACAACCTGATCGGCCGGCTCAAGCGCGGCGAGCCGATCTTCCCGGGGATCGTCGGCTACGAGGAGAGCGTCCTCCCGCAGATCGAGAACGCGATCCTCTCCGGCCAGGACATCGTGTTCCTCGGCGAGCGCGGGCAGGCGAAGACGCGCATGGCGCGTCTGCTCGTCGGCCTGCTCGACGACGAGGTGCCCGCCCTCGCGGGCTGCGAGATCAACGACGCGCCCTTCGCGCCGATCTGCGCCGCCTGCCGGCAGCGCCTCGCGGACAAGGGCGACGCCGCCGGCATCGTCTGGCTCCCGCGCGACCGCCGCTACGGCGAGAAGCTCGCCACGCCGGACATCACCATCGCCGATCTGATCGGTGAGGTGGACCCGATCAAGGTGGCCGAGGGGCGCTACCTCGCCGACGAGCTGACCATCCACTACGGCCTCCTGCCGCGCACGAACCGCGGCATCTTCGCGATCAACGAGCTGCCGGACCTCGCCGAGCGGATCCAGGTCGGCCTCCTGAACATCATGGAGGAGCGCGACGTCCAGATCCGCGGCTACAAGGTGCGCCTGCCCCTCGACCTCTACGTCGTGGCGAGCGCCAACCCCGAGGACTATACGAACCGCGGCCGGATCATCACGCCGCTCAAGGACCGCTTCGGCTCGCAGATCCGCACCCACTACCCGCGCCGGCTCGACGACGAGATCGCGATCATGGAGGCCGAGCTCACGCGCTTCGCCGAGGACGGCGTGGCCACGCACGTCCCCGCCTACATGAAGCAGGTGATCGCGGAACTCACCCACCTCGCGCGCCGCTCGACCGAGATCAGCCAGCGCTCCGGCGTGTCCGTGCGCGTCACCATCTGCAACTACGAGAACCTCCTCGCGAGCGCGCTCAAGCGGGCGATCCGCCTCGGCGAGGCCGACGCCGCCCCGCGCGTGAGCGACCTCGGCGCGATCGTCGCGTCGACGAGCGGCAAGATCGAGCTCGAGACGCTGGGCGGCGACCAGGGCGACGACAAGGTGCTCCCCAAGCTGCTCCAGCGCGCCGTGCTGAACGTCTTCAACCGGAGCTTCGGCGCCGGCGAGCTCGACGAGGTCGTCGCCGCGTTCCAGGCCGGCCTCAACGTGACCGTGGCCGACACGATGCCGTCGGCCGAGTACGTCAAGCAGATCGCGCAGGCGCGCCCGCTCCAGGCCGCGGTGCGGAAGCTCGGCGCGGGCGTCCCCGCCACCACGGCCGCCGCGCTCGAGTTCCTGCTCGAAGGTCTCCACCTGAACCGCAAGCTCAACAAGGACGTCCAGGCCGGCCACCACCGGTACCGGGCGAGCTAGCGGCGTGCGCATCCGCTACTCGCGCTGGGACGGCACGCAGAAGCTCGACGCCCTCGACGCCGACGACCTCCTGGCGGCGATGTCCGACGACCTGCTGGCCGACGGCGACCCCTGGCGCGCGCTGCGCCGGCTCTTCCACCGCGGCGCCCAGCGGCCCGACGGCCGGCCCATGCCCGGGCTCGGGGAGCTGCTCCAGCGGCTCCGCGGGCAGCGTCAGCAGCGGCTCGACCGGTACGACCTCGGCTCGGCGCTCGACGATATCAAGCAGAAGCTCGACGAGGTGATCCGGACGGAACGCGAGGGCATCGAGCGCCGCGTCCCCACGGAGGCCGAGCGCGCCACGAAGCTCGCGCGCCTCGACCGCCTCCCGCCCGACCCCGCGAGCCTGATCCGCGAGCTCCAGCGGCACGACTTCACCGAGCCGGAGGCCCGGCGCAAGTTCGAGGAGCTCCTGAAGTCGCTCCAGCAGCAGATGCTCAAGCCGTTCGTCCAGGGCATGCAGCAGGCCCTCCAGGGCCTCGGGCCCGAGGACACGAAGCGCATGCGCGAGATGATGCGCGACCTCAACCGCATGCTCCGCCAGCGGCTCGAGGGGGAGGAGCCCGACTTCCAGGCGTTCATGGACACGTGGGGCGCGCACTTCCCCGGCGTCGAGAGCCTCGACCAGCTCCTCGAGCAGATGGGTCGCCAGATGGCGCAGCTCCAGTCGCTCATGGCGAGCCTCTCGCCCGAGCAGCGGGGCCAGCTCCGGGAGATGATGAGCGCCCTCTTCCTCCAGGACGAGCGGCTCGAGGCCGAGATGCGCCAGCTCGCGATGAGCCTCGGCGAG
>QHSZ01000105.1 GCA_003220595.1 Candidatus Rokuibacteriota bacterium | reverse complement strand
TACGATCTGCTCCTCTGTCCCACGGCCCACCAGGCCGCGCCGACGATCGCCGCTGGCCGCGGCGCCGTGACGTCACGCGCGGAGGTCGCCGGGCGATTCTTCACGCGACGCTCCTACGTCACGCCCGCCGCCCTGGCCGGGACGCCGGCCCTCGCGCTGCCGTGCGGGTTCACGCGCGACGGGCTGCCGCTGAGCTTCCAGCTGCTCGGGCGCGCGTTCGACGAGGCCACGCTGCTTCGCGCCGCCCGCGCGTACGAGCAGGGGACCGACTGGTCCCGGCGCCGCCCGCCGCTCGCCTAGACTCGTGTCACGTCAGCGAAGTCGTGTTGACGCCCTTCTGAGGGAGGACTTTGTTTCCTTCCGCCCAGTACGGGGGTCCCCTACGTATACCTTGCTGACTCGGCGGCGGAGGGGAGGAGCCAAGCACGCGACACTTCATCTTCACTTGTGCAGCGTTGCTGGTGGTCGCCTCGGGACCTACCCTCGTGTCACCGTTATATCCGCTGTACCAGAACCACTACGGACTGAGCAATGCAACGATCGGCCTCATCGCCTCGGTCTATGCGGTCAGCCTCATCCCGGCGATGCTCATCGCCGGGCCACTTTCCGACCGCTGGGGCCGACCCGCGTTGCTTGTCCCAGGCCTGGGACTGTTCGTCCTTGCCGATGGCTTGTCGCGGCACGGTTCCTTCAGGGCCTTGCGATGGGGGCGTTCTTTAGCCCAAGCGCCGCGCTCGCCAGCGATCTAGCGGGCAAGACGCGGGCGGAGGCCGCCGCCCTCGGTATCGGAGTCGCCTCGATGGTCGGATTCGGCATCGGCGAGCGTCATGAAGACGGCCCCCGCGAGCGGCACCAGCGGGAGCGACGTCTCCTCCACCGTCGCCCCCAGCCCTTCGAGGCGACGGGCCGCGTCGAGGACCGCCGCCCGCACCTCGGCATCCGTGTCGGCGCCGAAAGTGAGCTCGCGGATGATCCCGATCCGGAGGCCCTCGACGCCGGCGTCGAGCGCCGCCGCGTAGTCCGGGACGGGCCGCTGGCTCGTCAGGGGGTCTCGCGGGTCGTGGCCGGCGATGATCCGGAGCACGAGCGCCGTGTCCTCGACGGTGCGGGTGAGCGGCCCCGGCGTGTCCATCGACCAGCTCAGCGGGAAGCTGCCGTGGCGGGAGACGCGCCCCCACGTCGGGCGGAGGCCGACGACGCCGCACCAGGACGCCGGCGTCCGCACGGAGCCGCCGGTGTCCTCACCCAGGGAGACGGCGCAGAGTCCCGCCGCCACGGCGATGCCCGAGCCCGACGACGAGCCGCCGGGGTCGTGGTCGGGATTCCAGGGATTGCGCGGCTGACCGAACGGGAACTCACGCGTGCCGCCGAGCGCGAACTCCGTCATGTTCAGCTTCCCGAGGAGCAGAGCGCCGGCGCCGGTCATCCGCGAGATCACCGTGGCGTCCTCGACCGGCGCGTGATGCCGGAGGATGCGCGAGCCGAGCGTCGTCCGCACCGAGGCCGTGTCGAACTGATCCTTCACGGCGTAGGGCACGCCGTGCAGCGGCGCCAGGGCCTCGCCGCGCAGCACCGCGGCCTCCGCCTTGTGCGCGGCCTCGAGCGCGGCCTCGGGCAGCACCGTGATGTAGGCGCGGAGCCGCGCGTCGAGCCGCTCGATACGCTCGAGATAGACGCGCACCAGCTCGACCGGCGACACGCGCCGCTCTCGCACGAGGCTCGCGAGCCTGGCCGCGCCCAGGTACGCGAGCTCCTCCGCCGCCAGCGTCACGGCGTGTCCGGCTCGTCGGGCAGCGCCGGGACCGGCTCCACCGTGTCGAGGGGCAGCTCCGCGAGCGGGGCCAGCGCCTCCAGGAGCGCGTTGAGCCGGTGGGCCACCTCGAGGGCGTCGTCCGGCGTGACGGGCAGCCCGAGCGCCGCCGCCAGCGCCGACACCTGCTCGCGCGTCAGCTCCTGCATCGCCGTCCCGGGCCCCGCGCTAGCAGCTCGGCCGGCGCAAAACCTCGGCGCCGATCTTGCGGCGGACCAGCCGTCCGTCCCGCGTGTCGCCGAAGAGCCGGCCCTGGTCCACGACCACCTTGCCGCGCAGGATCGTGGTCACCGGCCAGCCCTGCACGGCCCAGCCCTCCCACGGGCTGTAGTCGCTCACGTGGAAGTCGTCCCGCGCGAGCGTCTTCTTGATCGCCGGATCGATGAGGGCGAGATCCGCATCACTGCCGGGCGCGATGACGCCCTTCTGCGGGTAGAGCCCGAGGATCCGCGCCGCGTTGGTCGAGGTCACGTCGGCGAAGCGCTGGAGCGACATCCGCCGCTTCACGACGCCCTCGGAGTAGACGATCCCCATCCGGGCCTCGGCGCCGAGGTTGCCGCCGGTGACGTTCTCGAGGTCCTGGCCGCGCAGCTTCAGCTCGAGCGAGGTGGGGAACTCGTCGGTGGCCGTCGTCGAGACGCCGTCGCGCACGAGCCCGTTCCAGAGCGCCGCCTGATCCTCCGGGTACTTGAGCGAGGGGTAGGTGTGATAGCAGAAGCCGCGGGGCGTCCGGTAGTCCTCGGCGGTGAAGCAGGCGTAGTGGTGGAGCGTCTCGGCGTAGATCGGCAGCCCGTGGGCCCGCGCCTCGGCCACAGCCTCCACCCCCTCCTTCGCCGACGTGTGCACGAAGTAGACGCCCGCGCCCGTGTGGGCGGCGAGCTGGATCGTCCGCCGGAAGGCGAGCTGCTCGGAGAGCTTGTTGTGGACGAGCGGGAGCAGCCAGCCGTCGGTCTGCTTCTCCTCGCGGAACTTCTCGTACATGAACTGAACGATGTCGTGGTCCTCGGCGTGGACGGCCATGATGCCGTTGTGCGGCGCGACCTTCTCCATCGCGAGCTGGATCCGCCCGAAGTCGAGCCGGTACGGGTGACGCTTGGGATGCGGCGGCAGCACCTCGACCGTGAAGACCTTGAAGCTCGGGAAGCCGGCCTGGATCGCCTCGGGGATCTGGTCGAAGAGCGGGAGCGGGAGCTGGCCCTGGAGGGCGACGTGGAAGGAGTAGTCCGCGTAGGTGTTGCCCTTCCAGCGCGCGGCCCGGGTCTCGATCACCTGCTGGATGTCGGTCCCGGGGCGGACGAAGCAGAAATCCACGTGGGTCGTCGTCCCCCCGAAGACCATCCCCCGCGTGTCCTCCTCGGGGCCGAGCGTGTGGAGGTTCTCCTCCGGATGCATCGAGATGAAGTGGGCGAGGTGCGTGTGGGGCTCGACGCCGCCGGGGACGACGATCTTTCCCGTCGCGTCGATCACCCGCCCCGCCTCCCAGCGCTCGGAGGGCAGCCCCACGGCGACGATGCGCTCGCCCTGCACGGCGACGTCCCACGCGCCGACGCCCTGCGGCGTCACCACCTCGCCCCCGCGAATCAGCAGATCCAGCATCACTTCACCTCGGTCGTCGCGTCCCACTTCACGAGCTTCGGGTCGACCTCCTTGAGGAGCTTCGTGTAGAAGAGGCTCTCGGGGGCGACCTTGCTCGGGATCCGCTTGAGGGAGTACAGGAAGTCGACGAACTCGCCCATGCCCTTGGCGATCTTGGGCGTCATCTCCATCGAGTAGATGTTGAGCGCCATGATGTCGCGGGTGAGCCCTTCCTCCGTCTTCGTCTCGCGCGCGACGATCTTCACGGCCGTCTCACGGTCCGTGTTGATCGTGTTCGTCGCCTTCTCGAGCGCTCTTAAAATCGCCTTCAGCGTGTTCGGGTTCTCCTTCAGCATCTTGCCGCTCGCGACGACGCCCGCGTGGACGAGGAGCCAGTCCACCTGGCCCTCCTTGCCCGGGATGAAGCTGCGGTTGCCGGTGAAGTACACCTTGCCGCCGTTCTTGACGGCGTTGAAGACCCACGGCGCCCAGCCCGCCATCGCGTCGATGTCGCCCTTCGCGAGCGCGGTGACGCCGTCCGGCGGCGCGAGGTTGACGAACTGGATCTTCGAGAAGTCGACGCCCGTGTCCCGCGCCATGCTCTCGATGGCCATGGTGACGGACGCGCCCTTCGGCATCCCGATCTTGAGCTTCTCGAGGTCCTTCGGCGAGCGCACGAGCTCCTGGCCGCGCTTGCCGAGGACGATCTGCTGGGTGCCCGCGATGTCGCTCTGGGGCGCGATGTTGTAGATCGCCTGCCCCGACGCGGCGATCGGCACGACCATCGTGGCCGTCGCGGTGCCGAGGTGGATGTTGCCGGCGCCCCACATCGACGGCAGGTCGGTGCCGGCGATGTACCAGCGCGGGTTGACCTTGATCCCCTGCTCCTTGAAGTACCCGAGCTGGTCGGCGACGGCGAACTGCGAGGACATCTGCGCGTCGCGCACGAGCCAGGCGTCGACCTCGGCCAGCTCCGGCTTCTGGGCAGAGGCAGGGCCCGCGCCGGCGAGGACGACGAGCGCTGCCAGCACCACGGTCAGGTATCGCATCGCGGCTCCTTTCGGTGTGTGCATCGTGGCGGCCTCAGCGCAGCGCGCGCCCCCCGAGCGCGCGCCGCTCGAGGGCCACCAGCAGGCCGTTCACGAGCGAGCCCAGCACCCCGAGGAGCAGGGCGCCCATGACGATCTGGGCCGGGTTGAAGAACACGCGGCCCTCCATGATGAGGTTGCCGAGACCGGCGTCGGCGCCCATGAACTCGGCGCCGACGATCACGAAGATCGCGAGCCCGAAGCCCAGACGGAGCGCCACGACGATGCCGGGGAGGGCGGCCGGCAGCACGACGCGCCGCAGGAGGTCCCGCCGCGTCGCCCCGAGGCTCGCGGCGGCGCGCAGCAGCATCACGTCGACGCGCAGCAGGCTCGCCGTGACCGCGACGAACATCGGAAAGAAGGTCGTGTACGCGATGAAGGCGACCTTCGACGTCTCGCCGAGACCGAACCAGACGAGGAACATCGGCAGGAACGCGAGCGGCGGGATCGGGCGCAGGAACTCGACGAGCGGCTCGACGGCGAGCCGCGCCGGCGCGTAGAGCGCCACGGCGAGGCCGAGCGCCAGGGCGGCGACGGCCGCCAGCCCGAACCCGGCGACGATGCGGCCCGACGACACCAGCACGTCACGCGCGAGCGACCCGTCGCGGGCGAGCGCAACGGTGACGGCGGCCACCTCGCCCGGGGTCGGCAGCAGCGCCGGGTTCATGACCTCCAGGGCACGGTTCCCGTAGGTGACCGTCGCCCACCCGAGGAGCGCCGCCGGCAGCGCGAGCGTGCGGATCATTCGTGCACCCTCGCGACCTCTTCCTTGACCAGCCGCGTGATCTCGCTCTCGTACCGTGTGAACTCGGGCGCGAACCGGTCGCGCGCCTCGGGCAGCTTGATCGTGAAGATCTCCTTGATGCGTCCGGGCGCGCGGTTCAGGACGACGACCCGGTCGGCGAGGTATACCGCCTCGCGGATCGAGTGGGTCACGAAGATGATCGTCTTGTGCTCGACCCGCTGGATCCGCGACAGCTCCTCCTGCAGCACCTCGCGCGTCTGCGCGTCGAGCGCGCCGAAGGGCTCGTCCATCAGGACGATGGACGGGCTGTTGGCGAGGGCGCGCGCGATCGCGACCCGCTGCTTCATGCCGCCGGAGAGCTGCACGGGGAACTTGGCCGCGTGCTCGCTGAGCCCCACCATGTGCAGGTAGCGGGCGGCGATCGCCCGGCAGCGCTCGGCCGGCGCCCCCTGGAGCCGGGGCCCGAACTCGACGTTCTGCGCCACCGTGAGCCAGGGAAAGAGCACGTACTCCTGGAACACGACGCCGCGCTCGGGGCCGGGGCCCGTGACCGGCGCGCCGTCGACCAGCACGCGCCCCCGCGTCGGGGGCAGGAAGCCCGCGACGATGTTGAGGAGCGTCGACTTGCCGCAGCCCGAGGGCCCGAGCAGGCACAGGAGCTCGCCCGCGTGGACCTCGAGGCTCACGTCGCTCAGGGCCGGCGCCGCGTGCCCGTCCACGCCGAAGGTCTTGTGGAGGCCCTCGAGCTGGACGCGCGCGCTCACGGCCGCTCCCAGCGGAGCCAGTGACGCCCGAGGCGTACGACCAGCGCGTTGCCCGCGTAGCCGAGGAGTCCGAGCACGATCGCGGCGCCGAGCATCTGCGGGACGAGGAAGAAGTTCCGCCCGTCGTTGATCAGGTAGCCGAGCCCCTGCTCGGCCCCGATGAACTCGGAGATGACGATGACGAAGAACGAGAGCGCCACGCCGAGCCGGATGCCCGTGAGGATCTCGGGCAGCGCCGCCGGCAGCACGACCCGGAAGAAGAGCTGCGGCCGCCGGGCGCCGAGGCTCGCCGCGGCCCGCAGGAGGAGCGGGTCGACCTGCTGGACGGCGTGGACGGTCGAGAGGAACATCGGGAAGAACGTCGCGTAGGTGATGAACGCGACCTTCGACGTCTCGCCGATCCCCGCCCACACGATGAAGAGCGGCAGCATCGCGAGCGGCGGGATCGGGCGCAGGATCTCCACGATCGGCTCGAGCAGGTTCCGGACGGCGCGCCACTGCCCCGCGGGCAGGCCGAGTGCCAGCGCCAGGAGCGCGCCGGTCGTGAAGCCGACGGCGACGCGCTCGAGCGTGGCGCCGAGGTGGCCCCAGAGCTCGCCGCTCAGCGCAAGCTCCCACACCTTCCCCAGGACGAGCCAGGGGCCGGCGAGGAAGATCGGGTTGAAGAGCCCGAGGAGGACGACGAGCCCCGAGGCGAGGCTCCACAGTGCGAGGAAGGCGAGCACGACGCCCAGGCGCAGCGCGAGCGCGCGCCGCCGCGGCAGCGACGCGCCGCGAAGTCCCCACTGCACCAGGTCCGTCACCGTGCTCACGAAGCGACCTCCTCGACCGCCGCGGCGGTGTGCTGGACGTATCACGCGCGGGGCGTCCCGGTCAAGGCGCCGCCGAAGGCGATATACTGCGCGCGCATGGGCGATCTGCTGCTGCGACAGGGACTGGTCGACGGCCGCCGGCAGGACGTGGCCCTGCGCGACGGGCGCATCTGGCGCATCGGCCCGGCGCTCGACCCGACCGGCGGCGAGACGCTCGACGTCGAGGACAAGCTCGTCCTGCCGGGCTTCGTCGAGAGCCACATCCACCCGGACAAGGCCTTCATCGCCGACCGCACGCGGGGGCTCGCGCCCGGGGGGCCCACCCCGCAGACGCTCGTCGCCGAGCTGAAGAAGACGTTCACCGTCGACGACATCTACCGGCGCGCGCGGCGCGTCCTGGAGGTGGCCCTGCGGCACGGCTGCACGACGATGCGCGCGCACGTCGAGATCGACGCCTACGTCGGGCTGCGCGGCGTCGAGGCGCTCCTGCGCCTGCGGGCCGAGCTCGCCGGCGTGCTCGACCTCCGGCTCATCGCCTTCGCGCAGGAAGGCATCTTCCGCGACGGCGTGACGCAAGACCTCCTCCGCGAGGCGCTGAAGACGGGTCTCGAGGTGCTGGGAGGCTGTCCCTACATGGACGAGGACGAGCGGCGCCACATCGACTGGTTCTTCGACCTCGCGGAGGCGTCGGGCGTGCCGCTGGACTTCCACGCCGACTCCTCGGACGACCCGTCACGACTCACGTGCGACTACATCGCCGAGCAGACGATCGCGCGCGGTCTGCAGGGGCGCGTGACGCTCGGCCACCTCTCGACGCTCGACGTGCTCGAGCCCGAGCATCGCGCGCGCGTCATCGACAGGCTGCGCGAGGCCCGCCTGCACGTCATCAGCCTGCCCGCCACCGAGCTGCACGTGAAGGCGCGCGACGACGCGCGGCGGACCTGGCGGGGCGTCACGCGGCTTCACGAGCTGCGCGCCGCGGGCGTCAACGTCGCGCTGTCGACGAACAACGTCGTCAACCCCTTCACGCCGTACGGGCACCCCGACCTCCTGCGCCAGGCCCTCGTGGCGGCGATGGCCGCGCACCTGGGGAACCTCGAGCAGATGGGCTGGCTCCTGGAGCTGATCACGGTGAACCCGGCCCGCGCGATCGGGCTCGAGGGCTACGGCCTGGCGCCTGGCTGTCGCGCGGACCTCGTCGTGCTCGACGCGCGGGACCCCGCGCAGGCCATCACCGAGCAGGCGGAGAAGCTTTTCGTCATCAAGGGCGGAAGGATCGTTGCGCGGAACACCCGGACGAGCGAGCTCGTGACGCGCGCCTGAGCCCGCGCGTTCTACGCAACCTGAGCACGTCCAAGACTTTGCACGGACTGGTAACCCTGGAGGGCCCGCCCCCTGGGCGTGCACGGGCCGCCGGCCTTCACCCTGTACCCGGCCTCTGAGGCCTCTCGCATGGACATCGACACCGCCAGGAGGTGCAGGACCCTCCCGTCGACCCCATCGATGCCGACAGCGTCCGCCAAGCAATCGGTGCAGTACCACTCGCCCTGTCGCCGATCGAGGAACTGCAACGCAACCACGGCCTCGGGAACGAGCGCCGCGGTGCTGGTCGTCGCGTCCCTCCTTTCGACGAGGCAGATCCGCACTCTGCCCTCCGTGGCCAGCATCGCCACGAGTGAGGCGATGGCGGCTTCGGAGAT
>QHSZ01000104.1 GCA_003220595.1 Candidatus Rokuibacteriota bacterium | reverse complement strand
TTCACCCTGTACCCGGCCTCTGAGGCCTCTCGCATGGACATCGACACCGCCAGGAGGTGCAGGACCCTCCCGTCGACCCCATCGATGCCGACAGCGTCCGCCAAGCAATCGGTGCAGTACCACTCGCCCTGTCGCCGATCGAGGAACTGCAACGCAACCACGGCCTCGGGAACGAGCGCCACCGTGCTGGTCGTCGCGTCCCTCCTCTCGACGAGGCAGATCCGCACTCTGCCCTCCGTGGCCAGCATCGCCACGAGTGAGGCGATGGCGGCTTCGGAGATGCCGAGACGCCGGCCGAGCTCGACCGGTGTCATCGCGCCGCCGGCTCCGAGGGTCGCCAGCAGATCGTCATCGAGATCGCTCCACCACTCGTTCACCGATCCCTCCATCCGGGCGTTCATGGATCCACCCGTTTCTCCGTGCGCTCCCCCCAACAAGGGGCGTGCCAAGGACGGCACGAACCGTCCCGAGCCTCTTAGCCTACGCCTCAAGCGAGGCGTCTGCTGAAACAATGAGCGACGCGTCGATCGCTGCCGCAAAAGACGGCAGACGAATCCAGGCGAAAGATCCGTCCTTCTAAATGAGAATGGAGAAAATGGAGAGGAGCGATGGGCCAGGCCTGACGATGCTCGACGACGCGACGGTCACGCGGCGGTTCGTGGAGATCCAGGGACGCCGCGTGTCCTACCTGACGACCGGCGACCCGGCGACTGCGCCGACGATCCTCCTGCTCCACGGCTCGGGGGTCAGCGCGCGCTACTGGGTCAACCAGCTCCGGGGCCTGGAGCGCGCGTTGCGGGTCGTGGCCCTCGACCTGCCCGGACACGGCCAGTCCGAGCCGGTGCCGCACCCGGGCATCGCGGCCTACGGCGAGGTGGCCGCGAGGCTGCTCGACGCGCTCGGCACCGGCCCGGTCATCGCCGCGGGGCACTCGCTGGGCGGCGCCGTCGCCATCGAGCTCGCGGCCCGGCAACCGGACGCGGTGCGAGGGCTCGTCCTGCTCTCGAGCTGCGCGAAGCTTCCGCCGGGCGACGGTCTGAGCGAGCGGTTCCTCGCGTACCTTCCCGGCCCCTTGCGCAAGCTCGTCTTCTTCTCGATGGCGCAGAAGCTCCTGTTCGCGCCCGGCGCGCCCGCCGGCGCCGTGAGTCTCGGGATGCACGAGCTCCGCACCTGCCGGGCGGAGACGGTGGTCAACGACGTGCGCGCCGCCAAGGCCATGGACCTGACCGAGCAGGCGACGCATCTCAAGGTGCCAACGCTCATTCTGTGCGGGAGCCGGGACCGGCTCACACCGCCCGCGCTCGCCACGCGCCTCAGCGAGCTCATCCCCCGATCCTCTCTCCGGATCATCGAGGAGGCCGGACACATGCTGCTCCTGGAGGTCCCGCAGCGTGTGAACCAGGAGATCCTGACCTTCGTCGGCTCCATCGTGCCGCTCGCCGACGTGCCGTCATTCGCCGTGGAGATTCGGCGCTGGCGCTCGCGCGCCCGGCGCCTGCTCGACTGGGTCTCCGGCCTCGCGCGCGGGCTCATCGGATCGCGGCTGGAGGGGCTCTAGGAAGCTCATGGCGCTTCCCGCTTCAGGCGGACGACCTCGTAGGCGACGACCGGTCGGTGGAACCCCTTCAGCTGCAGCGGACCGACCTCCTTGACCTCCACCAGGTCGCTCACGGCGGCGTAGATGCGCTGGCTGATCAGGATCTGGTCGCGCGACGCCTCGCTGCACAGGCGGGCTGCCAGGTTGGTCACGCTGCCGATGGCGGCGTAGTCCCAGCGCCCCTCGAAGCCGATCGCGCCGATCGTCGCGTAGCCCTTCGCGATCCCCACGCTGAAGTCCAGGTCGTGGCCCCGCCGGCGCCATTCGGCGCCGAGCGCCCGCACCCGCGCGCGCATGGCCTCCGCCATACGCACCGAGCGCTCCTCCGGATTCGCGACGGGCACCGGGTCGTTGAAGAAGATCATCATGCCGTCCCCGGTGAATCGCTCGAGCGTGCCCTCGTGCTCCAGGATGAGGCGTCCCATCTCTCCGTGGTAGGCGCCGAGCACGTGCGAGACCTCCTCGGGCTCGGCCGTCTCCGCGAAAGCGGTGAAGCCGCGCAGGTCGAGGAAGACGACGCTGATCTCGCGCCGGTGCGAGCGGAGCGGATCGGCGGCGCCACCCGCGACGATCGCGTCCGCGAGCTGCGGTGAGAAGAACCGCTTCAGCCGGCCCACGCGCTCGAGCTCGGCCACCTGCTCGGCCACGCGCCGCTCGAGCGTCGCGTTCCAGCGGGCGATCTCCTCGCCCTGGGCGGTGACCGTGTCGTGGAGGGCCTTGATCCGGAGCATCGAGCGCACCCGCGCGCCCAGGGCGGCGTGGTCGACGGGCTTGCCCAGGTGCTCGTCGGCGCCGGCCTCGAGCCCCGCGACGACGTCCTTCGCGTCCGTCATCGCGGTCACGATGATGATCGGCGTGAAGGGAAAGTCCGGCATTGCCTTCAGCCGGCGGCAGACCTCGAGGCCGTCGAGCTTCGGCATCATCACGTCGAGCAGGATCAGGTCGGGCCGCGTCTCGCGCGCGACCGCGAGCGCCTCCTCGCCGTCACCCGCGGTGACGATGTCGTAGCCCTCGCCCGCGAGCCGCGCGCGAAGGATCCGGACGTTGGTGGGGTTGTCGTCGGCGATCAGGACGCGCGGCGGAGTCCTCACCCCCGGGCCCTATCGGCTGACGGCGATCTTCTTCGAGCCCTCCCAGGCCGCCGAGTGCGTGGGCTCGGCCACCGCGCGCAGCACGCCGCCCTCGTCGAGCGCGATGGTGAAGACGGCCTTCGGGTACGAGAACACGGGGTGCAGGTAGACGCGCGCGATCTCGGCGCTGTCCTTGTAGAGCGCGATGTAGCGGACGAAATGCTCCGCCAGCGACGGGTGGGCGGAGCCGGCGCCGACCGTCACCGTGACCTCGAACCACTGCCCGCGCTTCACGGTGTCCGGCGCCTCGATCTTGGGCGTGTGCTTCTCGTCGTGGGTCCGGCGCAGCTCGCGGTACTCCGGCGTGAACTGCTCGGCCTGCCCCTGCGCCCCCGCCCGGTCGGCGCCGGACGCGAGCGCGAGCACGGCCAGGGCGACGGCGACACCCGACGTCGTTCCGTATCTCATCGCGTTCTCCCTCTCCTCTCGTAGGCTCGCCTCGCACGCCGGGGCCCCAGCCCCGGGCCGTGCTCCGGCTCGCACATCCTCGCTCAGTTCTCGGGTAGTAGCTTGCGGATCAGCGCCAGCAGGTCCCGCGGGCTGTAGGGCTTGGCCAGGTACGCCGAGGCGCCGGCGTCCATGGCGCGCCGGTCGTCGCCGCTCAGCGCGAACGACGTCACGACCACGAGCGGAATGTGCGCCGTGCGCGGATCGGCGCGCAGCCTGCGGGTGGCGTCGAGCCCCGACAGCTTGGGCAGCTGGACGTCCATGAGGATGAGGTCGGGCAGCTCGCGCTGCGCCATGGCGACCCCCTCCTCGCCGTCCGCCGCCTCCAGCAGCTGGTAGGACGTCCGGCTCAGCAGCTGTCTCACGATCTTCCGGTTGTACTCGTTGTCCTCGACGTAGAGCACCCTCAGGCCGCTCATGCGCCCCCTCCGTCCGCGTGCAAGGGCACCGTCAAGAAGA
>QHSZ01000116.1 GCA_003220595.1 Candidatus Rokuibacteriota bacterium | reverse complement strand
CGCGAGGTGCTCCCCGGGCTCCGCGTCCACCGCGTCGGCGGCCACACCGCGGGGCTCCAGATCGTCAGCGTGGAGACCGCGCGGGGTCCGGTGATCCTCACGTCCGATGCGTCGCACTTCTACCGCAACGTGGAGAAGCGCCAGCCCGTCCAGATCATCACGAGCCTGCCCGAGATGCTCCAGGCCTTCGAGACGATCGACGCGCTCGCCGGCGCCCAGAAGCTCATCGTCGCCGGCCACGACCCCCTGGTCGCCGACCGGTTCAAGGCCGTCGAGCCGGGCATCATCAAGATCGCCTGAACGGGCCCAAGCCTCAGGCGGGACGCGCCGCCGGCTCAGCGAGCGTAGAGATCCTCGCGCGTGCCGGGCACAGCACCGCCCGTGGTGTCGCCCTGCTTGCGCAGCAGGACCTGATAGAGGCCGATGGCGCCGCTCTCGAACGAGACGGCGGAACACGTCAGGTAGAGGAGCCACGTGCGGTAGATCCGCTCGCCGACCAGCGCGCGGGCCTCGTCGGCGCGGGCCCGCAGCCGCTCGACCCACTGCCGGCACGTCCGCGCGTAGTGCAGGCGCAGGCCCTCCACGTCGAGGATCTCCCAGCGGGCCCGCTCCATCTCCGTCAGGGTCTCCGTCAGCCCGGCGAGGTCGCCGTTGGGGAAGACGTGGCGGTAGAGGAACTCGGTCTGGCTGGTCCGCCGCCAGTGGAACTCGTGGGTGATTCCGTGGTTCAGGTAGAGGCCGCCGTCATTCAGCATCTGGCTGACCCGGCCGAAGAAGGCCGGGTAGTTGCCGATGCCCACGTGCTCGATGACGCCGACGGCGGCGATCTTGTCGTAGCGGGCCCCGGGGGCGAGGTCGCGGAAGTCGCCGTGCTCCACCCGGCAGCGGTCCCCGAGGCCGTCCTCGGCGATGCGCGCGGCCGCCCACTCGGCCTGGGCCCGCGAGAGGGTCACGCCGTGGGCGCGCACGCCGTAGTGCCGGGCGGCCCACATGGAGAGGCCGCCCCAGCCGCAGCCGATGTCGAGCAGCGTCTCGCCGGGGGCGAGACGAAGCTTCCGGCAGACGAGGTCGAGCTTGTCGGCCTGGGCTTGCTCGAGCTTGCCGTCGGGATCGCGATAGTAGGCGCAGGTGTAGACCATGAGCGGGTCGAGGAACAGCGCGTAGAAATCGTTCCCGACGTCGTAGTGGTGGGCGATCGCCGCCGCGTCGCGTCCTGTCGCCCGCGCGCTCATGTCTCTTCCTCCTCCCGCATACCGAAGATCGAGCCGAACACGACCCGGCGCCGCGCCGCGGCCGAGCCGAGAACCAGTCGCACCGACGCCCTCGCCACAGCGTCCGGCAGGCCCGCGACGCGGCGGCGGAGCCAGCCGGCCTCGCCGTCCCCGTAGAGGTCCCGGATCCGCCGCGCGTAGCCCTCCAGGGCAACGCGACGGCGCAGCAGCGCGCTCGCCGCCTCCGCCGCCAGCCTCCCGCTCCGGATGGCGGGCCCGATGCCCTCGCCGCTCAGGTCGCGCGCGAGGCCGGCCGCGTCGCCGACCAGGCAGAAGCGCGCGCCGCTGAGCCGGCGCGGCGCTTGGCGCCGCACCGCGTAGGCGTGGCCGCGGAAGGGCTCGAGCGGCAGATCGGCCGGAAGCCGACCCGACGCGTGGAGCGCGGCGAGGAGCGCCTCGCGCCGCCGCGGAAGGCTGCCGTCGGCGCCACGGGTGCACCCGATACCGACGTTGATGAAGTCGCCCTTCGGGAAATACCAGCCGTAGCCGCGGAGATCGGGCTCGACGTAGAGCTCGGGCGCCCCCATGAGGTGCTGGAGCCCGGCGAGCCGCCCCGCGGGCAGGCGCGTCTCGCTCTCCTGCGCCACCACGACCTCCTCGCGGAGGGACACGTCGCCGAGCGACTGCGCCACGGGGCAGCGGTGACCGCCGGCGCCGATCACCACCGCCGCTTCGTACGCGCCGGCGTCCGTCTCCACCCGCACGCTCTCGGCCCCGGCGGCGACGGCGCGCACGCGGATGCCGTCACGGACGTCGGCGCCGGCCGCCGCAGCGCGCTCGAGCAGGTACCGGTCGAACTCCCGGCGGATGATTCCGTAGCTCGCGGGGCGGCGCCACCGGGTCTCGTGACGCGCGCCTCTGTAGGCAAGCGCGCAGGCGGCGAAGCCCTGGATCGTGAGGGGGTACTTCTCGGGATCGAGCTCGAGGTCGGTGAGCGCCGCCGGCGTCACCCAGCCCGCGCAGATCTTGACGCGCGGGAACACGGCGGCGTCGAGCACGAGCGTGCGGACGCCCGTGAGGGCGAGCCGCCAGGCCGCCGTGCTGCCGCCGGGCCCGCCGCCAACGACGATCGCCTCCCACGCGGCCACGGTCACCCCCGCCACATCGCGGCGAGGATCCGCAGGCGTCGCGAGAGGGGGAGCTGCAGCTCCTCGACGGCGTCGGCCACCGCCATCGCGGCGAAGAGGTCGCCCTCGATGTCGATCGCCGATTCCACGAACGCCTCGGCGAAGTTGAGGGGCGACGGGTCGCGCACGAGCCGCACGAAGGTCTCGGGCGCGTGGATGACCACCGTGAAGGCGGACGCGCCCCCGCCGAGCGGGACCTCCGTGCCGTCCCAGAGACGGAAGGCGAACGGCTTCGCGAGACCGCCGAAGACCTGCCCGAGGATGTCCGCCGCCCGGCGCGACGAGGATCGCGACGCGAGGCGCGCGATCATCTCTTTGCGAACGGCGGCGCCGGATACACGACGGGCGTCGTCGCCGACTCCCTCGGCCAGACCAGCTCCTGCTTGCCGTTGATCCACTGCACGAACACCGACTGGACGATGCCGGTGCCGTCGGGACGGAACTTCACCGGCCCCTCGACGGTCGTCATCTCCGTGGCCGCGACGGCCGCGCGGAGCTTCTCGCGGTCGAGCGCGCCTGCGCGCGTGAGCGCGTTGGCGACGATCTGGACGCACGCGTAGGCCGGGCCGGCAATCGGGTCGGCGGGGCGCCCGAACTTCTTCTGGTGCGCCTCGTTCAACTCGCTGACGCCCGGCGCCTTGACGGCGTGGTGCCAGCCGGGCGCCAGAATCACGAAGTCGCCATCCTTGCCGAGGTTCTTCGACCAAATGGGCGGGTCGGGCGCGCGGATCAGGAGCAGCATCTTCGGCGTGTAGTCGAGCTCCTTCATCTGCTTGACCAGGGTCATGCCGTCGGGCGGCGTCGGCAGCCCGAAGACCGCGTCGGCGCCCGCGCTCTTGGCCTTCAGGACCATGTCGGAGAAGTCCTTGGCGCCCGGCGCGTACTCGGCCTGCACCACGACCTGATAGCCGGCACCCTTGGCGCCGGCCGCCCACGCGCGCGTCATCTCGGCGCCCCAGTCGGTCTTCTCCTGGAAGATGGCCACGGTCTTCACCCGCGCGGCGGCGGGCAGCGAGCCGAGGAAGCCGACGAGCTGCTCACCGATGTCGGGCGACTTCCAGAAGGGCGAGAAGAGGTAGCGGAAGCCCTGCTCGTGGATCTTCTTCAGCGCGAAGGCGACGCCCAGGTACGGGATCTTGTTCTTCTCGGCGACCGAGGCGGCGGCGGCGTGCAGGTCGGAGCCGAAGCCGCCGAGGTAGGCAACGACCTCCTGGGCGGCCAGCGTCTCCAGCCGGCTCACGGTCTTCGTGGCGTCCGACTCGTCGTCGAGCAGGACCAGCTCGAGCGGGAGCTTCTTGCCGCCCACGCTGACGCCGCCCGCGGCATTGAGGTGCTCCACGGCGAGCTCGTAGCCCGCGCGCACCTGCGCTCCGCCGCCGCCATAGCGGCCCGTGAGCGGGACGACGGCGCCGAGCTTGACCGTCTGCGCCGCCACCGGCGCCGGCCAGAGCGCCAGGAGGAGCAGGAGGATCGCGCCGACAGCTCCCGAGCCGGAGAGCCCGAATCTCATCGCTCCCTCCCTGGATCAAGCGGTGACGGTACTCTCACACGGACACAGGGCCGCCGTCGAGTACGCGGCGGAGCCAGGCCGACAGGTCGCGGAGCTCCTCGTCGCAGACTTGGTGCGCCATCGGGTACTCGTGCCACTCGACGCGGTAGCCCGACTCGCGCAGGAGGTCGCGCGAGCGCTGCGCGCGGGCGAGCGTGATCAGCGGGTCGTCCGTGCCGTGCGCCATGAAGATCGGCACGTCGCGGTTGGCGGCGTGGGCCTCGGCGGCGAGCGTACCCGCCAGCGGCAGGTAGGTCGAGAGCGCCAGGATCCCCGCGAGCCGCTCGGCGTGGCGCAGCCCGGTGTGGAGCGCGACCGCCCCGCCCTGGGAAAACCCCGCGAGGGCGAGCCTCGCCGCCGGGATCCCGCGCCCCTTCTCGCGGGCGATGAGCGCCTCGACCCGCGCCTGCGAGGCGCGCACGCCTGTCTCGTCCTCGCGTCGCACGCCTTCCGCGCCGTAGACGTCGTACCAGGCGCGCATCACCATGCCCCCGTTGAGCGTCACCGGCTGCATGGGCGCGTGCGGGAAGACGAAGCGGATCCCCGGCTTCTCGGGCAGGTCGAGCGCCGGGACGACGGGCTCGAAGTCGTGGCCGTCGGCGCCGAGGCCGTGCAGCCAGATGACGCACGCCTCCGGGTCCTGCCCCGTCTCGACCTCGAGCGCGTCGAGGAGGTCGGTCACCGATCGACGTGGGGGGCCCCGACATGGCCCCCCACACTCCCCCACGCTCGGCGCGCCCCGGGAAACCCGTGGCGCTCCTCGACGACCCGCGCGTGGCTGCTCACCTGCCTAGCCGCGCGGCGTGACCCACGTCTCCGACCACGCGAGGCAGGCGCTCGACCCCTGGCGGTCGCCGCGCATCTCGGGCCAGGGCCGCCCCGCGGCGACACGACCGTTCAGCTCCACCTGCGCCGACTTCGCCGGGAAGAACGTGCTGAAGACGCCGATCGGGCGGTTGTTGGAGCCTGGGGGCAGCGTGAGCACGAAGGGCTCGATGCAGTCCCACCAGGTCATCCGGATCCGGTCGGCCGTCGCGACGACGGTTTCGACCGCGGTCGAGTGCGGATCGCCGCCCCGTGCGAACTCGGCGCCGAGGACCGGCAGGTCCGGATCGGCGAACGCCGGGAAGAGCAGCGTCTCGATCGTGCGCTGGAGCCAGCGCGCGACGGCGGCGTTGTCGGCGTAGATGCGCACCTTGCCCTCGGTGAGCGCGCTCTGGATGAAGAGCGCGTGGCCGCTGCCGGCCGGGCACCAGAGCACGCGCCAGTGGCTCAGGCGGTCCGACTGGGTCTTGCCGCCGTCGGGGCTCAGGCGGATGAACGAGTTCTCGCCGGTCATGAGGACGTTGGTCGGGTCCACGGGGGCTGGCATGGGCAAGATCCTACCATCCCATCGCGGCCTTCAAACGAGCACTTCGCCCGGCGGCCTCGGTGTGAGGTAATAGCGCTCCGTGGGTCTCCGGCGCCCCTACTATGGCTGGATCGTCGTGGCCGCTCTCTGCGTCACCGAAACGGTGTCGTGGGGCATCCTCTACTACGGCTTCCCGGTCCTGCTCCGCCCGATGGAGACCGACCTCGGCTTCTCGCGCGTCGAGGTCACGGGCGCGTTCTCGATCGGCATGGGCGTGGCGGCGCTCGCCGCGCTGCCCGTCGGGCGCTGGATCGACCGGCACGGCGCCCGCGCGCTGATGACGCTCGGCTCGTGCCTGGGGACGGCGCTCCTGCTCGTCTGGTCGCAGGTGGAGAGTCTGGCGGCCCTCTACACGGTCTGGGGCCTGATGGGCCTGGCGCTCGCCGCGACGCTCTACGAGCCGGCCTTCGCGGCGATCGTCGGCTGGTTCGCCACGCGCGGCCGGGACAAGGCGCTGCTCACGGTCACGGTCGCCGGCGCGCTCGCGAGCACCATCTTCATGCCGATCGAGGCGTGGCTGGTCTCGCGGCTCGGCTGGCGGCTCGCGCTCCTGACGCTCGCCGGGATCCTGGCCTCGCTCACGATTCCGCTGCACGCGCTGGTGCTGAGGCCCGCCCCGCGGAGCGCGCCCCTCGCGCCCGGCGCCGAGCGCGCGGAACCTCGCGTGGGGGGACTGACGCTCTCCGCCTCCGCCCGCACGACGGTCTTCTGGGTGCTGGCCGCGGCGTTCTTCGTGGGCAACTTCACGACGAACTCCGTCACCATCCACCTCATCCCCTACCTCGCCGACCGCGGCTACTCGCCCACCGTGGCGGCGGTCATGATCGGCTGGATGGGGGCGATGCAGCTCCCCGCGCGCCTCCTCTTCACGCCGATTTCGTCGCGCTTCGGCCACCGGACGGTCACCGCGGTGATCTTCTTCGTGCAGGCGCTGTCGCTCGCGCAGCTCGCGCTGGTCTCACACCTCTCGACGCTGGTCCCGATGGTCGTGATGCTCGGCGCCGCCAACGGCATGGCCACGCTGGCGCGGGCGACGATGGTGGCGGAGATCTTCGGGCCGCGCCACTACGGGTCCATCAGCGGCGCGATCGCGCTCGGCGCCAACGGCGCGCGGGCGCTGGCACCCGTCGGCGCGGCGCTCCTCGTGGTCGCGCTCGGCCGATACGAGCGTGTGTTCTCGATCCTCGCCGGAGCGCTCCTCTTGGCGGGGGTCGGCGTCCTCGTGACGCGCGAGCGCGCACGCACGGAGACCTAGCGCCGCGAGGCACTCAGGTGTCGAGACGGCGGGCGAGATCCTCCAGGCTCTCGGCCACCACGTCCCAATCGCCGTCCGGCTCGAGGTCGGTGGCCTGGCCGGGCCCGTGCTCGGTCGGGCGTGGGACGAACGCCGTTCGCATGCCGTTGGCCTGGGCCGCCCGAAGATCGTAGTTGTGGGCCGCCACCATCATGACGTCTCCGGGCGTCAGTCCCAGGAGCCCGATCGCCACCCGATAGGCCTCGGCCCGTGGCTTGTAGCACTTGGCATTCTCGGCCGTGATGACGCAGTCCCACGGGAGCCCGGCGAACTTCGCGAGGTGCACCATGCCGGCGAAGCTCGCATTCGAGAGCGGCGAGATGACGTACTTCGTACGCAGCCGCGCGAGACCCGGCACCGAGTCCGGCCACGGCTTGAGCCGCCACCACACGCGGCTCAGGTGCTCGACCTCGGCGGTGTCGAGACCCCGGATCTGGTGCGCCTGGAGGAGCTCGTCCAGGCGGCGGCGATAGATCGCGTCCACGGTGGTCCACGGCCACTCACCGCTGTTGACCTTCTCCATGCCCGGCCGGTAGCAGCTGCGCCAGTCGGCAAGAAACGCGCTCCAGTCGAGGCCGAGCCGCCGGGAGGCGCCGAACGCCTCGAGCTCGCTTAGCACGCTGCCGCGCCAGTCGACGACCGTGCCGTAGGTGTCGAACGTGAGCGCCTTGACGGTCATTGATAGCGCCCGGTGACGGCCGACGCGTACCCGGCCAGGAGCGGGTGGGGCCGGGCCGCCGACGAGCGGGCCTGCGGCAGGAACAGCGTCGCGAGGAAGAACGGATGGTCGGCGAGCTCGACGATCCTGATCTCGCCAGCTGAGCCGAGCCCGCTCACCGCGAGCCCGCCGTCCACGAGCCGCTTCTGGTAGTCCGGGTTGACCCCGTAGTTGCAGTAGTAGTCCTCGGTCGCCTCGGGGGCGCCGTAGAGCTCGGCGGCGCGGGTCCCCGGCAGGATCGTCACCGTCTCGCGCTGGCCGACGAGGGAGCATGCAAGGGGCGTGATGACGAGCCGGTCGGCGTCGGGGCTCGTCTCGGCGTGGTCGGCGTCCCGGAACCCGAGAACGTTGCGCGCGAACTCGACGATCGCGTGCTGGAAGCCGCCTCACGTGCCGACGAGGGGCACGCCCCGCTCCCGCGCGTGGCGAATGGCCGCGAGGGCGCCGTCCATGCTGCGGTAGGGACTCGCCGGCGCGATCCACACGCCGTCGTACGGGGCGAGCCTCTCCTCGGTGTCGCGCTCGAGCGCCTCCGTGGGGACCCACTCGCAGTCGAGCCCGAGGTGCCCGAGCGCGTCGTTCGTGAACCGGTGCGTGGGGTTTTCCCGCTGGAAGTCGCCGACGATCCCGACGCGGGCGCGCGCGATCCCCATGGCCGCGAATATAGCAAAAAGCTCGGGGGCGGGACCGGTGCTCCACCCCCGAGCTCGTCTTGTTTGCGCAGCGCCACGGCTGCGCGTCCCGGCGTGAGCCGGGACCTTGGTGATGCGAGGACTAGGCGAGGCGCGCCACCGACGCTCTACGTCGGTGACGCGCCCTTCGAGCCGGGTGGAGTTTCCATAGGCATCCTCCACTGCGGTTGACGCCACGACCAGGAGGAGGCGCCTTCCCCTCCCGTCGGCTTCCAGTCAACACCCGGGGGCCCGCGGCCGTCAAGGCACCGGAGGTGCGGTATCATGGCGACGCGATTCACCCGGAAGAGAGGAGCCCTCGATGCCAGCACTGAGCCAGTCCGTCAGCCTCGACCGTCGCGGCCGCGTCGCCGTCCTCACGGTCGACAACCCGCCCGTCAACGCCCTCAGCCAGCACGTGCGCCAGGGCCTGCACGACGGCGTCAAGCAGGCGATCGCCGACCGCGATGTCGCCGCCATCGTCATCGCGTGCGCCGGGCGCACGTTCATCGCGGGCGCCGACATCACGGAGTTCGGCAAGCCCCCCAAGGAGCCCGGCCTCCACGAGGTGCTCGCGCTGATCGAGGCCTCGCCGAAGCCGGTCGTGGCGGCGGTCCACGGCACGGCGCTGGGCGGCGGGCTCGAGGTGACGCTCGCGTGCCACTACCGTGTCGGCGACAAGGGCGCGCGCTTCGGCCTGCCCGAGGTGAAGCTCGGCCTACTCCCCGGCGCCGGCGGCACGCAGCGACTCCCGCGCGTGGTCGGCGTCGAGAAGGCCCTGCAGATGATCGTGAGCGGCGACCCGATTCGGGCGGACGAGGCGCTCAGGTACGGGCTGATCGACGAGGTCGCCGAGGGCGAGCTCGCCGCCGCCGCCGTGACCTTCGCCGAGCGCGGCGTGAGCGAGCAGCGCCCGCTCCGGAAGATCCGTGACCTCGACGCGAAGCTCGCCGCCGCGCGCCACACGCCCGAGCTCTTTGCCAACTTCCGCAAGTCGGTGGCGCGGCAGACGCGCGGCTTCCGGGCGCCCGAGAGCTGCATCAAGGCGATCGAGGCCGCGCTGAGCCTGCCGTTCGACGAGGGGATGAAGCGCGAGCGCGAGCTGTTCCTGGAGCTCCTGGCCTCTCCCGAGTCGAAGGCGCAGCGCTACTTCTTCTTCGCCGAGCGCGAGGCGGCGAAGATCCCTGACGTGCCGGCGGACACCCCGGTCCGCGACGTCAAGAAGGCGGCGGTGCTGGGCGCCGGCACGATGGGCGGCGGCATCGCGATGAACTTCGCCAATGCGGGGATCCCCGTCACCGTCGTGGAGGTCGCCAAGGACGCGCTCGAGCGCGGGCTCGGCGTGGTGCGCCGGAACTACGAGGCGACGGCGAGCAAGGGGCGCCTCACGCCTCAAGAGGTGGAGAAGCGCATGGGGCTGATCACCGGCACCACGGACTTCAACGCCATCGCCGACGCCGACATCGTGATCGAGGCGGTGTTCGAGGAGATGCCCATCAAGAAAGAGGTGTTCGCGAGAATCGACAAGATCTGCAAGGCCGGCGCGGTCCTGGCCACGAACACCTCGACCCTCGACGTCAACGAGATCGCCTCGGCGACCGGGCGCCCGGAGAGCGTGATCGGCACGCACTTCTTCAGCCCGGCCAACGTCATGAAGCTCCTCGAGAACGTCCGAGGCGCCAAGTCGTCCAAGACGACCATCGCGACCGCGATGGCCCTCGGCCGGCGGATCAACAAGGTGCCGGTGCTCGTGGGCGTCTGCTACGGCTTCGTCGGCAACCGCATGCTCCACCAGCGCGGCAAGCAGGCGGAGAAGCTCATCCTCGAGGGTGCCCTGCCGCACCAGGTGGACCGCGTGCTCTACGACTTCGGCTTCCCGATGGGGCCGTTCGCGATGGGCGACCTCGCCGGCCTCGACGTCGGCTGGCGCATCCGCAAGGGCAAGGGGGAGAAGTCGGCCGTGGCCGACACGCTCTGCGAGATGGGGCGCTTCGGCCAGAAGACGGGCGCCGGCTACTACCGATATGGCGCCGATCGCGCGGCGACGCCCGATCCCGAGGTCGAGAAGATCATCGTGGACGTCTCGACCCAGATGGGGATCACGCGGCGTCCGATCGGCGACGACGAGATCCTCGCGCGCCTGCTCTACCCGATGGTCAACGAGGGCGCCAAGATCCTCGAGGAGAAGATCGCGATCCGCGCGAGCGACATCGACGTGATCTGGGTCTACGGCTACGGCTGGCCGGTCTATCGCGGCGGTCCGATGTTCTGGGCCGACCAGGTCGGTCTCAAGGCGCTCCGCGACCGGATGCTCGAATTCAAGCGAGCCACCGGCGACCCCTTCTGGACGCCGGCGCCGCTGCTCGAGCGCCTCGCCGCTGACGGCCGAGGGTTCACCCAGTCGTAGATCCGCGCTGCGACCTCTGCCGGGCGCAGCGGATCACGCCCTGGTACCACGAGGACGAGATCTGCTGGATCGCCGAGTGTGAGCTGTGCGCGGTGCCCATGGTCGTCTGGCGTCACCACGGGGTGTCGCCGCCGCCCGGGGACGTCGCGCACATGCTCCGGCACCTTGGCCGAGTGGCCGCGGCGCAAGTCGGGGACTTCTACGTCGACGATCACATGCGCAACATCCCCGATCATTTCCACGCCCACGCGCGCCCGAAGGGCGGCTTCTTCGGGGGGCGCCGCGCCTGAGGCTACTGCTGCGCGGTCGCGTGAGAGGTCGAGCCGAGCCACAACGCCGTCGCGGCGGGCAGCTCGATGACGAACGCGGCGCCTCCGCCCGCGCGATTCTCGGCGCGGAGCGTGCCCTTGTGCTCCTTGAGGATGGCGCAGGAGACCCAGAGGCCGAGCCCCGTGCCCTCGCTGCGCGGCTTCGTCGTCGAGAAGGCATCGAAGATGCGCGGGAGGAGCTCCGGCGGGATGCCGGGCCCCGTATCGAGGACCTCCAGGCGAACCTTCTTCCCCTCGGTCTCCGAGAGCCGCACGGTCAGCACGCGCTCGCCGGCGTGCGCCGCCAGCGCCTGGTGCGCGTTCTGGACGAGATTGAGCAGCACCTGCTGCAGCTGCGTCTCGTCCGCCCGGACCGGAGGCACGCTGTCGAGCTCGGTGACCACGCGGATGCCGTCCCGCCCGAGCGCCCCACCCTTGACCTCGAGCACCCAGTGGATCTGGTCGCGCAGGTGGCAGAGCTGGCGTTCCGTCGTCTGCGTCCCGGAGAACCGCAGCAGGTTCTGGAGCATCTGCGCCGCGCCCGACGTCTCGTCCACGATGGTGTTGAGGCGTTGTCGGGCGTGCGCGGCGTCGTCCGCTCCCATGAGCAAGAGCTCCGTGTGGCCGAGGATCGCCGTCAGCCGGTTTCGAACCTCGTGCGCGAGCCCCGCCGCCAGCTTGCCGACCGTCGAGAGCTTTTCGCCCTCGATCAGCTGGGCCTCGGCCGCCTTGAGGTCCTCGAGCCGGCGCCGGGTCTCCGCGTACAGCTGGGCGTTCGCGAGGGCCAGACCGAGCTGGTTCGCGCTCGCTTCGACGAGCGCGATCTCGGACTGGGTGAATGGCTCCGGGGTCCGACGGGCGAGGGACAGGACGCCGAGGGTCTCGCCCCGGCTCTGGATCGGCACG
>QHSZ01000115.1 GCA_003220595.1 Candidatus Rokuibacteriota bacterium | reverse complement strand
CCTTGCCCGCCGCGGCGGGGCCGGCCGGCTCGGCCGGCGTCGCGCGCTGCGCCGCGACCCACCGCTCGAACGCCGCGGGCGCATCCACGACGACGCGCATGCCCATGTTGGCGTGCGAGGCGCCGCAGAACTCGGCGCACTGGCCCCAGTACTCGCCGGGCGTCTCGGGCGTGAGCGTGAGCCGGTTCAGGCGGCCGGGCACCACGTCGCGCTTACCCCCGAGCTGCGGGACCCAGAAGCTGTGGATCACGTCGGGGCCCTCGAGCGTGAGCTGGACGGGCCGGCCGGCGGGCAGGTGGAGCTCGTTCGCCGTCGCGACGTCGAGCGCCGGGTACCGGAACTCCCACCACCACTGGCGGCCGCGCACGAGCACCTCGAGCGCCCCGGCCGCGGGCGCGGCCTGCGTGCGGAAGATGACCTGGATCGTCGGGATCGCGATCAGGAGCAGCACGAGCGCCGGCGCGATCGTCCAGGAGAGCTCGAGCAGCGTGTGGCCGCGCGTCTGCGGGGGCGGCGGCGCGCCCGGCCTGTCGCGGAAGCGCAACAGCACCCACGCGAGCCCGGCGAAGACGACGAGGGCGATGACCGCGGCCACCCACGTGATGATCCCGTACACGTGGAGGATCTCGCGGGCGAAGTCGGAACGGGCGGCCACCGTGCTCATGGGCCCGTCCCACGCGCAACCGCCGGGCACGAGGGCGGCCGCGGCGAGCCCCAGACGCACGTGGGCCCACTCGCTTGTCTGCCCGTTCACAAGACTGGAACCTACCGGAGCGCCGGGCGCTCCGCAAGGAGAAGCTAGGCGGCGAGCGCCAGCAGCGCGTGCAGCAGCACGTTCGCCCCCCGCGCGATCGCGTCCCAGTCGCTCATCTCGTCCACGCGGTGGCTCCGGCCACCCTTGGACGGAATGAAGATCATCCCGGCGTCGGTGATCGCCGCGAGGTTCTGGGCGTCGTGGCCCGCCGCCGAGTAGAGGCGCGTCGAGCCGAGGCCGAGGGTCGCGCAGGCGCCCTCGATCGCCGCCTGCACCCGCTCGGCGCAGAGCGCCGGAGCCGTCGCCGACATGGGGCGGAGCTCGACCCCGACGCCGCGCCGGCGCGCCACGCGTGAGGCGAGGCTCGCGCAGCGCCGGGCGAGCGCCTCGAGCGTCTTCGCATCGGGCCCGCGCATCTCGTGCACGAGCTCGCCGCGCGCGGGCACGATGTTCGACACGCCAGGGTGCACGTGGACGACGCCGAAGTTGGTGACGCTCCGGCCGCCGCCGTGCTTGACGACGAGGTCGCGCGCCTTGAGCGCGTAATCCGCGGCGGCCAGAAAGCCGTCGCGGCGCCGCTCCATCGGCGTGGTGCCCGCGTGGTCGGCCTGGCCGGTGAAGACGACGCGCGAGCGGCGCACGCCGACGATCGAGTCCACCACGCCGATCGGGATGCCGGCCTCCTCGAGCCGCGGGCCCTGCTCGATGTGGAGCTCGACGTAGGCGGCGACGGCGCCGGCGGGCGCCTTCGCCTCCCCGGAGCGCCGGGCGTCGAAGCCCGCGCGCGCCATCGCGTCGACGAGCCGCTCGCCGTCGACGGCCGCCATCTCTTCGACGCGCAGCAGGTCGAGCGTTCCGCAGAACGCGCGCGAGCCGAAGAGGCTCCCGTAGCGCCCCTCCTCGTCGCTCCACGCGGCGACGGCGAGCGGCAGCCGGTGCGCGGTCTTCGCCTCGCGGATCGTTTGTAGCACTTCGAGCCCCGCGAGCACGCCGAGCGCGCCGTCGAGAATGCCGCCCTCGGGCACCGTGTCGATGTGGGAGCCCGTGAGCACGGCGGGCCGCTCGGCGCCGAACCCGCCCATCCCGGTCGCGCCGAACACGTTGCCCGCGGGGTCCACCCACGCCTCGAGGCCCGCGGCGCGGATCTCGCCGAGGAGCCAGGCGCGTGCCTCCTCGTACGGCGGGGACCAGCACGGGCGGGTCACGCCGCCCCCCGGCAGGCCACCGAAGCGTGCGAGCGTCTCGACGCGCGAGCGGAGGCGCGCGGGATCGATCGCGATCACGGAGGTGGAGTATATCGCCTTGACTTCACCCGCGAAGGATTCCTAGAATGAACCACCGTTCAGTGCGGCGGCACCCGTCCCCAGGAGGGGCCATGGACTTCTCGCTGACTCCCGACCAGGAAACCTTCCGCCAGACGCTGCGCGCCTGGCTCAAGGGGAACATCCCGCGCGAGTGGAAGCACGTCGGGAGCTCCGAGATCCCTCGCGTGGAGGCGTACGACCTCCTGAAGCGGTGGCAGAACAGCCTCTTCGACGCCGGCTTCATCGGGCTCACGTGGCCGAAGGAGTACGGCGGGCGCGGCCTCACGTTCATGGAGGAGCTGATCCTCCAAGAGGAGATGGCGTTCGCGAAGGCGCCGCCGATCCTGAACGTCCTCGGCGTCGGCATGGCCGGGCCGACGATCATCGCCTACGGCACCGAGGCGCAGAAGAAGCGCTACCCCGCGAAGATCCTCTCCTGCGAGGAGATCTGGTGCCAGGGCTACTCGGAGCCGAACGCGGGCTCCGACCTGGCCGCGCTCCAGACGCGCGCCGTGAAGGACGGCGAGCACTGGGTCATCAACGGCCAGAAGGTGTGGACGTCGTTCGCCCAGGTGGCCGACTGGATGATGCTGCTCGCCCGGACGGACCCGAGCGCGCCCAAGCACCGCGGGATCACCTACTTCCTGCTCGACATGAAGCTGCCCGGCGTGACGGTGAAGCCGCTCCGGCAGATCACGGGCGAGGCGGAGTTCAACGAGGTCTTCTTCGACAACGTGCGCGTCCACGAGTCGCAGGTGCTGGGCGACGTGAACGCCGGCTGGCAGGTCGGCATCACGACGCTCATGTACGAGCGCCTCACGCTCGGCTTCGCCCTCCAGACGCGGCTGCGCATCGCGCTCGAGAGCCTGATCGAGCTCGGGCGCAGGATGGAGAAGCACGGGCGCGCCGCCACGAAGGAGCCCGTCCTGCGGCAGAAGATCGCGCAGCTCTGGATCGACACCGAGTGCCTGCGCGTCACCGGCGCCCGCGCGATCACGAAGCTGCTCCGCGGCGAGATGCCCGGGCCCGAGGCCTCGGCGGGCAAGATGGTGTGGGTGGAGACGCACCAGCGGTTACAAGAATTGGCGATGGACATCGAGGGGCCCTACGCGCAGCTCTGGAAGGGCTCCCCGTGGGCGATCGACGGCGGCGTCTGGCAGCACTCGTTCCTCCGCTCGCGCGCCAACTCGATCGAGGGCGGGACGACGGAGATCCAGAAGAACATCATCGCCGAGCGCGTGCTCGGGCTGCCCAAGGACTAGGAGCCCATGGATTTCGGGTTCAGCCAGGAGCAGGAGATGCTCCGCGCCACCGCGCGGAAGTTCCTCGAGAACGAGTGCACCTCGACGTTCGTGCGCGCGCGGATGGACGAGCCGGCGGGCGTCACCGACGACTTCTGGGCGAAGCTCGCCGAGCAGGGCTGGCTGGGCCTGGTCTTCCCTGAGGAGTACGGCGGCAGCGGCCTCGGCTTCGTGGACCTCACGGTGCTGATGGAGGAGATGGGACGCTGCGTGATGCCCGGGCCGTTCTTCTCCACGGTGCTCCTGGGCGGTCTCACGATCCTCGAGGCCGGCTCGCCCGCGCAGCGCAAGGAATGGCTCCCGAAGCTCGCCGCGGGCCAGGCGAAGGCCACGCTCGCGCTCACCGAGCCGAACGCGCGCTGGGACGCGGCGGGCGTCACGGCGACCGCGAAGGAGGGCAAGGGCGGGTTCGCGCTCAGCGGCACGAAGCTCTTCGTCCCCGACGCCCACCTGGCGGACGTCATCGTCGTGGTCGCGCGCACGGCGGAGGGGAAGACGCCGGAAGACGGCGTGAGCCTCTTCCTCGTGCCGAAGGGCGTGAAGGGCCTCGAGGTCAAGCTCCTGCCGACGATGGACCAGACGCGGAAGCTCTGCGAGGTGACGCTGAAGGACGCGGCCGTCCCGGCCGGCGCGCTCCTCGGCGGAAAGGGCGCGGCGTGGTCCGCCCTGGCGCGCGTCATCCAGCGGGCAACCATCGCGCTCTGCGGCGAGATGTGCGGCGGCGCGCAGCGGGTCCTCGACATGACGACGGAGTACGTGAAGATCCGCGTCGCGTTCGGCAAGCCGATCGGCACCTACCAGGGCGTCAAGCACAAGGCCGCCGACATGCTCGTCGATGTCGAGAACGCGAAGTCGCTCACGTATTACGCGGCCTGGGCGGCGGACGAGAACTCACCCGAGACCGCGCTGGCGACTTCCATGGCAAAGGCCTACGTCTCCGACGCGTACCGGAAGGTGTCTGCCGCCGGCATCCAGCTCCACGGGGGGATCGGCTTCACCTGGGAGCACGACCTGCACCTCTACTTCAAGCGCGCGAAGGCGTCGGAGTTCACCTTCGGTGACGCCACACACCACCGCGAGCGGGTCGCGCAGCTGATCAAGTTGTGAAGCTGGGGGGGTGCGAGGCGCACCCCCCAGGTCCATGATCCGCTCGGGGCTGCTACACTCCCGCGTGTGATCGCGCCCGTCGAGCCCAAGCCCGCGGCCTCGGTCGTCCTGGTGCGATCGGCGCCCGCCGGCGCGCCCGAACCGCTCGAGGTCTACATGATCCGCCGGCACCGCAGCATGAAGTTTCTGGGCGGCTTCTACGCGTTCCCCGGGGGCAAGGTGGATCCGGAGGATGCGGCGCCCGAGATCCTCGCGCGCTGCCGGGGCGTCGCGGCGCCGGAGGCGGAGGCGCTCTTCCCGGACGACGCGGGCGCGCCGGCGCTCGCCTTCTGGGTCGCGGCGGTTCGCGAGCTCCTCGAGGAGAGCGGCATCCTGCTCGCGTGCGAGCCCGCGGGTGGCCGGCTCGACGCGCGCGCCCCGCGGGTGGCCGAGGCGATCGAGCGCTGCCGCAAGGCGCTGATGGCGGGCGAGGCGCCCTTCGCCCGGCTCGTCGCGCGCGAGGGCTGGCACCTCGACCTCGCCGGCCTCCGCTGCCTCTCGCACTTCGTCACGCCCCGCTCGAGCCCGATCCGCTTCACGGCCCGCTTCTTCCTCTGCCGCGTGCCCGACGACCAGGCGCCGCGGCTCTTCACCGAGGAGACGTCGGAGGGGTTCTGGATCCACCCGGGCGCGGGCTACCGCCGGTTCCTGGCCGACGAGCTGGCGATGGCGGAGCCGGCCGAGTACGGCCTGGCGTACCTCGCGCAGTTCGCGTCGCTCGACGACCTCTGGACCGCCCACGAGGACAGGCGTCACAAGTTCCACGGGATCGTCGACCGGATCGACGTGTTCTGGGACAGCTTCGACTGGAAGGCGAACCGCTTCCCGGCTGGCGGGGCCGTCCCCGGGCGATGATCGAGCACGCGACGACCGTGCAGGTGCGCTGGGGCGACGTGGACCCGGCCGGCATCGTCTTCTACCCACGCTTCTTCGAGTGGTACGATCTCGGCTGCGAGGCGCTCTTCGCGGCGCTCGGGCTGCCGTGGCCCGAGGCGTTCCCGCGGTACGGGATCGTCGGCGTGCCGATCGTCGAGTCGGGCTCGCGGTTCGTGAACCCCGCGCGCTACGGTGACGTGCTGACGATCCGCTCGCGCGTGGCGTGGGTGCGCGCGAAGACCTTTCGCATGGAGCACGAGATCTCGGCGCGCGGGGCGCTGTGCGCGAGCGGGTTCGAGGTCCGCGCGTGGGTCGCGCGGCCGGCGGCCCCGGGCGACCGCCTGCACGCCGTGCCGATCCCGGAAGACGTCGCGACGCGCCTGCGAGGTGCTGAAAGGAGACCGCCGTGAGCGACATCGTCGCAGAGATCCGCGCCGCCTACGCGCGTGTCGGCGTCCGGCTCGACCAGCCCGCCACCTATGGCACGTACTACCGGCTGCTCTGCTCCGCGTGCGGCCGGATGGTCGGCAACGTGGGCGACCGGCTCCTGCCCGGCATGGCGGCTGCGCTGGTGGAGGGTCAGGCCGACCTCTATGCCACAGGGCAGCTCGGCTGCGGGTGCCGCCACGGGGGCTCCGCAGCGCGGCCGGCCGCGGGCGACGCCCCGGCGGCGCCCCGCGCAGCGTCGCCGTGGCCGCTCTGGCGCAAGGCGTACGCCGAGGGCGATCCGCTCCCCAGGCTCGAGTGCCAGGTGAGCCGGCCGCGGTACGAGTTCGACGAGGGCGACGTGCTCCCCGCCGAGTACAAGGGGCTGCTCCTCAAGATGCTCCGTCACGAGGGCGAGCGCGCGGGCAACAAGTCGTTCCTCGGCTTCATGGCCACCTGTCTCGACCTCGCGGAGGCGATCTTCCCGACGCGCGAGGCGAGGCTGCTCAAGGCCGAGTATCTGGCCGAAGAGCTGAAGCACGCGATCATGTTCCACCGTCTCGCCGTGGGGCTCGACCCCGACTTCGCGCTGCTCGACGTGCCGTACGCGCACTACGCCTTCCACCTGCCGCGCGAGACGTGGGCCGATGACGCGTTCTTCCATTTCTTCGTCGACCTCAACGGCGCGTTCCACGCCCGCGACTGGCGCGAATCCTCCTACGTGCCGCTGGCGATGATGTCCGCGACCGTCGAGCGCGACGAGCTCGGCCACTCGGAGATGGGCTATCTCTTCCTCGCCGAGATCTGCGCCGAGGCGCGCGGCCGGGCGCTCGCGCAGCGGCTGCTCGCCAAGTGGTACCCGGCCGCGCTCGACATGTTCGGCCGCTCCGACTCGCCGAACGTGCCGAAGTTCATCCACTGGGGGCTCAAG
>QHSZ01000114.1 GCA_003220595.1 Candidatus Rokuibacteriota bacterium | reverse complement strand
GCCCGCGGCCGAACGCGGCGGCGAGCGCCGTGCGGATCGCGCGCTCGCTGCGCTGGTGCCGGTAGTTCACGGCCGTGTCGACCGTGTTGATGCCGAGCTCGAGTGCGCGCACGAGTGCGTCCTGATAGGCGACGTCCGTCTCCGCGTCCTCGCGGCCGAGGTAGGTGCCGATGCCCAGCGTCGAGACGGCGAGCCCGTCGAGGTCGCCGAAATGTCCCGCCGCGACGCGCCCGGCGAGCCGCGCCGTGTACCGCGTCGTGCCCTCAGACGTCGCGCTGCCGGGGATCAGGGTCGCCATGACCGCCCTCGCCCTGCGCCCGGCTCAGGGCACGACGCGGAACGAGAAGCCGCCGCGCACGATGTGGCCGTCGGTCGAGAGCACCTGCCACTCGACGCGATAGGTCCCGGGGCGGAGCCGCGGGAGCGCGGTCGTGAGGCGGTCGGCGGGGCCGTCGGCGACGGGCGCCGCCAGCGGCAGCGGCTCCCCGCGCGCGTCGAGAAGGCGGAGGCGCGAGAGTGGCTTCTCGATCCGGTTGTTGAAGCGCGCCGTGAGCTGCGTGGGCGCCGTGACGGTTGCACCGGCCCCGGGGGACGACTCGAGGAGGATCGAGTGGGCGAGGGCGGCGCCCGCGAGGCCCAGGACGCACGCCCCGGCGCCGAGCGCGCCCCAGCGGCGCATCAGCGCCAATCGTCGAGGACGAGGTGCGTCGGGTCCTCGTAGTCCTCCTGTTTGCCCCGCTGCATCCGGATCATGCTGAAGTCGATCTGATAGCCGCACTGCACCAGGGTACTGTACGCGACCCAGTAGCGCGAATACACGGGCAGGATCACGCGCTGCACGCCGAGCTCCTGGCCGAGCGCCTCGACGGCCCCGACGAACTCCACCAGGTGCTCGACCTTCCGGTGCGGCGGGTCGAGGGCGAGGAACTTCACGTAGAGGGCGCCGGCCGGCGCCTCGCTCACGCCCGGCGTGTGATAGATGGCGAAGCCCGCCAGGTCGCGTCCGCGCTCGAGCAGCAGCGTGTCGCCGAGTGCCAAGCCGTCGACGATCTCGATCTCCTTGGAGACGTCCATCCCCCGGCAGATCGCGTTGGTGATCCGGTGGATCCGCGCGAGCGTCGCCTTCTTCTTCGTCTCCTCGAGGCTGGAGAAGCGCCGCACGTTGAGCCCCGGCTTCGCGGGCTTGGCCGGGGCGGGCGCGGCCGCCGCGTGCGCCGGTGTCCGGTCGATCGTGCGGCTCATGATGGCGGTGAGCGCCTTGGGCTTGTAGCCGAATTTGTGGTAGAGGAACAGGTGCTTCGGGCTTGTCGGATAGGTCACGGCGCCCTGGAGCGTGGCGTTGTTCTCCTCGAAGAACTCCTGGGCGGCGCGGATCAGCTGCTGGCCGATCGTCTGGTTCTGGTAGTTCGTGAGCACCGCAACCGGGCCGAGGATGCCCACGCTGCCCCAGGTGACCGCGAGGGCGGCGCCGACGATCTTCGAGTTGTCCTCCTCCGCGACGAAGCAGCCCCACGGCTCCATCAGCCACCGGTGGTGGACGTACTGCGCGCCGCCGAATGCCTGCCGCGGCCGGGTGCCGAGCTGACGCTCGAGGAAGTCGCCGAAGGTCTGCTCCATGACGTCGCGGACCTTCGCGAGGTCGCCCTTGCGGACGCGGCGGACCTGGACCTTGGGGAGCCGCCCTTGCGGGTCGAGCCCGGCGCGGTCGACGGTGGCCCTCACGCGGAGAGGCCCGCGAGGTCTTCCAGCAGGGTGATCACGCCCGAGTGGTCGAGGCCGCCCCGGCCCTTCACGCGGAGGGCGTTGAACAGCTCCTGCACGACCGCCGTCGCGGGCAGCGGCACGCCGAGCGCGCGCGCGGACTCCATGATGAGACCGAGGTCCTTGAAGTGCAGGTCGACCTTGAAGCCCGGCTTGTAGGCGTTCGCCAGGTAGTTCGGCCTCTTCTGCTCGAGGCACTTCGAGCCCGCGAGCCCGCCCGCGAGCGCGGTGAGGGTGAGCTCGCGGTCGAGCCCCGCCTTCTTCGCGAGCGTCAGCGCCTCGGCGAGCGCCGTGAGGTTCACGGCGACGATGATCTGGTTCGCGAGCTTGGTGAACCCGCCGGAGCCGAGCGGCCCGAGGTGGGTGATCGTCTTGCCCATCGCCTGGAAGATCGGCAGCATCGCGTCGAAGACCGGCTTGTCGCCGCCGACCATGATCGAGAGCGCCGCGTCGATCGCGCCCTTCTCACCGCCCGAGACCGGCGCGTCCAGCATCCTGACGCCCTTCGCCGCCAGCGCTCGGCCAACCTTCTGCGACACGATCGGCGAGATCGTGGACATGTCCACATAGATCAGGCCCGGGCGCGCGCCTTCGACGATGCCGTCCTTGCCGAGCGCGACCAGCTCGACGTCGGGTGAGTTCGGCAGCATCGTGATCAGCACGTCGCATCGGCCCGCGACGTCGCGCGGCGAGGCGCCGGCCTTGGCGCCGGCTTTCACGATCTCGTCCACCGGCCCCTGGCTCCGATTGTGCACCACGAGGGAGTGGCCCGCCTTCAGGAGGTTCCGGGCCATGGGCCGGCCCATGATGCCCAGCCCAATGAATCCAATCACTTGCGCCATGAGACCCCCGTGGTGAGCCACGAAATTAAGCGCCAATAGTTAGCACATCGCCGCGCAAGGGGTCAAGCGAGCGGCCGATTTGCCCCTTTTGTGCCTGACGCGGCCGGGTGGAGGCGCTCGCCCCCCACCCAGGTCTCCAGGACCTCGAGTGACGCGAGGGCTTCCCCCGCGCACTCGAGCGGGTTCGCCGACAGCACGACGAAATCGCCGCGCTTGCCCGCCTCGAGGCTCCCGACCTCGGCCGCCATCCCGGCCGCCTGCGCGGCATCGAGCGTGTAGGCCAGGAGCGCCTGGGCCGGCGTGATCGCTTCGTGCGGATCGGCGAGCACGCCGGTGCGCGAGCGGCGGGTCACGGCGGCGTGGATCCCCGCGAGCGGCGCGAGCGCGCCGCAGGGATAGTCGGAGGAAAAGGCCTGACGCGCGCCGGCAGCCAGGACCGACGCGAACGGGCGCAGCAGGAGATCGGGCGAGGGCGAGACGCCGCCCGCGTCATGGAGAAAGGACGGCTGGGCGACGAGCCAGACGCCGAGGTCGCGCAGGCGCGCGATGAGCTCGCGCGTCAGGAACATCGCGTGGTCCACCCGCACGCGCTCCCGGCCGGCGGGCTCCCGGCGGAACGCGTCCTCGATGGCGTCCGCGGCCGTCTCCACGCCGAGGTTGCCGATCGCGTGACAGACGACGCGGCGGCCGCCGCGCCACGCGGCCACGAGCAGCGCCGCCAGCTCCTCGCGCTCGTAGAAGAGAAACCCGCTCGTGCGGACGTGCCCGTCGCGCGGAAGGCGCATCGCGCAACGATAGCCGCCGTCGACGAAGAGCTTGAGCCACGCGCCCGGCGCGGCATCGTCGGGGCGCTCGAACCAGCCGTGCTCCCCCACCATCGCCTCCTCCACGCGGATGGCGAGCGCGCCCGCCGCGCGCGCGTCGGCGTAGCGACGCGCCATCGCGGGCGTGACGGCGGCGTCCTGGATGGCCGTGATCCCGTGGGCCGCGTACCCGAGGCTCGCCGCCCGCGCGACCTCGACGAAGCGCGCTTCCCAGCCCTCGCGCGACTTCCGCTCCGCGGTCGACAGCGCGCGCTCGAAGAGGAGCCCATTGGGCTCGCCCGCCTTGTCGCGCCCGATCTCCCCGCCCCGCGGATCGGGCGTCGCGCGCGTGATCCCGCAGGCGGCGAGCGCCTGCGAGTTCGCGACGCCCTGGTGGTGCGAGTAGTGGAGAAGGAACACCGGGCGCTCGGGGACGGCGGCGTCGAGGTCGGCGCGCGTCGGGTGACGCCGCCCCGCCAGCGCCGCGTGGTCGTAGCCGCGGGCGCGCACCCAGAGCCCCGCGGGCGCCCGCCGGGCGGCGCCGGCCAGCGCCCGCTGGATCGCCTCCACGCTCGTCGCGCCCGTCACGTCGGTCCAGAGGGTATCGAGCGCACCGATCGAGAAATGGTTGTGCGGGTCGACGAAGCCGGGGATCACGCACCGGCCGGCGAGGTCCACCAGCTCGTACTCGCGCTCGCGGAGCCAGAGGATCTCGTCGGTGCCGCCGACCTCGACGATGCGCCCGTCACGGACCGCCAGCGCCTGCGCCACCGGGAACGTCGGATCCAGCGTCAGGACGGTGGCGTTGACGAACAGCCGGATCAGGATGCTACGCCTTCTTGCCCCAGAGCTCCTTCGCGAGCCAGTCGAGGCCGAGCGCCTTCAGCGTGGCCGGCAGGGGCTTGCCGGTCTTGCGGTCGTAGCCGACCTCGCGGTACCAGGTGTTGACCATCGACTCCCACTGCGCGCCCACGGCCTGACCCTTCGCGGGGCCGTCGACCGGCGTCGAGCCATAGCGCGTGGACGGGCGCTCGAGGTCGGGCGTGAGGCCGCAGCGGAGCGACACCGCGCGCAGGATGGCGGCCGTCCGGCGGCCGAAGCGGACCGTCTCCGGCACGGTGACGTCCCAGCCGGTGGCCGCGTTGAGGGCGCGGGCGAGGTTCTCGAGCCGCGTGCGCGTGGTGAAGATGCACATCCCCAGGGAGTCCTCGAAGTGCCGGCGACCCCGGATCCCGGCCACGAACTTCGCCACGGCTTCGCCGTCGAAGGTGTTGATGCGCGTGGGCTGGCCCACCTCGGCCGGGTGCACGGGCACCCCGCTCTCGAGCGTCCCCGTTCCGGAGGTGCACGTGTCGAGCATCTCGTCCCAGCGCGCGCGGTGGTCGTGGCCGCGCGGGGCGGCGCCCTTCTCCGTGTAGATGGCGCACTTCTTCGCCTCGCCGCCGAGCGCCTCGGCGGCGCGCTTGACGCCTTCGGCCAGGACGTCGCCGAACCCCTGGCGGTGGCTGATCATCTGGATGAGCCGCGCGGCCCCCTTGATGTCGCCCCACCCGAGCCGGAACCCGAGCTGCTTCTCCCCGATGTAGCCCTTCTCCTGGCACTCCATCACCCAGCCGCAGATCCAGCCGAACTCGTTCACGTCGAGGCACGCCTTGTCGAGCTCGGTGTTCAGCCACGCCACGCCGTCGATGTCGCTCATGGCGCCGATGGCCCAGCCGGCGCCGGACCAGCCTTCGTACTCCGGCTCGTCGACGATCGCGCCCTTGTGCTCGCCCTGGCGGATGACCGACATGTGGCAGTGGTGCATGCCGCAGGCGCTGCACTGGTGGCCGCGGTGGTCGAAGCCCTCGCGCAGCTTCGGGGCCTCCCACCGGCTCATGTCGACGGGCGAAACGTTGGTCGTGTAGTTCTTGATCGGCAAGGCCCCCAGCCGTGAGAGGTTCACCACGCCGGGCAGCGTGCCGTACTCGTACAGCGACTTCGCGGAGGGGTCCGTACGCAGATCGAAGCCGATGTCGTCGGCCGCCTGCACGAGCCCGCGCGGGTCCGCCGCCCGGAGGGCCTTTCCGCCCCGCACGATGGCCACCGCCTTGAGCTTCTTCTTGCCCATGACCGCGCCGCAGCCGTTCTTGGAGGCGACGTGGCCGTAGTCGCCCTGGATCGCCGCGAAGCGCACCAGGCTCTCCCCGGCGGGCCCGATCGAGTACACGGAGAGCATGTGGCCGCTCAGGCCGAGCTTCGTCCCGAGGGTGTCCTGGGTCGCCCACGTGTCCTGACCGAGGAGGTCGCGGGCATCGCGGAGCTCCACGACGTCATCGTCGATGTACAGGTAGACCCAGTCCTTGGCCTGGCCCTGCAGGACGATCGCGTCGTAGCCGGAGTACTTAAGGTTCGTGCCGAAGAAGCCGTTGGCCTGCGTCGAGGTCGGGCCGTTCGTCCCCGCGCCGATCGTGACTACGGTGAGGCCGCTCGAGCCCCAGGCCGGCAGCCCGGCCATGGGCCCGGTCGCCAGGATCAGGCGGTTGTCAGGATGGTCCCAGGCGACGTTCCCCTTCCCGCCGCGCGCGGCGGTCTCGCGGTAGAGGATCATCGCGCCGAGGCCGACGCCGCCGAGCAGCTCGCGCATCGCGTCCGGCCCCCACGGCTCGGCCCAGCACTTCTTCTTCGTCAGGTCCACGCGCAGGAGCTGGCCCGCGTACCCGCCCGGGAGCTCGCGCGCCCCGCGCGTCGTCTTCTTCGTCGCCGCCTTCGCCGAGAGCGTCGCAGTCGTCATACGGCCACCGGGGTGTCGCCGGGCGCCTTCGACGGGCGCCCGAGGATGGTTTCGGGGAGCAGCGTGTGCGTGGTCCGGGACGCGATGAACGCCGGCTTGACGTCGAACGGATGCTTCTTCAGATGCTCCTTGAAGCGGCCGAGCGCCACGCCCGTTTGCACGAGCCCCTTCAGCATGCCGACGTCGTTGCTCGTCCAGATGTCGCCGGACCGGCCGAGGATGATCGCGCCGGTCAACCGGTCGCCGCTGAAGAGGAGCTTGCGGTACGCCGGCCGGTCGGCCCGGAGGCCCGCCGCCGCGTCCGCTCTGTTGTCGTCCCAGGCGCCGAAGGAGGCGACGTCGAGGTGGCAGACCTCGACGATGTTGATGATGAGGCTCCCGCGGTAGCGCACGTCCTTGCCGGCCATGTTGGAGCCCACGACGCGCCCGTGCTCCTGGGCGGTGGGCTCGATCGCGTGCACGTCGCCCTTGCCCGAGATCAGGTCCCGCCCCTCGGCGACGTCGCCCGCCGCGTACACGTTCGGCACGCTCGAGCGCAGGCGGTCGTCCACGACGATCCCGCGGTTGATCGTGACCCCCGCGCCCTTGAGCCAGTCGAGGTTGGTCTTGATGCCGGTCGCCATGATGACGACGTCGCAGGCGATGTCACTGGCGCCCGCGAACCTGAGCCGCTTGCGCCCCTTGGTGTCCTCGATCCTCGCGAGCCTCGCCCCCGTGCGGATCGTGACGCCGTGCTTCGTGAGCCAGTCCTCGACGAGCTTCGCCCCCGTGTCGTCGATCATCCGCGGCAGGATGCGCGGCGCCAGCTCGACGATCGTGAGCGTGGCGCCGAGCGACAGGATCGAGTTGAGAATGGTGAAGGCGATGAAGCCCGCGCCCACCATGACGACGTGGCTCCCGGGCTTGATCGCCGCGATGACGCCGCGCGCCTCGTCGAGCGTCCAGAAGGAGTGCACGCCCGGGCCGTCCGCGCCGGGCACCGGCGCCCGGACGGCGGATGATCCGGTGGCGATCAGGCAGTCATCGTACTCGACCTTCGCGCCGTCGTCGAGGGTACACACGCTCGCCTTCGCGTCGAGGGCCGCCGCGCGCCGGCCGAGGTGGGTCTTCACCCCCCAGTCGGCGAGGACCTTCGCCGTCGCGGTGAAGACGTGCGACTCGGCGATCGAGCGGTCGAGGTAGTACGGCAGGACCATCCGCGAGTACGGCCGCTCGGCGCTGACCAGCGTGATCTCCGAGCGGGTGGACTCCTCCTCGCGGATCGTGCGCATGGCGTTGATGCCCGCGGTGCCGCCGCCGATGATCAGGTGTCGCGTGGCCATTATTGGCTCCTCTCAGCTCGCACTGCCACTCGATCCTCTCACCGCTCGCCTCGCACCGAGGCGGCGCTCAGCTCGCACTGCCACTCGATCCTCTCACCGCTCGCCTCGCACCGAGGCGGCGCTCAGCTCGCACTGCCACGGCCTCCCACGAGGACGCGCGCCGTCCGCTCGTGCGCGAAATCGCCGAGCCAGTCGAGCGTCGCCGTCTCCTCGTAGGTGATGGCGGCCGTCGGGCACGCCTCGGCGCACGCCGGCGCGCCACCGCAGAGGTTGCACTTGAACGCCTTCCGCGTGTCGGGGTCGTAGAACATCGTGCCGTACGGGCAGGCGATCGTGCAGAGCTTGCAGCCGACGCACGTGTCGTCGAGGACGTCCTTCGCCCCGGCGGCGTTGATCGTGATGGCGCCGACCGGGCACGCCGTCATGCACCACCCCTCCGCGCACTGCGTGCAGGTGTAGGGCGCGTAAGAGGTGTGGCCCTCGAAGGGCGAGACGCGGATGACCGATTTCGCCGGCTGGAACGTGCCGGTCTGCGTGTAGGAGCAGGCCAGCTCGCAGCGCAGACAGCCCGTGCACTTCTCCGGATGGATCTTGAGGACTCTCACCGTTTCTTCCTCTTTCCGGGGACACCGCCCTCGAGGCGGCCGATGAACTCGTCGAGCGGGATCGCGGCCATCGTCATGCCGGCGGCGCCGCCGCGCGCGCCGAGCTCGACGGAGACGCGGGAGATCGTCGCGTTGTCGGGCGCCTCGATCACGCTGACGAAGTCGTAGGGACCGAGGACGGCGTACTGCGCGACGACGCGGGCGCCCATGCGTCTCACGTCGGCGTTGACCTTCTTGATCCAGCCAGGACGCTCGCGGAGCACCTTGCGGCCCGACTCCGTCAGCGTGCTCAGCATGATGTACACGGCCACCGCCGCTCCTCCCCGCGAGCTTCGCGCCCACGCAGCGCCGTGAAGTATATCATGCGGTATCCGCACCGAGCGCGCTGGTAGTGCGAGCTGAGCGCCGCCTCGGCGCGAGGCGAGCGGTGAAAAGGATCGAAGGAGGGACGATCCATGACGACCGAGGAGCTCCGCAGCCGCAACTGGTTCGGTCCGAAGACGCTCGACGGCTTCATGCACCGCGCCTACCTCCGGGCCGAAGGCTTCAGCGATCTCGTCTTCGACGGCCGCCCGGTGATCGGCATCGCCAACTCCTGGTCGGAGCTGACGAACTGCAACGCGCATCTCAGACAGGTGGCGGAGGCTGTCAAGCGCGGCGTGTGGTCCGCCGGCGGCTTCCCGCTCGAGTTCCCGACCATCTCGCTCGGCGAGATTCTCATGAAGCCGACGACGATGCTGTTCAGGAATCTCATGGCGATGGACGTCGAGGAGTGCATCCGGGCGTACCCGCTGGACGCCGTCGTCCTGCTGTCGGGCTGCGACAAGACGACGCCGGCGATGCTGATGGGCGCCATCTCGGCCGACGTGCCGGCGCTCATGGTCACGGGCGGCCCGATGCTCCGCGGCAACTGGCGCGCGGAGGAGCTCGGCTCGGGCACGGACGCCCGCAGGCTCTGGGCCGAGCGCCGTGCGGGGCGGCTCAGCGAGGAGGACCTCTGCGAGGTCGAGGCCTGTCTGTCGCGCTCGACGGGCCACTGCATGGTGATGGGTACCGCCTCGACGATGGCGGCCCTGGCCGAGACGCTCGGGATGGCGCTGCCCGAGAACGCGGCGATCCCCGCGCCCGACTCGCGCCGCCTGGCGCTCGCCGAGCTCGCCGGGCGCCGGGCCGTCGAGATGGCGCGCGCCGGGGGCCCGCGGCCCTCGGAGATCCTGACCGCCGAGGCGTTCGACAATGCGATCCGCGCCGACATGGCGATCGGCGGCTCGACCAACGCCATCGTCCACCTCGTCGCGATCGCCGGGCGCGCCGGCGTGCCGCTGCCGCTCCGGCGTTTCGACGAGCTGTCGCGCACGACGCCGCTCCTCGTCAACCTGAAGCCCTCGGGCAAGTACCTGATGGAGGACTTCTTCTACGCGGGTGGCCTGCCCGCCGTGCTCAAGGAGCTCCTGCCCCTGCTCCACGGCGACGCGCGCTCCGTGAACGGCCGGACGCTCGCCGACAACGTCCGCGACGCCCGGTGCTGGAACGAGGACGTGATCCGCCCGCTCGGCGTCCCGCTCGCCTCCGAGGGCGGCACGGTCATCCTGTTCGGCAACCTCTGTCCCGACGGCGCCGTGCTCAAGCAGTCGGCGGCGTCGCCCCATCTGCTCACCCACCGCGGCCGGGCGGTCGTCTTCGAGAACCAGGCCGACATCGCACGGCGGATCGACGACCCGTCGCTCCCGATCGACGAAACCTCGGTGCTCGTGCTGAAGCACGTCGGGCCGAAGGGCGCGCCCGGGATGCCTGAGTGGGGCGCCGCGCCGATTCCGACGCGTCTCTTGCAGCGGGGCGTGAAGGACATGGTGCGGATCTCGGACGCCCGAATGAGCGGCACGTCCTACGGCACGGTGATCCTGCACGTGGCCCCGGAGTCGGCCGTCGGGGGGCCGCTCGCCCTCGTCCGCGACGGCGACCCGATCGAGCTCGACGTGCCGGGCCGGCGGCTGACGCTCCGGGTCGAGGAGGCGGAGCTCGGGCGCCGGCGCCTCGCCTGGACGCCGCCGCCGCCCCACTTCACCAGCGGCTACGGGCGCATCTTCCTCGATCACGTGCTCCAGGCGAACGAGGGATGCGACTTCGACGTGCTCCGAGGCCGGCGCCCCGTCCGCCGCGAGGAGGGCGGGGGCCCCGACCGCCTCTGACCCTACACGGGCGCCTGCCGGCTCGACGGCCGGAGGAACTCGTAGACGACCGAGAAGTCCTTGCGCCCGAGGCCGTGGGAGGACGCCAGGCGCAGCACCTGCTGGGCCGCCGGCGACACGAACACGGGGACGCGGAGGTCCCGCGCCGCGCTCACCGCGAGCCCGAGGTCCTTCGCCATGAGGTCGGTCATGAAGCCCGGCGCGTAGTCGCGGTTCGCCGGCGCCTTGCCGACGAGCCCGGGCACCGGATGCATGTGCTCCATGACCCAGGTGTTGCCCGACGACTTCGAGATGACCTCGGTGAGGACCTTCGCGTCCACGCCGAAGCCCTCGGCGATCCTGAACGCCTCGCTCACGGCGACCGCCGCCACGCCTGCGATCAGGTTGTTGCAGATCTTCGCGACCTCACCCGAGCCCACGGGCCCCACGTGGATGATGTTGGCGCCCATGCACGCGAGGACCGGCTTGGCCTCCTCGACGTCGCGCGCCTCGCCGCCGACCATGATGGCGAGCGTGCCGTCCTCGGCGCGCGGCACGCCGCCGGACACGGGCGCGTCGACGAAGCGCACGCCGCGCTTCTTCGCGGCCTCGGCCACGCGGCGCGACGCGCCCGGGTCGATCGTGGACATGTCGATGCAGAGGCGGCCCGACGGCGCACCCTCGAGGATGCCGCCTCCGCCCAGGTACGCGGTCTCGACGTGCGACGACGAGGGCAGCATGGTGATGACCAGCTCGCTCTGCTTGGCCGCCTCCGCGGCCGAACCCGCGCGGCTGGCGCCGCGGCCGACCGCGCCGTCCAGCATGGCCGCGACCACGTCGTAGGCGACGACGCCGTGCCCCTTCTTCAGGAGGTTTGACAGCATCGGCTGGCCCATCGTCCCCGTTCCGACGAACCCGATCTTCATGGACGGACTCCTTCTTCTCCCGGCCATCCCAGGAGCTTCACGATCGCCGTGTGGTCCGCGCCCGCGAGCGCGCCCTGCACCGCGCGGCGGAAATACTCGGCCGCCGCGGCGGCGACCGGCGCGTCCACCCCGGTCTCCTCGGCCAGCCGCAGGAAGGCGTCGACGTCCTTCCGCATGAGCGCCATCGCGAAGCCGGCGTCGAAGCGCCCCGTGAGGATGAACTGGGGGAACTTCCACTCGCTCGCGTTCGAGCGCCCGCTGGACGCCGAGAGGATCTCGACGGCGCGCGCCGGGTCGATCCCCGCGCGCAGCGCCACCACGACGGCCTCCGCCGTGGCCACGAGGCACGCAGCCGACGTGACGTTGTTGACGAGCTTCATGGCGTGGCCGGTCCCGGGGCCACCCACGTGGAAGATCTTCTTCCCCAGACGCGCGAGAATCGGCCGCGCGCGCTCGAGATCGGCCGCTTCGCCCCCGACCATGATCGACAGCGTCGCCTCGACGGCGCCGCGCACGCCGCCCGAGACGGGCGCGTCGAGCATCGCCGCGCCGCGCGCCTGCACCTCCTTGGCGAGCCGCCGAGTGCTCGACGGGTCCGCGGTGGTCATCTCGAGCATCAGGTGGCCCGGCCCGAGCTTCGGCAGGAGCGCCGCGTAGATCGCCTCGACCTCGCGCGAGGACGGCACGATCGTGATGATCGTGCGTGCGCGGGTAGCGACCTCGACGGGCGCGGCCGCCCACAGGGCCCCGCGCTCGACGAGCGGGCGCGCGGCGTCGGGATGGACGTCGTGGACGACGAGCGCCTCGCCCGCGGCGAGCAGGTGGCCGGCCATCGGCGCGCCCATGCGCCCGGTGCCGACGAAGCCGATCGCGTCGTTGTTCATGGAGGCGAGCTATCATCGCGGGGTGCGCCCACCCCGTCAAGCCCCCGCGGTGACGCTCGGCGTCCTCCTGATCGGCCTGGCCGCGATCTCCTGGGGCACCACGGGCTCCGTGATGACCGTGGTCGGCGGATACGCGGTGAGCCCGCTGCTCGTCGGCACGGCGCGCCTCTGGATCGCGGCGGTCCTGCTGGTGCTCGCAGCACTCCTCAGTGGAGCACCCCGCGGCGCCCCCGCTTCACACGGGCCTCGAGGCGCCGACGTGTGGCGTGCCCTCGCCGCCGGCGCGTGCATGGCGGGATACCAGGCGGCGTACTTCACGGCGGTGACGCTGGCGGGGATCGCCGTCGTCGCGCTCGTCGCGATCTGCTCGGCGCCGCTCATCATCGCGGCGCTCGCCCCGTTGACGCTCGGCGAGGTGCCGGGCACGCGCGTCCGCGGGGCGCTCGCTCTCGGCGTGCCCGGCACGGCGCTCCTGGTCGCCGTCCCCGGCGGCGGGGGCGACCTCTCGGCGCGCTTCTTCGCGGGCGGCGCCCTCGCCCTCGCCGCGGGGCTCGCCTACGCGCTGTACGTGCTCTTGACGAAGGCCGCGCTCGCGCGCACGACGCCGCTCCCGCTCACCGCCTTCACCTTCGGCGCCGGCGCTCTGCTGCTGGCACCGGCGCTCCTCTGGACCGACGCGCCGCTCGCGCAGCTGGCGCGGGGCTGGCCATGGCTCCTCTACCTCGGCGCCGTGGCGACAGCCGGAGCGTACGCGCTCTACGCGGTCGGGCTCCGCTTGGTGCCCGCGTCAGTTGCGGGGATCGTCACCCTCGCCGAGCCGCTCACCGCAACGCTGCTCGGGGTGCTGATCTTCGGCGAGCGCCTCGGGCCCGGCGGGGTCGTCGGCGGGGTGCTGCTGCTCGCGGCCCTCGGCCTCGTCCTCTATCCGGCCCGGCTCTCCGCACCCGGCCGGACCTGAACCGGGTTCCTAGAGCGTGCCGACCGGCCGGCTGACCGCCCGGCTGAACGTGCAGTTCGGCACCACGGACGAGTGCTTGCCCGGGCCGCCCGCGACCATCACGAACACGTCCTCCGGCGACGGCACCTGCGGCAGGAGCGCGTCGTCGTCGCGGACCGCGCTCATCCACGCCGGCCAGTCCTGCATGCCCCACATCCCGCCGAGCTTGAGCGTGCGGAGCGGCAGTCGGGCGTGCTCGAAGACGTAGCGCTGGACGTCGGCGCGCGTGAGCCCGTCCGCAGCGATGGTCGCCGCGTGCTCGGGACCGAGGACGACGAGGAGCTGGCTCTGCGCGAGGAACCAGCCGACGTTGGAGCCGAGCGACACGGCGGTGTCGGCGAGCGTCGTCAGGATCCCGGCGGCGCCCGTCGAGACGTGGTCGTTCACGTTATGGGGCGCCTCGCCGCCGAAGACCGTGACGGCGTCGTCCTCGCGCAGGGGCCCCCACGGCGAGGCGTCGGCGCGCTCGGCGATGCAGTAGGAGAACTTCGCCGGGCTCCCCTGGGTCGCCATGTCGTGACGGCCCGGCCAGGCGCCGCCCACGTTCATGAGGATCAGCCGGAGGGCGCGCCCGATCGTGGCGTTGGCGCGGAAGCCCGGGCCGAAGCAGCCGCTGCCGGCGTGGACGCCGAGCCGCGCGGCGACGGGGCCGTGGACGATGAGGAGCGGGGCCACGGGGTGCGTCGTCGCCTGCACCCCGTAGAGGTTGAACGCGGGCTCGAGCATCGCCTGGACCGCGGCGCCGATCACGGGGAACGCCCCGGGCTCGCAGCCCGCCATCACCGCGTTGACCGCGAGCTTGTCGAGCGTCGCCTCGCGCCAGAGCGGCGGCACGGGGCCGAGCGAGCGCTCGGGCGGGGCGCCGCCGAGCATCGTGCGCACGCGCGCTTCCGTGGGGGGGACGATCGGGAGGCCGTCGCACCAGCCGCGCGCGCAGAACGCCGCCAGGACCGTCTCGGGATCGTCCTCGAGCTCGAGCGGGCTCTCGCTCGTCATGCGACGCGGCCGATGAGGCTCGCGAGCTGCTCGACCGCCTGCAGCGCGCGGCGCGCGACGGCCTCGGGCCGCTCACCGCCGAGCGGGTGCTGGACGACGAGCAGCGGCAGGCCCGAGATCCCGAGCGCGGCCATCTCGCTCACGGCGAGGCCCTGGAACGCGGTGGTGCCGATGAGGCCCGCGGGCGTGCCGATCCTCGCGACTTCGAGGGCGTCGTGGAGACTCCACGACGTGCAGGAGCCTCAGTCGCCGGAGCCCGCGAACACGACGTCGCACTGCTTCGCGAGCTCGACGAGCGTCTCGGGCGGCGCCGGGACCGCCGCGTTCGCCTTGCGCCGGCGCACGACGGCCTTCACGCCGTGGCGCTCGCGCAGGAGCGCGCCGATCTCGTCGGCGAGCCGGTCGAAGTTGTGCTTGGTGTTGTCGATGAAGCCGACCGTCAGCCCGGCGAGGTCCGCGGGCAGCGGCGGCGCGGCGAACGCCTCGCGGCGCACCTCGCCGATGGGGCTCAGGACGCGAATCCGGCTCATGTCTGCCTCCGCGCGATGCCGGTCGACCGCGCGAGCAGTCGGCCGAGGGTGTCGTGGAGCTCGGTCAGGACCGAGCGCTTGATAGTCACCTGCACCGACTCGACGGGCTCGGCGGCGCCGAGCCGGTGGATCACGAGGGTGCCCGTGAACTCCTGCGCGCGCTCGTCCGCGGATGCGAGCCCGCGGAGCGTGAGGACTTCCCAGCTCTCTGCCATGGGCGCTATCTTACCCCAATGGTCATCGCGCTCGACGTCGGGACCTCGTCCGCGCGCGCCACGCTCTACGACGCCGCCGGCCGGCCCGTCCCTGGGCGCTTCCACCAAATTCCCTACGCCCCCGCGCTCACGCCCGACGGCGGCGTCGAGCACGACCCGTCGCGTCTGCTCGACGCGGTGGCCGCCTGCCTCGACGGCGTCACTGCGGGGCCGCCCGCCGACGTGCGCGGTGTCGGCGTCACCACGTTCTGGCACGGGCTCCTCGGCTTCGACGCCGCGGGGCGGCCCGCGACGCCCGCGTACACGTGGGCCGACACGCGGAGCCACGCGGAGGTGCAGCGCCTGCGCGAGACGCTCGACGAGGACGCGCTCCACGCGCGCACGGGCTGCCACCTGCACGCGTCCTACTGGCCGGCGAAGCTCCGCTGGCTCCAGCGCCGGAGCCCCGAGGAGGCGCTGCGGGTCGCCCGCTGGGGCTCGGTGGGCGAGCTCCTCGAGCTGGCCTTCTTCGGTGAAGCCGGGACGAGCGTCTCCATGGCCTCCGGCACGGGCCTCCTCGACCAGACGACGAGCGCCTGGGATCCGCAGGCGGTCGCCGCCGCCGCGATCGAACCGAAGCA
>QHSZ01000068.1 GCA_003220595.1 Candidatus Rokuibacteriota bacterium | reverse complement strand
GCGATCGTCGGCGAGCCGCAGAGCTCGACGAGCGCCGCGGCATAGTCCTGGGGCTCGGGGAGCGAGAGCGGATCGAAGCGTTCGGCCTCGGCCTGCCACGCGGGCCGCGCGATCGGCTTCGTGTACTTGGGCCCGTCGGCGAGGAGGTCCACGGGAACGTGGGCCACGACCTCTCCGCCCAGGCGGGCGGTGAGGGTTCCACCGGCGGTGACGCGACCGACCTCCACCGCGGCGAGCTCCCACTTGGCGAAAATCCGCGTGATCTCGTCCTCGCGGCCGCGCGCCACGACCAGGAGCATGCGCTCCTGCGACTCCGAGAGGAGGATCTCGTAGGGCGTCATCGCCACCTCGCGCTGGGGCACGCGCGACAGCTCGACGTCCATCCCCGTGCCGGCCCGGGCGGGCATCTCCGACGTGCAGCACGCGAGGCCCGCGGCGCCCATGTCCTGGATGCCGACGACCGCGCCCGTGCGCATGGCCTCCAGGCACGCCTCGAGCAGGAGCTTTTCGGTGAACGGGTCGCCCACCTGCACCGTCGGTCGCCGCAGCTCGGCGTGCGCGTCGAACGTGGCCGACGCCATCGTCGCGCCGTGGATCCCGTCGCGCCCCGTCTTGTTGCCGACATAGAAGACGGGGTTGCCGATCCCCTCGGCCCGGGCGCGGAAGATCTGGTCGCCGCGCACCAGCCCGACGCACATGACGTTGACGAGCGGGTTGCCCGCGTACTCTGGCGCGAAGGCGATCTCGCCGCCCACGGTCGGGCAGCCGAAGCAGTTGCCGTACCAGCTGATGCCCGAGACGACGCCGGTCACCAGGTGGCGCGTCTTGGGGTCGGTCAGGTCGCCGAAGCGGAGCGAGTCGAGGATGGCGATGGGTCGGGCGCCCATCGTGAAAATGTCACGCAGGATCCCGCCCACCCCCGTCGCCGCGCCCTGGAAGGGCTCGATGAACGACGGGTGGTTGTGGCTCTCCATCTTGAAGACGACCGCCCAGCCGTCGCCGATGTCGACCGCCCCGGCGTTCTCGCCGGGGCCCTGCAGCACCCGTGCCCCGTGCGTGGGCAGCCGGCCGAGAAAGATCCGCGAGTGCTTGTAGGCGCAGTGCTCGGACCAGAGCGCCGAGAAGAGTCCGAGTTCGGTATCGGTGGGCTCACGGCCGAGCCGCGTCAGGATGCGGTCGTACTCGTCGGCGGTGAGGCCGGACTCCAGCGCGAGGTCGAGCGTGACTTTCGGTGGAGCCCCCGTCAACCCCGGCTACCGCTTGAGGAAGCTGCCATCCTCGACGAGGCTGCCGAGGAGGCTCTGGAACAGCAGGAGCCCGTCCGTGCCGCCTATCGCCGACTCGGCCGCGCGCTCGGGGTGCGGCATGAGCCCGAGCACGTTGCCTTCCGGATTCACGATTCCTGCGATGTTCTCGAGCGAGCCGTTCGGATTCGCGGCCTTCGTCACGCGCCCGTCGGCCGTCGCATAGCGGAAGACGATCTGGTTCCTCGCCTTGAGCTCACGGAGCGTCTCCGGCTCCGCGTAGTACTTGCCCTCGCCGTGCGAGATCGGCATCGTGAGCACCTGCCCCGGCCGGAGCCCGCGCGTGAACGGCGTCTCGGTGTTGTCGACGACGAGATGGGTGGACTGGCAGCGGTACTGCAGGCACTCGTTGCGCGTGAGCGCCCCCGGCAGGAACCCCGCCTCGCAGAGGATCTGGAACCCGTTGCAGGAGCCCAGGACCGAGCCGCCCTGTGCGACGAACTCGCGCAGCGCCCCGACGACCGGTGAGCGACCGGCGACGGCGCCCGCCCGGAGGTAGTCGCCGTAGGAGAAGCCGCCCGGCAGGACGACGCAGTCGAGGTCCTGGAGGTCACGGTCCCGGTGCCAGACGTACTTGACCGGTTGATGAAGGACCTCGGAAATGACGTAGTGGAAGTCGCAGTCGCTCCACGTGCCCGGGAAGACGACCACGCCGAATCTCATCACTGGCATCTTACCGAACGGCCTCGCGCGGGGCAAGGTCGTCCGCCATCTCGAGCGTGTAGTCCTCCAGGATCGGGTTCGCCAGGAGCTGGCGGCACATCTCGCCGACCCGCTGGCGCGCCTCGGCCAGCGACCCGGTGGGGAGCTCGACCTCGATCACCTTCCCCACGCGGAGGTCCGTGACCTCGTCGAACCCGAGGCCCGCGAGCGCGCGCTTCACGGCGGCGCCCTGGACGTCGAGGATACCGGGTTTCAGCCTCACGAGGACGCGGACCTTCATGGTCCGAGGGTCCGCGCGCGCAGCCTCAGGCATGCGTGCCCTCGACCAGGCGGCGGTAGACTTCCTGGTAGGCTTCTTCGACGCCGCCGAGGTCGCGCCGGAAGCGGTCCTTGTCGAGCTTCTCCCGCGTCTGCCGGTCCCAGAGCCGGCACGTGTCGGGCGAGATCTCGTCGCCCAGGTAGAGCTTCTTCCCCGCCCGCCCGAACTCGAGCTTGAAGTCCACGAGGAGGAGCCCGCGCGTCCGCATGTGCGGCCGCAGGACGGCGTTGATCCGGAGCGCCGTGCGCTTCATCCAGGCGAGCTCCGCCGGCGTCGCGAGCGAGAGCATGCGGACATGGTCGTCGTTCAGCATCGGGTCGCCGAGCGGGTCGGACTTGTAGTAGAGCTCGACGATCGGCTGCCGGATCGGCGTGCCCTCCTCGAGTCCCGTCCGTTTGGCGAGACTCCCGGCGACGATGTTGCGCACGATCGTCTCGATCTTGATGATCTCGAGCCGACGGCAGAGCATCTCCCGGTCGGAGAGCGTGCCGAGGTAGTGCGTGGGGATCCGCGCCCGCTCGAGGCGCTCGAACATCGCCGCCGACATCCGGTTGTTGACGACGCCCTTGCCGACGATCGTTCCGCGTTTGAGCGCGTTGAAGGCCGTGGCGTCGTCCTTGAAGTACTGCACGACGGTGCCCGGGCGGCTGGTCGCGTAGACGATCTTCGCCTTTCCCTCGTAGAGCTTGTCGCGGGTCTCGACCTTCACTTGGGTCCCTCCGGGACTCACGGGATCAGCCCCACTCGTTTGAAGATGGCGTCCACGTTGCGCAGGTAGAACGCAGGGTCGAAGCAGCCCTTCAGCTCGTCGGCGCCGAGGTGCTCCGTCACCCGTGGGTCGGCGGTGAGCACCTCGAGGAATGAGCGCCGCTCCTTCCAGGCGCGCATCGCGTTCCGCTGCACCAGCTCGTAGGCGACCTGACGCGGGAGCCCCGCGTCGGTGAGCTTCAGGAGCACCCGCTGGGAATAGACGAGCCCGTAGCTCAGCTCGAGGTTCTCGGCCATCCGCGCCGGGTCCACCTCGAGTCCCTCGACGATGAAGGTGGTGAGGTGCAGGAGGTAGTCGAGGGCAATCGTCCCGTCGGGCAGGATCACGCGCTCGACCGAGGAGTGGCTGATGTCGCGCTCGTGCCACAGCGCGACGTTCTCCAGCGCCGCCAGCGCATTCGACCGGATCAGACGCGCGAGCCCGCAGATCCGCTCGCTGAGCTCCGGGTTGCGCTTGTGCGGCATGGCGCTCGAGCCCTTCTGCCCCTCGCCGAAGGGCTCCTGGGCCTCGAGGACCTCGGTGCGCTGGAGCCCGCGCACCTCGAGCGCGATCTTCTCGAGCGAGGCCGCGGCCACGGCCAGCATGGCGCAGAACTCGGCGTGGCGGTCACGCTGGATGACCTGCGTGGAGGCGGGGGCCGCGTCGAGGCCGAGCTCGCGGCACACCTCCAGCTCGAGCTCGGGCTCGACGTGGGCGAAGTTGCCGACGGCCCCCGAGAGCTTGCCCACCGCGATGGTCGCGCGGGCGCGCCGCAGGCGCTCGAGATTGCGCCCCGCCTCCGCGTACCACACCGCGGCCTTCAGGCCGAACGTCGTCGGCTCGGCGTGGACGCCGTGGGTCCGACCGACCGTGAGCGTGTCCTTGTGGCGGAGCGCCAGCTCGCCGAGCGCCTTGCGCAGACGCTCCTGACCCGCGATCAACAAATCCGCCGCGTCCCGCAGCTGCAGCGCGGTGGCGGTGTCCCAGACGTCGTTCGTGGTGAGCCCGATGTGGATGAAGCGGGAATCGGGCCCAAGCTGCTCCTCGAGGCTCGTGAGGAGCGCAATCATCTCGTGCTTCACACGCTCCTGGATGACGAGGATCCGCTCGATGTCCACCCGCGCCTTCTGACGGATCCGGACCAGGCCGTCCGGCGGGATGCGCCCGCGCCGCGCGTACGCCTCGCACACCGCCAGCTCGACCCGGAGCCACGCCTGGTACTTCGCCTCCTCGCCCCAGATGCGGCCCATTTCCGCGCGGGTGTAGCGCTCGATCACGCCCTCACCTTAGAGCAAAACCCGCCGGAGTGGAAGTGCGAGCTGAGCGGCGTCGAGCCGCGAGGCGAGCGGTGAAATGGTTCGTGGGAAGTGCGAGCCGAGGCGCCGCCGCAGCGGCGAGGCGAGCAGTGACATGGTTCGAGATGTGCGAGCCGCAGGACGCGCGGCGGCGCTGAACGGCCGCCCGCCGGGACGAGCGAGCCTCGCGCTCGCTCGGGACGCGTGGTGGGGGGGTGGGGGGGCCATCTCGGGCCGCCCCACTCAATGACGCAGGAGCTCCCGCGGGAGGTTGCGGCGGTCGAGCGGTCCGAGGGTCGTGAGCGCGAGACGGTCCTCGTCCAGAAGCTCGGCGATGAGCGCCGAGACCTCTTCGTGACGGACCCCGTCGATCGCCGCCAGCATCTGGTCCATCGTGAGGAACGAACCGTGATGCATCTCGTGCTTGGCGAGGCGGTTCATCCGGCTCGACGTGGACTCGAGCGAGAGCATGAGGCTCCCTTTCAGATGGTCCTTGGACCGCCGCAGCTCCTCCGCGGTGACACCGTGCTTCTTGAGGTTGCGGATCTCCTTGAGCGTCGACTTGAGCACCTTGGAGAAGTTCGGCGCGTCGGTCGCGGCATAGATGTAGAGCGTCCCCGTGTCCGCGTACGCCTGGACGCTCGAGTGGACCGAGTACACCAGTCCCTGGCGCTCGCGCACCTCCTGGAACAGACGCGAGGACATGCTGCCGCCGATCACGTCGTTCAGCAGGAAGAGGGCGTATCGCTCGGGCGCCGAGTGGTGGAGCCCGGGGAAGCCCAGGATGACGTGGACCTGCTCGAGGGTCTTCTGGACGATGTTCACGCCCGGCTTCAGGGTCGCCGGTGTGTCGGTCCTCGCGACGGGCGCCCGCTGGAAGCCGTCGAAGTGGGCGCCGAACAGATCGACGACCCGGGCGTGGGTGGCGTTGCCGGCGACCGCGATCATGATCCGCGGCGGCACGTACTCCTCGCCGAAGTGGCTCAGGACGGTGTCGCGGCCGTAGCCGGTCACCGCCTCGCGCGTGCCGAGGATCGGGCGCCCCAAGGGGTGCCCCTCCCAGATCTGGGCGGCGAACAGGTCGTGGATCAGGTCGTCGGGGGTGTCCTCCACCATCTTGATCTCCTGCAGGACCACCGACTTCTCACGCTCGAGCTCCTCCGCGTTGAAGACGGGGTGCAGCAGGATGTCGGTGAGGAGATCCACGGCCAGCGGCAAGTGCTCGTCGAGGACCTGCACGTAGAAGCACGTGTGCTCCTTGGTCGTGAAGGCGTCCATCTGCCCGCCGACCGAATCCATCGTGCGCGCGATCTCCTCGGCGGTGCGCGCAGCCGTGCCCTTGAAGACCAGGTGCTCGATGAGGTGGGACATCCCGCCGCGGCTCTCGGGTTCGTGTCGTGATCCGGTCTCGACCCAGACGCCCACCGCGACCGACCGGACGTGCTCCATCCGCTCGGTCACGACACGCGTGCCGTTCGGCAGGACGCTCTTCTGATAGCCCTCGGTCACGGGTACCGCCTTTCAGGCGCGCGGAGGGTTCGCCGCCTGTGGATTCTTGAGCCTTTCCTTGTCCGCGAGCGCCGGCTGCTCGCGCAGGGCCATCTTCCGGCTGAGCCGCATCTTGCCGTTGCCGTCGATCTCGATCACCTTGACCAGGACTTCGTCGCCCTCCGTCAGGACGTCCTGGACAGCGCGGATCCTCGACTCGGCGATCTGCGAGATGTGGAGTAATCCCTCGGTGTTGGGGATGACCTCCACGAAGGCGCCGAACTCGACGATCTTCTTCACCTTGCCGAGATAGATCCGGTCAAGCTCCACCTCGCGGCAGATGTCCTGGATGATCGCGACCGCCTTCTGGACCGACTCGCTGTCGGGCGAGAACACCGTGACCCGCCCGTCGTCCTCGACGTCGATCTTCGTACCGGTCTGCTCCTGGATGCCGCGGATCACCTTGCCGCCTGGGCCGATGATCTCGCGGATCTTCTCGGTGCGGATCTTGATCGTGACGAAGCGCGGCGCGAACGGGGAGAGCTCCGGGCGCGGCTTCTCGAGCGCCTCGCGCATCTTGCCGAGCACCACCAACCGCGCCTCGCGCGCCTGCTTGAGCGCCTCGCGCATGATGTCGACCGACACGCCCGAGATCTTGATGTCCATCTGGAGTGCGGTGATCCCCTTCTCGGTCCCGGCGACCTTGAAGTCCATGTCGCCGTAGTGGTCCTCGCTGCCCATGATGTCGGTCAGGATGCCGTAGCGCTCGCCTGCCTTGACCAGCCCCATCGCGATGCCCGCGACGTGCGACTTGATCGGCACGCCCGCGTCCATGAGCGCGAGGGACGCGCCGCACACCGTCGCCATCGACGACGAGCCGTTCGACTCGAGGATGTCCGAGACCACGCGGATCGTGTACGGGAACTCCTCCTTCGGGGGCAGGACGGCCTCGACCGCGCGCTCGGCGAGTGCACCGTGGCCGATGTCGCGACGCGAGGGTCCACCGAAGCGCCGCACCTCGCCGACCGAGAACGAGGGGAAGTTGTAATGAAGCATGAAGTGGCGCCAGATCTCACCCTCGAGGGCCTCGATCTTCTGCTCGTCGGACTTCGTGCCGAGCGTGGCGGCCACGAGGGCCTGGGTCTCGCCCCGGGTGAACACCGTCGAGCCGTGGGCGCGCGGCAGGTACGCCATCTCGATCGAAATCGGCCGGATCTCGTTGACCTTCCGCCCGTCGACGCGGACCCCCCGCTCGACGATGAGCCGCCGCACCTCCGCGCTCTCGACGGACTCGAACGCCTTGCGCGCGGCGGCCCGCTTCGACTCGTCGGCGCCGAGCGCGGCCCACACGTCGTCGAACACGCGGCCAACCGCCTCCGCGCGCGCCTGCTTATCGTGAGTGGCGAGGGCGGCGGCCAGCTTCGGGCCGGCGAGGCTCCGCACGCGCGCCTCGACGTCCCGGTCGCGGCCGGCGGAGGGATCGAAGGGCCAGCGCGGCTTGCCCGCCTTCGCGACGAGGTCCTTCTGGAGCTTCGCCAGCCGGCGGCACTCCGCGTGACCGAAGGCGATCGCCTCGAGTATCGTCTCCTCGGGCACCTCCTTCGCGCCCGACTCGACCATGAGGATCGCCTCCTCGGTGCCGGCGATGACGAGCTCGAGGCTCGACACCGCCTGCTGGTCGTTCGTGGGATTGGCGATGAACTTGCCGTCCACCAGCCCGACGCGCACGGCGCCGATGGGCCCGTCGAATGGGATTCCCGACAGGCAGAGCGCGACCGACGCGCCGTTCATCGCCAGGACATCGGGATCGTTCTGCGGATCGGCCGAGATCGTCAGGCAGATCACCTGGATCTCGTTGCGGAAGCCGTCGGGGAAGAGCGGGCGGATCGGCCGGTCGATGAGGCGGGAGGTGAGCGTCTCCTTCTTGACCGGCGCGCCCTCGCGCTTGAAGTACCCGCCGGGGATCCGGCCGCCGGCGTACATGCGCTCGCGGTACTCGACCGTCAGGGGGAAGAAGTCCTGAGCGTCCTTCGCGGTCTTGGCCGCGACGCACGTGGCGAGCACCATCGTGCCCCCGTAGCGTACGACGACGGCCCCGTCGGCCTGCTTCGCGACACGTCCGGTTTCGATGGAGAACGGAAGGCCATTGATCTCGGTCTGTACGGTGTGACTCATCGTGACGATTGTCCTCGGGCCCCCGGAGTCTTTGCGTCCGAGGACCAATCCATGGGGTGAGAACCCGCGCTCACCTGCGGATTCCGAGCTTGTCGATGATGACTCGGTACCGGTCGGCGTCCTTGATCTTGAGGTACTCGATAAGGCCCCGGCGCTTGCCGATGAGCATCAGGAGACCCCGTCGGGAGTGGTGATCCTTGATGTGCTGCTTGAAGTGATCGGTGAGACCGTTGATGCGCTCCGTGAGGAGCGCGATCTGCACTTCGGGCGACCCCGTGTCGCCCTCGTGGACGCGGAACTGCTCGATCAAGCTCTTCTTCTTTTCGACGGTGAGCGGCATCGGAACTTCCTCCAATCGCCACGTTCCGGGAAGCCAAGCTCCACCCGAACGGGTTCCAAAAAGCTCTTTTGTTGTGAGCAGATACGGAGGATATCACGGGGTAGCTCGGAAGTAAAGTAAAGCCCTCAGCCTCCCTGCCGCGCCGCGGCCACGTCGAGGGCGATTTGTCGCCGGAGCGCCTCGATATCAGGGAACTTCCGCTCCTCCCTGAGGCGACGGAGGAACTCGAGCCTGAGCCGGCGGCCATAGAGATCGCCCGAGAAATCCAAAAGATGCGCCTCGACCAGGAGCTCGGTCTCGCCGAACGTCGGCCGCACACCGAGGTTGAGCACCGCGTCGTAGCGCTCAGATCCGGCGAGGGCCTGGCAGACGTAGACGCCGGCCGGGAGCGCCACGGGGTGGTCGGGCTTCACGTTCGCGGTGGGAAAGCCGAGGGTCCGGCCTCGGCCGGCGCCCCTCACGACCTCGCCCTCCACCGAGTACAGGCGTCCGAGCAACCGCGCCGCGCGCTCGACGTCGCCGGCCTGGAGGGCCGCCCGGACCTCCGACGAGGAGACCGGGATTCCATCCACCACGAGGGGGGCCACCACGTGGGCGCGGAAGCCGAGCCGGACGCCCAGCGTCTCGAGCAGCTCCGCGTCGCCGCGCGCGCCGCGGCCGAAGCGGTGGTTGAAGCCGACCACGATGGCGCGCGCCTTGAGCCTCCCGACGAGCACGTCGCGCACGAACGTCTCGGGCTCCATCGCCGCCACGTCCCGCGTGAAGGCCACGACGACGGTCGCGTCGATGCCCGTCTCGGCGATGAGCGCGAGCCGCTCCTCGAGGCTCGTCAGCGGGAGGGGCGCCCGCGCGGGCTGGAGCACCTCGAGCGGGTGCGGGTCGAACGTACAGGCGAGCGCCATGAGCCCGTGCCGCCGCGCCTCGCCCACGGCGGTCGTGAGGATCGCGCGGTGGCCGAGATGGATGCCGTCGAAGACGCCGAGCGCGACGGCGCTCTCGCCGGCGTCAGGAGGGTAGGACTCGAGTCCCCGGACGATCCGCATGCAGAATCCGAACCGGCCTCACCTGGTGCCCGGCGGCCGCGAGGGCGCCCACGCCGACGAGCGCGCCGGCGGCGTCGTGCACACGGACGTAGCGGTCTCCAGTCGCCTGCGCGGGTGTCACCCCGACGGCCCGCCCGTGCGCGAACGCCGTCGCGGCCGGCTCGTCCAGCGTCACGGCGGGCCAGTCGGCCAACGCGGCTTCCGGGCGTTTCACGCGCGCCGACAGCGCCTGGCGCTCAGCCGTCGCGAGATCCGCCCAGGCGACGGCGTCGGCGAGCGTGAAGGGCCCGACGCGCGCGCGGCTCAGACGCTCGACGGCCCCGCCGTAGCCGAGCGCCGCGCCGAGGTCGGCGGCGAGGACGCGCACGTACGTCCCCTTGCCGCAGACGACACGGAGCGTGGCGCGCGGGGACGCCACCTCCTCCACCGCGATCGAGCGCACGAACACCTCGCGCGGCTCGCGCTCCACGTCGATGCCCTGGCGCGCCAACTCGTAGAGCCGCCGCCCCTCGTGGTGGACCGCGGAGTACATCGGCGGCACCTGCTTAACGCGTCCCACGAACGGCCGGCAGGCGTCCTCGAGCTCCCGCCGCGCGAGCGACGGCACCGGGGTTTCCGATAGGACGCGGCCGCCGACGTCCTGGGTGTCGGTGGTCAGGCCGAAGCGGACGGTTGCAACGTACTCCTTCTCTTGGTCCATGAGATAGGGCGTGAGCTTCGTCGCCTCACCGAGCAGGATCGGCAGCACGCCCGTCGCCGCGGGATCGAGGGTGCCCGCGTGGCCGACGCGGCGCAGGCCGAGCCGCCGGCGCACCAGAGTGACCGCGTCGAACGAGGTCACGCCTGGCGCCTTGTCCACGACGAGCACGCCGGCGTCGACGCTGATCCCGCTCATCGCGGGGCGCCCGGCCGCGCCTCGGCAAGCGCCGCCCGCGCCGCCGCGAGCACGGCCCGCATCGCCGCGGCCACCGGCCCCGGCACCGTGCAGCCGGCCGCGCTGCGATGACCGCCGCCACCGAACTGCGCCGCGATCCGCTGGACGTCCACGTCGCCCTTGCCGCGGAGGCTCACCTTCACCTCGCCGCCGCGCTCGCGGAAGAGGCACGCCACGCGCACCGTCGCGATCGAGCGCGGATAGTTCACGAGCTCCTCGGACTCGACGAACGTCTCCGGCACCGCTCCGGCCGGCAGGGCGAGCCACGCGAGCCGCCCGGCGTCGCTCACCTCGACGCGCGCGAGCGACTCGCCGAGCCAGCGCAGCGCATCGGGCGCGCGGCGCTCGTAGAGGCTCTCCGAGACGAGCGCAGGCTCGGCGCCTGCGGCGACGAGCGCGGCCGCCGTCCGGAACGTGCGCGCCGTCACGTTCGAGTAGCGGAAGGAGCCCGTGTCCGTGTGGATGGCGGTGAAGAGGTTCGTGGCGATCGGCGGCGTCAGCGGGGCGCCGAGGGCCTCGAGGAGCTCGTAGACCATCTCACCCGTGGCCGCCGCCTCGACGTCGAGCCAGTTCACGTCGGCGTAGCGGCGGTTGTCCGGGTGGTGGTCAATGTTCACGATGAGCCGGGCGGCCCGGCGGGCCTGGTCGATGAGCCCCTCGGTACGCTGGGGGTTCGGGCAGTCGGTCAGCACGGCGACGTCGAAGGGGCCGCCGACCTCGGCGAGGCGCCCGTAGCGCTCGATGCCGGGCAGGAAGCCGAGCGCTCCCGGCGCGGCGTGCGGGCCGCCGTACGCCACGCTCCAGCCCCGGCCCTCGAGGGCGAGGCCGAGCGCCAGGAGCGTGCCGAGCACGTCGGCGTCCGGATGGACGTGCCCCAGCATGAGCGCTCGCCCGCCGTCCTTCCGGAAGGGGGCGAGCACCGCCTCCGCGGGCGTCGACCCCCGGTGCTCGACACCCCCGCTCACGAGCCGGATCCGGCGTCCAGGTCCCGGAGCAGCGCCTGGATGCGCGCCGCGTGCTCCATCGAGTGGTCGGGACGGAAGTCCAGCTCGGGCGTGACGCGGAGCTCGAGGTGATGCCGGAGCCAGTTGCGGATAAAGCCGCGGGCGCTCCCGAGGGCCGTGAGCGAGGCCGCCCACTGCCCGTCGTCGCCCAGCACCGAGACGAAGACCTTGGCCCGCGAGAGGTCCTTCGCCGTATCCACCTGGGTGACGGTGACGAAGCCGAGGCGTGGGTCCTTGAGCTCCCGCTGCAGCAGGATGGAGATCTCCTCCTTGATGAGCTGGTTGACGCGGTCGAGTCGCTTGCCCTGCATCAGAGGATCTCCACGAAGGTCTCGATGACGCGGCCCTCGACGTTGTCCTCGATGTAGTCCATCGCCTTGGAGACGACTTCGTTGGCGTGCCGGCCGTCGGCGGAGACGTACGCGACGGCGAGCGTGGCGCGCTGCCAGATATCCTGATGGTCCACCTCGGCGACGGACACCTCGAAGCGGGCGCGCACCCTCTCCTTGAGGCCCTTCAGGACGTGTCGCTTGCCCTTGAGCGAGCCGACGTCCGGGAGGTGAAGCTCGACCATCCCCAGCGCGACGCGCGCCGTCGCCACGGCAGCCTCCGACGCGGACGCCCCCTAGAGCGTGCGCGCCACCTCCTCGACCGTGTAGAGCTCGAGGATGTCGCCCGGCTGGACTCCGCTCACCCCGTCGACGCCGATTCCGCACTCGAGGCCGGCCAGCACCTCGCGGACGTCGTCCTTGAAGCGTTTGAGCGAGCCGACCGTGCCCGTGCCCACCACTTCGTCGCCGCGCCGCACCCGGACTTTGGCCGCCCGGGTGATCTTGCCCTCGGCGACGTACGAGCCGCAGATCGGGCCGAGCTTCGAGATCACGAAGATCTGCCGCACCTGCGCACGGCCGAGCGCGGTCTCGCGGATCTCGGGCGCGAGCATGCCGGCCAGCGCCGCCCGGAGGTCGTTGATCGCCTCGTAGATGACGTTGTAGGTCCGGACGTCCACTCCGTTGGCCTGCGCCTGCGTGACGGCCTTCGCCTCGGGTTTCACGTTGAAGCCGATGACGACCGCGTTCGACGCCGAGGCCAGCATGACGTCGCTCTCGTTGATGGCGCCGACCGAGCTGTGGATGACCTTCAGCTTGACCTCGTCGGTCGAGAGGCGCTCGAGCGCCTCGGCCAGCGCCTCGACGGAGCCCTGCACGTCGGCCTTGAGGATGAGGCGGAGCTCCTTCACCTCGCCGGTCTGGATCTGCTTCTGGAGCCCCTCGAGCGTGATCCGCGTCGATGCCTTCCCCTTCGCCTTCTCGCGATCCTGGCGCATGGTCGCGATCTGCCGCGCCTTGCGCTCGTCGGACACCGCCACCAGAACGTCCCCCGCCGAGGGCACGCCGGAGAGACCCTGGATCTCGACCGGGTCGGACGGGCCCGCGCTCTTGACCTTCTTGCCGCTCGGGTCGATCAGGGCGCGGATCCGCCCCGAGTGGGCGCCGACGACCACCGCGTCACCCTCCTTGAGCGTTCCGTTCTGGATGAGCACCGTCGCGACCGGGCCGCGCCCGCGATCGAGCCGGCTCTCGATGATCACGCCCTTCGCCGCGCGCGTCGGGTTCGCCTTCAACTCGAGGATCTCCGACTGGAGCGCGGTCATCTCGAGGAGCTGATCGATACCCGTCCCCTTTTTCGCGGACGTCGGCACGTAGATCGTCTGGCCGCCCCACTCCTCGGGGACGAGCGCGTGGTTGGCCAGCTCGCGCTTGACGCGCTCGGGGTCGGCCTCGGGCTTGTCGACCTTGTTCACGGCGACGACGATCGGCACGTTGGCCGCGCGGGCATGGTTGATGGCCTCGACGGTCTGAGGCATGACCCCGTCGTCGGCCGCGACGACGAGGATGACGATATCGGTCGCCTGGGCCCCGCGGGCGCGCATCGCCGTGAACGCCTCGTGGCCCGGCGTGTCGAGGAACGTGACCTTGCCGTGCCGGGTCTCCACCTGGTAGGCCCCGATATGCTGCGTGATTCCGCCGAATTCCTTCTCGGCGACGCGCGCCTTCCGGATCGCGTCGAGCAGGGACGTCTTGCCGTGGTCGACGTGGCCCATGACGGTGACGACGGGCGGGCGCAGCTTCAGCTGCGCCGGATCGGAGTCTTCCTCGTCGAGCACCTCGCCCTCGACCGAGCGGATCTCGACGTCGAAGCTGAACTTGTCGGCCACGAGCTTCGCGGCGGTCGCATCGAGCAGCTCGTTCACCGTCGCCATCACGCCGAGCTCGAGCAGGGTCTTGATGACCTCGCCCGATTTGCGCCGCATCTTCTCGGCGAGCTCGCCGACGGTGACCGATTCGGGCACGCGGATCAGCTCACGCTTGACCTCGGCCGGCGGCGCGGGCGCCGCCTCGATGACGGTCGCCGCCGCGGCTGGACGGGCCGGTGCGACCGGGGCCGCCGGCGCGGCGGGCGCTGCGGGCTGCTGGGGTCTCGCCGCGGCCGGAGGCGCCGCGGGGCGCGGCGTGGGCTGCCGCAACGGTCGCGACGCCGACGCCGGCTGCGCCGGGCGTTCGAGGGGCCGGAAGGGCACGATCTTGGGCTCGGGTTTCTTCACCTGCGGCGCCGAGGGTGGCGGCGCGGCCGCCGCGGCAGGCTTGACGGCCGTTTGCGGTTCGGCGACGGGCGCGATGGAGGAGGGCTCGGGCGCGACTTCAGGCTCGCGAATGACGACCAACGGCGGCGTCTCCGGCGCGATGTCGGGCGTGGGCACCGCGGGCCTCGGCTTGACGATCGTGGCGGCGGGCTTGACCTCGGCGGGCACCTCCTCCAGCTCGACCTCGGTGCCCTTCTTTCCGCGCGTTGTCCGCTTCTTGACCGGCGCACCGTCGATCGCCCCGACGGCGTCGGCCGGCGCCTTCGGCTTGGCGACACGTTTCGGCTTCGGCTCCTCGGGGAGGTCGCGTCCCTTGCCGAGCTTGAGTCTCAGCGCGTTCGCGAGCGTCGAATCGAGGGGGCTCATGGCGCGTACGCCCTTGTGACCCATCTCCTCGGCCGCGACCATCAACTCCTTGCTGGTCACGCCGAGCTCCTTCGCGAGTTCCATCAGCTTGATCTTCGCCGCCACGGCTCCCTCACCTCCCCCGAGCCAGTTCGAGCACATCCTTGCCGACGTCACACGGCTTCCTGAACGCGTGGCTCAATCGGCCCCGCTGGAGCGCGCGCGCCAAGCACGCCTCGACCGGGCACACCCACGCGCCGCGTCCCCTCGCCGAGCCACGCGGATCGGCCACGACGACGCCATCGTCCCCGCGCACGAGACGCACGAGAGCGCGCCGCGGCAGCACGCGGCGGCAGCCGAGACAGGTGCGCCCGGGCTCGCGCTTCATGCCGAGGCCGCCGGCTCCGCGGGTGCCGCGCCGGAACCGACGTCCGCCACCGGCGTCTTGCGCGCCACCCAGGCTTCGGCCGCCGCGTGGATCTGCTCCGCGCGGTCGCCGACCTCCGCCATCGCGGCGAGCCTCTCGCGCCCCGCCTTCGCAACCGCCGCGGGTGACGCGAGCCCCGCGGCGCTGAGCGCCGCCGCCGCCTCGGGCGTCATCCCGGCGAGCGTGTCGAGCGCCGCGCGATCCGCGGCCGGGTCGGCGACCGGCGCCCGCTCGGCCTCGACCTCCGACTCGCTCTTGATGTCGATGCGCATGCCCGTGAGCTTCGCGGCCAGGCGCGCGTTCTGCCCCTTCTTGCCGATCGCCAGCGAGAGCTGATTATCCGGCACGATGACGAGCGCCGAGGGCTGAGTGTCGAGCTCGCCCTGCTCGGCGATCGTCACCGACGACACCTTCGCCGGCGACAGCGCCCGCGCGACGAACGTGGCCGGGTCGTGCGACCACTCGATGATGTCGATCTTCTCGCCGCGCAGCTCCCGGCTGATCACCTGGATCCGGGTGCCGCGCAGGCCGACACAGGCCCCGATCGGGTCGACGTCGCGCTTGGTCGAGGCGACCGCCACCTTCGCGCGCTCGCCGGCCTCCCGCGCCGTGGCCTTCACGAGGACGATCCCCTCCTGGATCTCGGGGATCTCCGTCTCGAACAGCCGGGCGAGGTACCCCGGGTGCGTGCGCGAGAGCGAGATCTGCGGCCCCTTCGCGGTCCGGCGCACCTCGAGCACGTACGCGCGGATCCGGTCGCCGGGGTTGTAGCGCTCGCCGGGGATCTGCTCGCGCTCCGGCAGGATCGCCTCCGCCTTGCCGATCTCGAGGATCACGTTGCGCTTCTCGATGCGATGGACCACCCCGCGCAAGATCTGCCCCTCCTTGCCCGCGAACTCGGAGTAGATCCCCTCACGCTCCGCATCCCGCACCTTCTGGAGGATCACCTGCTTGGCCGTCTGGGCCGCGATCCGCCCGAAGTCCTGCGGCGGGCGCTCCTGCTCAAGCTCCAGCTCGTCGTCGAGCTCGGCGTCCTTGTTCAGGGCTTTCGCGTCCTCCAGGCTGATCTCGAACTTGTCGTCGGTGACTTCGCCGACGACCTTCTTGCGGCAGTACACGCGGAGGTCGCCGCTCTTGCGGTCGATGTGCATCCGGACGTTCTCGGCCGGACCGAGTGTCTTGCGCGAGGCCGAGAGCAGGGCAGACTCCAGCGCCTCAAAGAGGATCTCCTTGTCGATCCCCTTCTCGCGCCCGATCTGCTCGATGACATTGATCAACTCTCGGTTCATCGTGCCCGGCACCACCTATCCGGGATTCTACGCCTTGCGGGGCCAGGGGACCTCCGCCTCTAGGCGCGCCTTCGTCAACGCTCCGCGCGGCAACTCCACCCGTCCTCCGTCGCGCTCGAGGACGAGCCGGTCCGGCTCGACCGCGGCGAGTCGGCCGCGCACCTCCTCACCGCCCGCGAGCCAGCACCTGACGCGACGGCCCACGGCCCAGCGAAACTCGCGGTCCTTCCGGAGCTGCCGGTCGAGTCCTGGGGAGGACACCTCGAGATCGTACGTGCCCTCGATGAGCGCGGCCGCGTCGAGCACGTCGCCGATCTCACGGCTCGCCCGCTCGCAGTCGCCGATGCCCACGCCACCGGGCTTGTCGACGAACAGGCGCAGGACTGAGCGCGGCCGCAGGGCACGCCACTCCAGATCCACCAGCTGGAGCCCGTGGTCATGAAGCACGGGCGTGACCACCTCCTCGATCTGGTCGACCCGCTCCACGTCATCCATTGGGCTTTTCCCCTTGCCCGTGGGCAAAACTAAAAAAAGCGGGCAACGCCCACTTTTTCAAGAATTTAGCACGTATCAGCTGCCGTGGCAAGGCTCAGCGTGCCTCGGGGCACGTGAGCGGGACTACGTCCGGCCCTCCTCGGCCTCCATGGCGCGCACGGCCGCCACGACCTCGCCCTGGCCGACGCGACGCTCCTGGCGCGTCCGGCGGCTCCGGACCTCGACGAGCCCCTCCTTCACGAAGGAGTTACCGACAGTGATGCGGACCGGAATGCCGAGGAGGTCGGCGTCTTTGAACTTCACACCGGGGCGCTCGTCCCGGTCGTCGAGGATCGCCTCGAGCCCTTGCCCCCAGCACTCGCCGTAGATCTGCTCGGCCGCGCCGAGCTGGGCCGCGTCCTTCACCGAGACGACGACGACATAGACCTGGAAGGGCGCGATCGACCACGGCCAGACGACGCCGTCCTGGTCGGCGAGCTGCTCGATCGCCGCCGCGGCGATACGCGCGGGACCGATCCCATAGCTACCCATCACGATCGGCTGCTCGCGCCCCGCCTCGTCGAGGTACGTTGCCTTGAGGGGCACCGAGTATTTCGTGCCGAGCTTGAAGATGTTGCCGATCTCGATGACGCGCTCGACCGCGAGCGGCTTGCCGCAGACCGTGCATGCCTCGCCGGGCGCCACCGCGTGGAGATCGGCGAACCGGCACGCGAAGTCGCGGCCCGGCGCGACACCCTTCAGGTGGAAGCCTTCGCGGTTGGCGCCGACGACGTACGTCCCGGTCCGGAGCGCCTCGTCGGCCACGATCGGCACGCGGGCGCCGACCGGCCCGACGGAACCCACCGGCGCGCCCAGCGCGCCGCGCACCTCGTCCGGGTGCGCGGCGCGGAACTCCTCGCCGAGCGCGCGCGCGAGCTTCCGCTCGTGGAGCGCGTGGTCGCCACGCACGAGGACGAGGACCGGTCCCGAGGTCTTCGCGACATAGAGGAGCGACTTGAGCGTGAGCCGCGGATCGATCCCGAGGAGCTGCGACACCTCGGCGATCGTGCGCACGTTCGGCGTGGCCACCTCCTGGCGTGTCCAGACGGGGGACTCGGGCGCCGCGGGGACGCCGCGCGCCAGCTCGACGTTGGCGGCGTAGCCGCATCCCGCGCACAGCGCCACCTCGTCCTCACCCGCCGCGCTCGGCGCCATGAACTCGTGCGAGCCGAGGCCACCCATCATGCCGGTGTCCGACTGCACAACGTAGTAGCGCAGGCCGCAGCGATCGAAGATCCGCCGGTAGGCCCGCTCGTGCGCGGCATACGAGCGGTCGAGCGCCGCGACGTCGGGGTCGAGCGTGTAGGAATCCTTCATGAGGAACTCGCGCGTCCGGAGGACGCCCGAGCGTGGCCGCGCTTCGTCCCGCTCCTTGGTCTGGATCTGGTACCAGATCTGCGGCAGGTCGCGGTACGAGCGGATTTCGTGCGCGGCGAGCCACGCCACGACCTCCTCGTGCGTCATGCCGAGGCAGAGGTCGCGTCCCCAGCGGTCCTTCAGCTTGAACATCTCGTTGATGCCCTCCCACCGCCCCGACTGCTGCCAGAGCTCGGCGGGCTGGACGACGGGCATCGTGATCTCCTGCCCGCCGATCGCGTTCATCTCCTCGCGGACGATCGTGTTGACCTTGTCGAGCACGCGCTGACCGAGCGGGAGGTAGACGTAGATCCCGGCGGCGAGCTGCCGGACGAGCCCCGCGCGGAGCATGAGGCGGTGACTGAGCGCTTCGGCGTCGGCGGGATCTTCCCGTAGCGTCGGGACGAGCGACTTCGACCGGCGCACGGTTACTTCGCGTCCTTCTTCTTGTTGGCCCCTTTGACGCCCGGCTGGTAGCGGAGACGGTCGACCGGCTTGCCGCCCACGATGTGCGACTCGAAGATCTCCGTGAGGTCCGCCGCAGAGACGCCGCCATACCAGACGTCCTCGGGGTAGACCACCATCATCGGGCCGTGGCCGCATTGCGAGAAGCAGCCCGCCTTGTTAATCCTGACCTCGTCCTTGAGGCCGGCCTTGGCCGCCTCGCCGCGGAGGTACTTCACGAACTGCTCCACGTCACCCTGCGTCGGGCATGTATCGCCCGAGGTGCACACGAAGACGTGGGTCCGGTACTGCCCCATCAGTCCGGGACCGCCGCCGCCTTCGCCGCACGACGCTCGGCGATGAACTTGTCGACCTCTTCGCGCATCGTCGTGACGATGTCCTTCTCGGCCACCTTGCGGATGACCGCGCCGCCCTTGAAGATGAGCCCGATCCCGCGCCCGCCGGCGACACCGATGTCCGCCGCGCGCGCCTCGCCCGGACCGTTGACCTCGCAGCCCATGACCGCGATGTGGATCTCCTCGTTCAGGCCGCGGAACTCGTCCTCGACTTCCTTTGCGAGCTTGACCAGGTCGACGTCGGCGCGCCCGCACGAGGGACACGACACGAACGTGAGGCCGCCCTTCCTGAGCCCGAGCGATTTCAGGATATCGATCCCGACCCGCACTTCCTCGGTCGGATCGGCCGAGAGCGAGACGCGGATCGTGTCGCCGATGCCCTCGGACAGGAGCGCGCCGAGCCCGACCGCCGACTTGATCGTGCCGACGCCGGGCGTGCCCGCTTCCGTGACGCCGAGGTGGAACGGGTACTCGACCTGGTCGGCGAGCATCCGGTACGCCTCGATCATCATGCGCGGGTCGGACGCCTTCAGCGAAACCTTCATCTCGGGATAGTTGCAGTCCTCGAGGATGCGGATGTGGCGGAGCGCGGATTCGACCATGCCCTCCGGCGTCGGGCCGTTGTACTTCGCGAGCAGGTCCTTCTCGAGGGAGCCCGCGTTGACCCCGATCCGGACCGGGATCCGCTTGTCCTTCGCGAGGTTCACAACCTCCTGGACGAACTGCTTGCCGCCGATGTTACCCGGGTTCAGGCGAAGCCCGTCCACCCCTTGCTCGAGGGCGATCAGCGCAAGCTTGTAGTTGAAGTGGATGTCGGCCACGAGCGGGATCCGGATCTGCCGCCTGATCTCGCCGAGCTTCTCGGCAGCCTCCCGGACGGGCACCGCGCACCGGACGATGTCGCAGCCCGCCGCCTCGAGCGACCAGATCTCGAGCAGCGTCGCCTGGACGTCGCGCGTGTCGGTCTTGGTCATCGACTGCACCGTGATCGGCGCGCCGCCGCCCACCTTGACGTTGCCCAGCTGTAGCTGCCGCGTCTTCCGCCGTGTGATCATCGCCCCGTCCTATCGGAAGATTTTGAACGCGTCGATCCGCACCAAGTCATTGTAGAGCGCGTACGCCATGAGGAGCATCAGCAAAACGAACCCGAGCTGCTGGGCCGCCTCGCGCTTCTTGAGCGAGAGCGGTCGGCCGAGCACCGCCTCGATGACGAAGAAGAAGAGATGCCCGCCGTCGAGCATGGGTACGGGCAGCAGGTTCAGCACGGCCAGGTTCACGCTGATGTAGGCCGTGAAGAGGACGAGCGCGCCCACGCCCTCCTTGGCCTGGCGTCCCGCTTCGGTGGCGATCTGGATCGGACCGCCGATGTTCGACGATTCGATCTGCCGCGACACGAGCTTCCAGAAGGCCTTGACCGTCAGCGCCGTCATCTCCCACGTCTTCACCCAGCCGTAGCCGAAGGCGACGAGCGGATCGTAGGCTTCGTACCGGACGACCTTCGTGACGATACCGACGCCGATGCGACCGATCTCCGTCTCCTGACCGCCCGGCCCCCTCTCCCGGACGGAACTCGCCGTCACGCTCACCACCTGCGGCCGCCCGTCGCGCTCCAGCGTGAGCTCGAAGGTCTGGCCGCCGCGCTTCTGGATCGCCTGCATGAGCTCGTCGGGCGTGTAGACAGGCTGGCCCCCGACCGCGATGACGAGATCGCCGGCGCGCACGTCGGCCCGCTCGGCCGGCGAGCCGGGGTTGACCGAGCCGATCTGCGGCGTGAGCTGCGGTCCCGCGCCGAGCTCCCAGGCCTCCTTCGGGTCGCGGAAGATCGGGTCGCGCACGGTCGTCCGGCGCGGGGTCAGGCTCACCGTCTGCGCCGCGCCGCCGCGCTGCACGGTCAACGTGAGCGCGTTGCCGCCCGAGCCGGCCACCGCGCGCTCGAGGTCTTCCCAGTTCGAGACCTCGCGCCCGTCCACGCGCGTGACGAGATCGCCGGTCCTGAGCCCCGCGGCCGCCGCCGGACTGCCCTCGACGACCCGCCCCACGAGCGCCGGCCACACGGGCCGCCCGACGGTCGCGAGGACCGCCGCGAAGAGGAGCGCGGCCAGGACGAAGTTCATTCCGGGTCCGGCGAAGACGATGAGGAAGCGGGCCGGGAGCGGCTTGAGGGCGAACGCCTTGGTCGGATCGTAGGTGATCGTCGGGCCGCCCTCGAGTGGGCTCTCCTCGCCGAGCATCTTCACGTAGCCGCCCATCGGGATCGCCGAGAGGCAGTACTCGGTCTCCTTGCCGCGCCAGCGGAGCAGCACCGGGCCGAACCCGATGGAGAAGCGCTCCACGCCGACCCCGCACAGCCGCGCCACAAAGAAGTGCCCGAGCTCGTGGATGAGGATCAGGATGCCGACGACGACGACGAAGGAGACGAGCGTGGTCACGCCGTCCGCCCCTCCACGAGCGTGCGGACGCGGGCACGCGTCTCCACGTCGACGGCGACGCACTCCTCGATGGACGCGACGTCGTCGGTCCGCGCGTCGCCGAGCGCCCGCTCGATGAGGGCGGCGATGTCGTTGAATCCGATCCGCCGCTCGAGGAAAGCCGCCACGGCGATCTCGTTCGCGGCGTTGAGGACGACGGGGGCGGCGCTCCCGTGCTCGAGTGCCGTCCGCGCGAGGCGCAGGCACGGGAACTTTTCCGTGTCGGGCTCGAAGAAGGTCAGCTGGCCCACCCGCGTGAGATCGAGCCGCGCGGCCGGCGTCGGCCGTCGCTCCGGGTACGTGAGCGCATACAGGATCGGCACGCCCATGTCGGCGACGCCGAGCTGCGCGATGACGGAGCCGTCGATGTACTCGACCATCGAGTGGATGATGGACTGCGGGTGGACGACGACCTGGACGCGGTCGGGCGTCAGGTCGAAGAGCCAGCGCGCCTCGATGATCTCGAGCCCCTTGTTCATGAGCGTCGCTGAGTCGATCGTGATCTTCGCGCCCATCTTCCACGTCGGGTGCCGGAGCGCGTCCTCGACCGTCACCGTGGCCAGCCGGGCCCTCGGCGTCTCGCGGAATGGCCCGCCGGACGCGGTGAGGAGGATCCGGTGGACGTCGCCGCGGTTGTGGCCGACGAGACACTGGAAGATGGCGCTGTGCTCGGAGTCGACCGGCAGGAGCTTGACGCCACGCCGTCGGGCGGCCGCCGTCATCAGGTTCCCGGCCATCACCAGCGTCTCCTTGTTGGCGAGCGCCACGGTGCGCCCGGCCAGGATCCCCGCCATCGTCGGCAGGAGCCCGGCGGCACCCACGAGCGCCGACACGATGACGTCGGCCTCGGCGTCCCGGGCGAGCGCGACGAGCCCCTCTGGTCCGGCGAGCAGCTCGGGCCGCGGTGGCGCGAGGAGGCGGCTCAGGCGGTCCACCGCGCCGCGGTCGAGCAGCGCGACCGCGGCCGGCGAGAACTTGCGGCAGAGATCCGCGATCAGCTCGACGTTCGACCCGCGCGCCGCGAGCCCCGCCACCTGGAACTCTTCCGGGAAGCTCGAGACGATCTCGAGAGTGCGGAGCCCGATCGACCCCGTCGCACCGAGGAGCGTGAGCCGCTTCATACGCCCCCGAAGCGACGCGTGCGCCGCTGGAACTCGGCGACGGCGCGGTAAAGGTCGGCGGGACCGAAGTCGGGCCAGAGCGTCGGGGTGACCCAGAGCTCCGTGTACGCGATCTGCCACAGGAGGAAGTTCGACACGCGCATCTCGCCACTCGTGCGGATCAGCAGGTCCGGATCGGGGATGTCGGCGGTGTAGAGCGCCTGGCGGATGTGCTTCTCGGACACGTCGTCTGGATCGAGCTCGCCGGCCTGCACCTGGCGCGCCAGGACGCGAAAGGCGTCGACGAGCTCGTCGCGCCCGCCATAGTTGAAGGCCAGCAGGATGTGGAGCCCGGTGTTGTGCTGGGTCTCCCGGACCACGTGCTCGAGCCCCTGCCGCACGGCCGCGGGCACCCCGTTCGGCCGGCCGACGACGCGGAAGCGCGTGTTGCGCGCCATGAGATCGGGAAGCTCCGACCGGATCGCGCGCTCGAGCAGCTTCATGAGCGTCGAGACTTCCTGTGCCGGGCGGCTCCAGTTCTCCGTCGAGAAGGCGTACAGCGTCAGGTACCGCAGTCCGAGCGCCTCGGCCGCGCGCACGATCGCCCGCGCCGTCTTCACGCCCTCCCGGTGGCCCGCGACGCGCGGGAAGCCGCGCCGCGTCGCCCAGCGGCCGTTGCCGTCCATGATGACGGCGATGTGCTCGGGGATCGGCTGCGACCGTACGACCTCCAGGAGCTCGGTCTTGCCGAGCGTCGTCAGGTCGGTGTGCCGGTACGCTCTCGCGGGTCTCAGCGCCATGGGAAGGTCATCTCATATTCGCCCTAGAAGGACAAAATTTCCTGCTCCTTCTTCTTCAGGAGCTCGTCCACCCGGGCGATGAACTTGTCGGTGGTCTTCTGGATCTGGTCGTGGCCGCGACGCTCCTCATCCTCCGAGACCTTCTTGTCCTTCGCCATAGCCTTGAGCCGATCGTTGGCCTCGCGGCGGACGTTTCGGATGGCGATCCGAGAGTCCTCGGCCAGCTTGTGGACGGTCTTGGCCAGCTGCTTGCGGCGCTCCTCGGTCGGCGACGGCATCGCGAGGCGGATGACCTTGCCGTCGTTCTGGGGCGTGAGCCCGAGGTCGGAGGTCATGATCGCCTTCTCGATCGCCTTGAGCTGCGCCGCCTCCCAGGGCTGGATCACCAGCGTCCGCGCGTCCGGCACCGACACGGAGGCCATCTGGTTCACCGGCGTGGGCGTCCCGTAGTAGTCCACGCGGATGCCGTCGAGGAGCCCGGCCGAGGCGCGGCCCGTACGCACGGTCGCGAACTCGCGCCCGAGCGTGTCGAGCGCGACGGTCATCCTGGCCTCGACATCCTTCAGCACCGTCTGCATTCCCGTCAGCCTCCTCCGGAGGACACGATCGAGCCGACCGGCTCGCCCAGGACGATGCGCCGGATGTTCCCGGGCCGGGTCAGATCGAAGACGACGATCGGCAGCGCGTTCTCCATGCAGAGCGAGATGGCCGTCGTATCCATCACTTGCAACCGCTGATTGAGCGCGTCGATGTAGGTGACGCGTGGCAGGTAGTGTGCCGTCGCATCCTTCTTCGGGTCGGCCGAGTAGATGCCGTCGACCTTCGTGGCCTTCATGATCGCGTCGGCGCCGATCTCGACCGCGCGCAGCGCGCCCGCGGTGTCGGTCGTGAAGAAGGGGTTGCCGGTACCGGCCGCGAAGATCACGACGCGCCCCTTCTCGAGGTGCCGGATCGCGCGTCGCCGGATGTACGGCTCGGCCACCGCGCGCATCTCGATCGCGGAGAGCACGCGCGTCTGCAGGCCCGCCTTCTCGAGCGCATCCTGGAGGGCGAGGGCGTTGATGACCGTCGCGAGCATGCCCATGTAGTCGGCCGTCGCCCGGTCCATGCCGTCGGCGCTCGCCGCCACGCCCCGGAAGATGTTGCCGCCGCCGATCACGATGGCAACCTGGACGCCCAGCGCCGTCACCTCACGCAGCTCCCCCGCGACCCGTTCGAGCATCAGCGGATCGATCCCGTAGCCCTGGCTCCCGGCGAGCGCCTCGCCCGAGATCTTCAGGACGATACGGCGGTACGCCGGGCGTGCGGTGCCCGCACCCGCCGCCATGGCTACCCCGCCTCGCCGACCTGAAACCGCGCGAAGCGCTTGACGACGACGCGCTCGCCCGTCTTCGCATTGACGCCGTCGACGAGGTCCTTCACCCGGGTCTTCCCGGAGGCGTCCTTGACGAAGGCCTGCTCGAGCAGGCACTGCTCGCTGAAGAACTTCTCGAGCTTGCCCTCGATGATCTTGTCGATCACTTGCGGCGGCTTCTTCTGGTCCGCGAGCTGCCCGCGGTAGATCTCACGCTCTTTCTCGAGGACGGCGCCGGGCACGTCCTCGCGCGACACGTACTGCGGGTTCGCGGCGGCGATCTGCATGCCGAGGTCCTTGACGAGCGCCTGGAACGCGTCGGTCTTGGCGACGAAATCGGTCTCGCAGTCCACCTCGACGAGCACCCCGAGCTTCGCGCCGGGGTGGATGTACGCGCCGACGACACCCTCCTTCACCTCCCGGTGGGCGCGCCTGGCCGCCTGCGCGAGCCCCTTCTTCCGGAGGTACTCGACGGCGTGCTCGAGGTCGCCCTTGGCGTCCTGGAGGGCCTCCTTGCAGTCCATCACGCCCGCGCCCGTGCGGTCGCGGAGCGCCTTCACCAGCTGGGCGTTCGACGCCATCGGCTAGTCCTCCGTCTCGGCCGCGGCCATCTCGATGGGCTCCGCGGCCGTCTCGGACGCCTCGGCCGCCGCGCCCTCGGCCTCGTCCTTCGCGAGGGTACCCCGCCCTTCGTTGATCGCGTCGGCGATGCGCGCGGTGATGAGCCGGACGGCGCGGATTGCGTCGTCGTTGCCGGGGATCGCATAGTCGATCCCGGTCGGGTCGCAGTTCGTGTCCACGATGGCCACGATCGGGATGCCGAGCCGCTGCGCCTCGGCGACCCCGATCCGCTCCTTGCGCGGATCGATGATGAACACCGCCGCGGGCAACTGCTCCATGGCCTTGATGCCCACGAGCGCCTTCTGGAGCTTCTCGCGCTCGCGGTCGAGCTCGAGCGCCTCCTTCTTCGGCAGCCGCTCGAACTCGCCGGTCTCCTTCATCTCCTCGAGCTTCTTGAGCCGCGCGATCGACTTGCGGATCGTCGCGAAGTTCGTCAGCGTCCCGCCCAGCCACCGCTGGTTGACGTAGAACATCCCGCAGCGGGTCGCCTCTTCGAAGACGCTCTCCTGCGCCTGTTTCTTCGTGCCGATGAAGAGGACCGTCCCCCCGCCGGCGGCCAGGTCGCGCACGAAGGCGTACGCCTCGCGGAACTTCTTCAGGGTCTTCTGGAGGTCGATGATGTAGATCCCGTTTCGCTCACCGAAGATGTACTTCTGCATCTTCGGGTTCCAGCGCTTGGTCTGGTGGCCGAAATGCACCCCGGCCTCCAGCAGCTCCTTCATCGTCAGCGTCGCCATGCGGCCTCCTTCGGTTTGTCCTCCGCCGCGCTCCGGAGCGTCGCTCCGACCGAATGTGCGCGGCGTGCGTGATGGTGCGCTACGTCGTGTACTTGCCGTTGATCCGTACGTACTCCTCACTGAGGTCGCAGGTGAAGACCTGCTCCTCTCCGCGCCCCAGCCCCAGGTCGATCGTGATGGCGTACTCCTGCCCTCCCATGATCTCCCTGACCCGCTCGAGGCGCACGCCGTCCCGCAGCATGCCCCGCTCGACCACGCGCTCGTCCTGGAACAGGATCGAGACCTTCTCCTGCTCCACGCGCGCCGCCGACTTTCCGAGGGCCATCATGATCCGCCCCCAGTTGGGGTCGGCGCCGTTGATCGCGGCCTTCACGAGCGGCGAGTTCGCCACGCTGCGCGCGGCCAGCAGGGCGTCGCGTCGGCTCGTCGCGCCGCGTACGGTGACGGCCACGAGCTTCGTCGCCCCCTCGCCGTCAGCGACCAGCATCCGCGCGAGCTTCGTCATGAGCGCCCCGAGCCCGGCGGCGAACTGGCGCAGGCCCCGCCCGCCCTCCTCGAGCGGCGCGCTCTCGGCGAGGCCGTTGGCCAGCACCGCGACGGTGTCGCTCGTCGACTGGTCCGAGTCCACGGAGATCCGGTTGAAGGAGCGGTCTACCGCGCGGCGGACGACCCCGCGCAGCGCGTCACGCGTGAGCGCTGCGTCGGTCGCGACGAAGCAGAACATCGTCGCCAGGTGGGGCTCGAGCATGCCAACGCCCTTCGCGACCCCACCGAGCGTGACCGGCCGGCGGTTCACCTCGAGCCGCAGGGCCGCCTCCTTCGTCCGCGTGTCGGTCGTCAGGATCGCCTCGGCCGCAGCCCGGCCGCCCTGCGGCGAGAGCGCCTTCACGAGCTTCGGCAGCGCCACGCGGACCTTGTCCATCGGGAGCGGCACGCCGATCACGCCCGTGGACGCCACGAGCACGTGGTTCGCGGGGATCCGCAAGAGCTCGCCGGCGAGCTTCGTCATCTCGCGCGCGTCCTTGATGCCGCGCTCGCCCGTACAGACGTTGGCGCAGCCGCTCGAGGCGAGGATCGCCTGCGCCTGCCCGCCGCGCGCGTGCTCCATCGAGACCAGTACGGGCGCGCCCTTGACCTGGTTGGAGGTGAACTGCGCCGCCACGCGCGCCGGCGTCGAGGAATAGATCAGCGCGAGATCCTTCTTGCCGGTGGGCTTGATGCCGGCCGCGACGCCGGCCGCGAGAATGCCGGGCACGGCGGTGACACCACCCTCGAGCCAGTCCAACTCCGGTGACGCCATCGCGCTAGGGGTACACCGGCGGCGCCTCGAGCCCCGCACGCTCGGGCCAGCCAGAGAGGATGTTGAGGTTCTGCACACCGTTGGCCGAGCCGCCCTTGCCGAGGTTGTCGAGGGCCGACAGGCACACTGCCCGCCCCGTCCGCGCGTCGGCGACCACCGTGACGTCGCAGTAGTTCGAGCCGACGACCGCGCGCGTCGCCGGCTGCTCGCCCTCGTCGAGCACGCGGACGAACGGCTCACCCGCGTAGAACTCGCGGTACACCTCGAGCAGCGCCCCCGTCGGGAGCGCCTGCGTGAGCGCCACCGAGGCGGTCGTGAAGAGGCCCCGGTTGAGCGGCAGCAGGTGCGGCGTGAACGAGACCCGCACCGGCGCGCCCGCGAGCGCCCCGAGCTCCTGCTCGATCTCCGGCGTGTGCCGGTGGCTCGCGACGCCGTAGGCCTGCACGTTTTCGTTGGCCTCGGTGTAGAGGTACATCGGCTCGACCTTCCGACCCTGGGCGCCGGCGCCGGTGACGCCGGACTTGCCATCGATCACAATGCCCTCGAGCCTGGCGAGCCCGCGCTTGAGGAGGGGCGCCGTGGCGAGCACCGCGCCCGCGGGGTAACAGCCCGGCGCGGCGACGAGCGACGCGCCGGCGATCGCCTTGCGGTGGAGCTCGGGCAGGCCGTAGACGGCCTCGGCGAGCCCCGCGAGGTCCGTGTGTGGCGCCTTGTACCAGGTGACGTAGTCGTTCGCGTCGCGCAGCCGATAGTCGGCCGAGAGGTCGATCGCCTTGACGCCGCGCCGCCGCAGCAGCGGGACGATCTTCTGCGACTCCATGTGGGGCAGGGCCAGGAACACCACGTCGGCCGTGTCCGCGAGCCAGTCGGCGTCGAGCTCGTGGAAGCGGAGATCGGTGATCGCGCGCAGATGCGGGTACGCGCGAGCCAACGGCTCTCCCGCGAGGCGGTCGGAGGTCACACCCATCAGGCGGACCTTCGAGTGGCCGAGGAGGAGCCGGAGGAGCTCGGCTCCCATGTAGCCGCTCGCTCCGGCGACCGCTACGCGCGCCACGTCGGGCCGTCCAGGCACTACCGCTTCGAGTACTGGAACTTCTGCCGGGCGCCGGGCTGGCCGTACTTCTTCCGCTCGCGCATGCGCGGGTCCCGGGTCAGCAGGCCGGCCTTCTTCAGCGGCAGGCGCAGCTTGTCGTCGTAGCGGGCGAGCGCGCGCGAGATCCCGTGGCGCACGGCGCCCGCCTGGCCCGAGGGCCCGCCGCCCTTGACGGTGATGAGCACGTCGAACTGCCCGAGGGTGTTCGTGATCTGCAGCGGCTGCGCGATGATCATCCGCAGCGTCTCGCGTGGGAAGTAATCCTCGAAGGCGCGCCGGTTGACGACGATGCGTCCCGACCCCGGGCGCACCCACACGCGAGCGACCGACGTCTTGCGACGTCCCGTGGCGTAGAACCTGTCGAGCACTGCCATCAGCGGACCCCCGCGGCTTTCCCGGCGGCGCCGCGTGCCGGCGCCGGCAGCGGCTCGGGCTGCTGCGCCTGGTGTGGATGCTCGGCACCGCGGTACACCTTGAGCTTCTTCGCCATCGCCTTGCCGAGCCGGTTCTTCGGCAGCATCCCCTGCACCGCCCACTCGATGACGCGGTCGGGATGGCTCCGCAGCATCGTCTCCGCGGAGACGTCGCGCAGGCCGCCGATGTAGCCGGTGTGCCAGCGATAGCGCTTGTCGCTCAGCTTGCGCCCCGTGAGATGGATCTTCTCGGCGTTCACCACGACGACGTGATCGCCGACGTCCAGGTGGGGCGCAAAGGTGGGTTTGTGCTTCCCGCGGAGGATTGACGCGACGCGGCTGGCCAGGCGCCCCAGCACTTGGCCCTGCGCGTCGACGACGAACCACTTCCGCTCGATCTCGCTCTCCTTGGGCATCGACGTCGGCATCAGCGTCCCCTCGACGGCTCTAAGTGGGCGTCCAAACAGAAAAATTCGCAACGATCAAGCTTAAGGGAAAACCGCGTCAGTGTCAACGCTTCGCCGTCGACACGCGCGTCTTGTCGGGCCACGGACAGACCGCCTTTACCGGGCAGGCGGGACACAGGGGCGCCCGCGCGGAGCAGGTCCGGCGCCCGTGCGTCGTCAAGAGATGCGTCGCGAGCGTCCACTCCTTCTTCGGCAGGACCAGGACCAGCTGAGCGTGGATCTCGTCGGGGTCGTCGGACTTCGCGAGCCCCAGCCGCTGGGAGACGCGGAAGACGTGGGTGTCGACGGCGATCGCCTGCTGGCCGAAGGCGTTCCCCAGCACGACATTGGCGGTCTTGAGTCCCACGCCGGGCAGCGCGGTCAGCTCGTCGCGCGTCCGCGGCACGTCCCCGCCGTGCCGCTCGACGAGCGCCCTCGCCATGCCGACGATCGAGCGCGCCTTCGCGCGAAAGAAGCCGGTCGAGTGGATCTCGCCCTCGAGCGTCGCGAGGTCGGCCGCGGTCCAGTCGGGGGCTGTCCGGTACTTCCGAAAGAGCGCGGGCGTCACCATGTTCACGCGCTCATCGGTGCACTGGGCGGCGAGGATCGTCGCCACGACGAGCTCGAGCGGCGTCGAGAAATTGAGCGCGATCTTCGCGTCGGGATAGGCCTTCTTGAGGGCGGCGACGATCTTCCTGGCGCGCCGGCGCTTGGCCTCGGCGGATTCTCGCATGGCGCTCCTCCCTTGGATCGCTCAGAGCAGGGCCCGGCGCTCAGCGGCTCGGCGAGATCCGGATCGCGTCGCGGGCGATCATCACACGCCCGATCTCGACCGGCACGGGCAGGCGGCTCGCCAGCCTCAGCGTGGGATCGTAGCCGCGGACCACCCAGTCGAGCACGATCCCCGGCACCGGAACACCGCCGAGCCGGACGCCCTCGAAGCCGACCTCGAACGGCCGCTCCGCCGACGGCAGGATCCTCACGCGGCCGGAGACGTCCGGGCCCGGTTGCCTGAAGACGAACGCGAGCGCCCCGTCCAGGAGCTCGACGCTGGCCTGACGGAAGTCCTTGAGGTCGCGCAGGAACTGGACGAAGTCGGCGGCGCGGATGGTCGCCTGCTGGAGGCGGACCTGCCGGGCATCGAGGGGGTCGAGGCGGCCGGTCGTCTCGAGGCTCCACGGGTTCACCAGAACGTCCTCGAAGACGATCCTGAGATCGTGCACACGCAGGAGCGCCGCATTCCGGCGCCAGAGCTCACCGACCGTCGCGGCGCCGGCGACGATCTCGATGCGCTCGAGACGGCCCCGCCGGATCGAGTCGCCGTGGACGATGCGCACCTCGAGGCCTTCGACGTCGCGCGCGACCTCGGCAAGCCGCCGCCTCACGGCGTGCTCGGCGGCGCGGGCGAGGCGCGCGGGAGCGGCGGCGACCCCGGGTCCGAGCCGCCGTGCCCTGAGCGTCGCCGTGGAGCCGTCGGGGAGCGTCCACTCGCCGATGACCGGGTACACGCGCACCAAGCTCGGGTCGGCGGCGAGGCGCTCGGCGATACGACGGGGACGCTCGGCCGTCCACACCGGGCCCTGCGCGCCCGTCTTGAGGATCATGTAGTCGACCCCGACGGGCTCGCCGTCCCAGCCGCGCGCCCACCGCAGCGGGAGGCCCTGGCGCACGCCGTAGTAACGGAAGTTGCTCACGGAGAAGAAGTTGTCGTTCGGGACCACGCTGACGGTCGCCGCGTCCCCGCGGCTGTCCTTCGCGAGGAGAGCCAGGATGTCGCGATGACGCCAGTCGTCGCGGGTCGGCGGGGAGCCGAGCAGCAGCGGGACGCCCAGCCCGGGCAGCGTCGGGATCGCCGGGACAGCGAACGCGGTCGCTGAGAGCTGCAGCGCCGCACCGGCGACGAGCGCCACCAGCGCGAGCGCGCGCGGGCGCCCGCGCAAGGCGCCGAACCCCACGCCGGCGAGCACGGCCACGAAGGGCAAGAGAGGAAGCGCGTAGCGCAGGTTCTTGTTCTGGATCATCGTGACGACCGCGAGCGGCGTGAGCGCGCCGACGAGCATAAGCCACTGCCGCCGGGCCGCTGCGACGGCGGCGCCGACGACGAACAGGAGCGTCGCGACGAGCCCGAATTGCGGCACGAACCACCGGGGGTAGAAGGTGAGCGCCGTCGCCGTCAGGGGCTCGGGGTGTCCGGACTCCGCGGCCTGCCTGAACGAGCGCGCGGCCACCTGGGGCGCCATGCCGAGGAGCCGCGGGCCGTACCACGGCAGCGCCAGCACGCCGCCGAGGAGCCCGGCGAGCAGAGCGGTCACGAGCGCGCGCCGCGTCCGCACACGGGCCAGAACGAGCGCGAGCACGGGCAGGACGTACGCGGCGAACGGGGGCTTCGTCAGCATCCCGAGCCCGAGGACCACGCCGAAGGCGAGCGACCAGGAGCGCCGCTCGAAGGCCTCGGTGCGGAGCAGGATCGCGACGGCGAGGGCGACCATCGATGCGAGCGGCAGGTCGAGCTGGAACCGGAGCGACGAGAAGATGGTGAAGGGCGCGCTCCCGAACACGAGCGCGGCGACGACGCCCTCGGCGCCCCCCGCGACCTGGCGCCCGAGCGCGTACGCCGCTGCCATCCCGAGGCCCAGGAACGCGAGAAGCACGGCGTGGGCCGCGGCGACGTCAGACGGCCAGAGCCGGTACGCGAGCCCCGCGGCGCAGGGCACGAGCGGCGGATAGAACGACGAGCGCTCGAGGATCGCGCGCGCGTCGCCCCGCGCCATGTCGCGGGCGCAGACGACGGCGCGCTCGAGGTGGTTCGCGTGGTCCCATTCGGGGGGACGCCGGTCCCATGCGAGCCAGACCGCGGCGGTCGCCGCCAGGACCGTGAACGCCGCGGCAACGAGCGCCAACTCGGGGCCCTTTCCGCACAGGGCGCGGATCATCGTCGCCCGAGCAGCAGCAACGAAGCGCCGAACGGCAGGGGGACCCGCGGGACGACGTAGCGCTCGAGGGCGAACAGCCGCTCGAGCCCGCGGTTCAGCACGGGCGCCGGCCGGTGGAGGTCGTGCGTCGCGTCGCCGGTGAAACGCTTCCACGCGCGCGCGAGCGCGACCACCGGGAAGAGGAGCGTGTTGAAATAGCTCACGCGCTCCACCGTGAACCCCGCCCCCTCGGCGAGACGCCGGAGCCCGCGGGCGGTGTAGCGCCGGCGGTGCCCGAGGGCGACGTCGTGGGCGCTCCAGAGCCACGGGTAGGCAGGCACCGTCACGACGAGGAGACCGCCCGAGGCGAGCGCCCGGCGCGCGACCGCGAGCGCAGCGGCGTCGTCCGCGACGTGCTCGATCACGTCGAGGAGAAGGACGACGTCGGCCCAGCCCGGCGGCACCACGAGGTCGTCGGGCAGGGCGCCCTGGCGCACGTCGAGGCCGGCGGCGCGCGCCGCCGTGGCGAGGTCGGGATGGACCTCCATCCCGACCGCCTCGCCGAACTCGCCGAGCGCAGCGAGGACGTTGCCGCTGCCGCAGCCGAGCTCGAGAAGCCGCACGCGGCGCCTCGGCAGCGCCTGCCGCAGCGTCGTGAGGAGGATCGCGAGCCGGCCCCTGAACCACCAGTGCAGGCGGTCCTCCTCCAGGTGGACCGCGACGTAGGCCGGGTCCATGCGGCTCACGCCGTGAGTGCCTGGCGGATCGCGGCCGCGCGGGCCGCCAGCTCGCCTGAGGCGAGCCGGAGCGGCGCGTGGCGCACGCTCCACACGGGGCTGTCCGGCGCCGGGTCGGCGGCGAGGCGGGGCATCAGGTGCCAGTGGACGTGCGGGATCTGGTTACCCAGGAGCGCGTAGTTCATCTTGCGGGCGCCGTACGTGGCCGCGAGGACCTGCGCCACGCGGCTCACGACCTCGATCAACGCGGAGCGCTCCTCGCGGGCGAGCTCGTAGAGCTCGGTCGCGTGGCGCTTCAACACGAGCACGCTCCAGCCCGGAAAGAACTGGTCATCGTGGAGGTAGAGGACGGCGGGGCCGAGGTCGGCGATCCGGCAGGCCGGGTCCGGCCAGCGGTGAAGGCACGCGGCGCAGTCGGTGGCGCTCACCGTCGCGCGGCGAGGAACCGTGCGAGGCGGTCGAGACCCTCCCCGATGCGCTCGAGCGACGACGCGTAGGAGAAGCGCAGGTAGCCCTCGGCGTTGGCGCCGAAGGCGGCGCCGGGCGTCACGGCGACGTGCGCGCGGTCGAGGATCTCGTTGGCGAGGCGCACGGAGTCCTGTGCCAGGTGGCGCGCGTTGGCGAGCACGTAGAAGGCGCCCGTCGGCTCGCAGCCGACGCCCAGACCGAGCGCGCGGAGGCCCGCGAGCATCGCACGACGGCGCTCGTCGAACATGGCACGGAACCTGAGTCGCTCCTCGCCAGCCTCCCGCAGCGCCGCGACGCCCGCCCACTGGACGAACTCGTTCGTCGAGATGAAGAAGTTGCCGTAGAGCATCTGAAGCGCGCGGATCTGCTCGCGCGGCGCGATCACCCAGCCGAGCCGCCAGCCGGTCATCGCGTACGCCTTCGAGAAGCCGTTCAGCACGAAGGCGCGCTCGGTGAACTCGAGGATCGTCCGGTCCCGCCCCTGGTAGCTGAGCCCATGGTAGATCTCGTCGGAGACGACGAACGGCCCGCCGGCGGAGGCGAGCTCCGCGATCCCCGCCATGCGCTCGGTCGAGAGGACGGTGCCCGTCGGATTCGCGGGCGAATTGACGAGGATGGCCTTCGTGCGCGGCCCCATATTCTCGCGGATCGCCTCCGGACGGTACTGGAAGCCGTCCTCCTCGGTGACCCCCACGTAGACGGGCACGCCCTCCGCGTAGCGGATGAAGTTCGGGTAGCAGGCGTAGTACGGATCGCTCAAGACAACCTCGTCGCCCGGATCGAGGAGGTGACCGAAGAGGAGGAGCATCGCCGGCGACGTCCCCGCCGTAACGAGGATCTGGTCCGGCGAGACGGTGACGCCGTAGGTCGTCAGGTAGTGCTCGGCGATCGCCTCGCGGAGCGGGAGGATGCCGAGGCTGTGCGTGTAGCGCGTGTGGCCGTCCTTGATCGCCTTCTCGAGCGCCTCGCGGATCACCGCGGGCGCCTCGAAGTCGGGCTCGCCGAACTCGAAGTGGACCACGTCGACGCCCGCCCGCTCGAGCGCCTGCGCGCGTTCCCCCATCTCGACCGCGAGGAACGGCTCGATCTCCCGGATCCGCCGCGCGAAGCTCACCCGGCCCTCTCCACCCTCAGGCTCGCCCTGACGATCTGCCACAGCATACCCGGCCCGTGACGCAGGACCCCCACCTTGCTGCCGGGCTGGTCGGCCCAGTTCACGGGGACCTCGACGACACGAACCCCCGCCGCCTGGGCGGCGAGCAGGAGCTCGACGTCGAAGCCGAAGCCTCGCGTGCGGAGGCCGCCGAAGAGCCGGTCCGCCGCAGCCGCCGTGAATGCCTTGAAGCCGCACTGGGAGTCGGCGACGCCGCGGAGCCCGAGTTGCGCGACCAGCCAGTTGAACACGCGGCCCGCCCTGACGCGGTGCGGCCGCGTCGCGACCGACACCGCGGGGTCCGCGAGCACGCGCGAGCCGATCACGACGTCGGCGCCCGCGGTGAGGGCGGGCTCGAGGCGCTTCAGCTCGGCGATCGGCGTGGCGCCGTCGGCGTCGGCGAACAGGCGATACGCGCCGCGAGCCGCCAGCATCCCGGCGCGCACCGCGACGCCCTTGCCCGAGTTCTGCTCGAGCCGCAGGACCCGGACCGCCGGGTGGCGCCGCGCCGCGACCAGGTCCGGCGTTCCGTCGGTCGAGCCGTCGTCCACCACGATGACCTCGTACGGCTCGCCGCGCCCGTCCAGGTGGGCGACGACCTCGTCGAGATAAGGCGGCAGGCGCCGTGCCTCGTTGAACGCGGGGATGACGACGGACCAGCGCGGTGCGGTCACCGGACCCCGGAGAGACTCAGGCGGCGCCGACGACGGGCCGTGGCGGTCTCGTGGGCCGCGCGCGCCACGCCCGCGGCGACGGCCGGCGCCACACGCTTGTTGAAGACGCTCGGGATGATGTATTCCGCGCTGAGCTCGTCCCGGCCCACGCAGGCCGCGAGCGCGTGCGCGGCCGCGAGCTTCATCTCGTCGTTGACCGCCCGCGCCCGCGCGTCGAGCAGGCCGCGGAAGAAGCCCGGGAAGCACAGCACGTTGTTGATCTGGTTAGGAAAATCGGACCGCCCGGTCGCCATGACGCGCACGTGCCGCCCGGCTTCCTCCGGCCGGATCTCCGGCTCCGGGTTGGCCATGGCGAAGACGATCGGATCCCGCGCCATCCGCCTGATGTCCCTGACCGTGAGGATACCGGGCACCGACAGGCCGATGAAGACGTCGGCCCGCGCGAGCGCCGCGCCGAGGCCGCCCTTCACCTGGCGCGGGTTCGTCGCCGACGCGACCCAGCGCTTCATGAAGTCCATGCCCGTCGCCCGGCCGCGGTGGATCGCGCCGTGCTCGTCCACGCCGACGATGTCGCGCACGCCGCTCGACATGAGGATCTTGATCGTCGCCGTCCCCGCGGCGCCGACGCCCGTCACCACAACCCGCAGCCGGCGGAGATCCTTCTTCACGATGCGGAGCGCGTTGAGCAGCGCCGCGAGCACGACCACCGCCGTGCCGTGCTGGTCGTCGTGGAAGACGGGAATGTCCAGGTCCTTCCGGAGACGCTCCTCGACCTCGAAGCACCGCGGCGCCGCGATGTCCTCGAGGTTGATCCCGCCGAATACCGGCGCGACGAGCTTGACCGTCTCGACGATCTTGTCCACGTCCTTCGTCGCCAGACAGAGGGGGAAGGCGTCGACGCCGGCGAACTCCTTGAAGAGCATCGCCTTGCCTTCCATGACGGGCAGCGCCGCCTCCGGCCCGATGTCGCCGAGGCCGAGGACGGCGGTGCCGTCGGTGACGACGGCCACGGTGTTCTGCTTGACCGTGAGCGCGAAGACGCGCTCCCGGTCGTCGTGGATGGCGAGGCAGACGCGCGCGACCCCGGGCGTGTAGGCCATCGAAAGGTCGTCGCGCGTCCGGATCGGGACCTTGTTGCGGATCTCGATCTTGCCGCCGAGGTGCATGAGGAAGGTCCGGTCGGAGATGTTGGCGACCCGTACGCCCGCGACGTGCTTGAGCCGGCCCATGATCCGCTGGGCGTGGCCGCTGTCGCGGCACTTCACCGTGATGTCGCGCTCGGTGCGCTCGCGCGTGGTCTCGACGAGGTCCACCGCGCCGATGTCGCCGCCGGCCTCGCCGATCACTGAGGCCACCCGCCCCAGCATCCCAGGACGGTTTTCGATCTGCAGGCGGACCGTGAATGAGTAGGACGCGCTCGGGGCTCTCATCTTCCTCTCGCTTCTACCCTTCCGCCGCGACCGGTGTCAAATGACCCGGCCCGGGAGCACGTACAGGGAATTACCCGGCGCACAAGCAGGTATTCCCTCGCGCGCGGAACACCCGGCAAGGTGATAGCGCTTTTAGCATGGCGGTCGACCATGAACGGCGGCGGTGCCGTCCCCACGGGGGTCGGCCGGCGGCTGGCAGACCCCTCGGGTCAGGACAGACCCGTCAGGCTGAATAGCTGGACCCGAATCTTCGGTCTCAACCGTAGATACGGGAACACAGGAGACGCAGGAGCAGGCGGCTCCAGAGGCCGGAACCAAGCCAAGTCGCCGGAAAGAGGGAGACGATTTCACGAGCCCCCGGGGGAAACGCTTGGGCGGCTCTAAGCATCATAGAAGTAGAACGAATTCAATTTGGTGACATCATGACATTCAGGGAAGGCAGTCAGGCAGCGACTCTTGAGCCGGCGGGGACGGCCCCAGGGGCGCTTAACCCCGGCGCCGACGAGCCGGAGACTCCCGTCGCTCTCGAGGAGGAGGTCGAGGAGACCCCCCGCCCGCTCGTCCTCGAGCCCTCCGCCGCCGCGCGTGGCGAAGACCCGGTCCGCCTGTACCTCAAGGAGATCGGCAAGGTCCCGCTCCTGACCGCAGCGCAGGAGGTCGAGATCGGCCGCCGAATCGAAGTAGGACAGGTGGCGCTCCGCCGGACTCTCGCCGGTGTGCCGATGGCCGTCGAGGCCCTCCTCGACATCGGCGACAGGTTGCGTCGTGGTGAGATCCCGGCCGACGACGTCATCGTGCTGCCGGAAGGCGGCGAGCTCGACGCGCGGGAACTCAAGCCCGTGCTCCTGGCGTTCGGACGGCTGCGCCGGCTTGAGCGGAAGATCGCCCGCCTGGAGGCCGCCACGGGGCGCACGAAGCGAGCTGCGCGGGCCAAGGCGATCGCGGCCAGCGCCGAGAGGATCCAGAAGATCGTCGCCGAGATGTCGCTCAAGCCGGCGCTGGTGGACGAGCTCGTCGCGAAGGTGCGACGCCACGCGGAGCGCATCGACGAGCTCGCGCGCCAGCGGAGCCGCGTGCGGACGCCGGCGCCAGCCCGCGAGCTCCGCCAGCTCGAGCGGGCGGCGGGAATGCCGCGACGCCAGCTGGCGGTGGTCCTCGCGCAGATCGACCGCAGCGACCGCACGGTGCGACAGGCCAAGCGCGAGCTCATGGAGGCCAACCTCCGCCTCGTGGTCTCGGTGGCCAAGCGCTACCTCGGGAGCGACCTCTCGCTGCTCGACCTCGTGCAGGAGGGCAACATCGGGCTCATGAAGGCCGTGGACCGGTTCCAGTACCGCCGCGGCTTCAAGTTTTCGACGTACGCGACGTGGTGGATCCGTCAGGCCATCACGCGGGCGATCGCCGACCACTCGCGGACGATCCGGATCCCGGTCCACATGGTCGAGACGCTCAACCGGATCTCGCGCGTGAACCGGAACCTCGTCAACGAGATGGGTCGCGAGCCAACGCCCGAGGAGCTCGCCCAGCGCACTGGCGTGCCGGCGAAGAAGGTGCGGCTCATCCTCGAGTCGTCGCGCAAGCCGCTCTCGCTCGAGACGCCGATCGGTGAGGACTCCGAGCTGGGCGACTTCCTCGAAGACAAGTCGACGGGGTCGCCGAACGAGTCGCTGCTGAACCAGGACCTGACGACGCAGGTGGAGAAGGCCCTGTCGATGCTCTCGCCGAAGGAGAAGGAGATCCTCCGTCTCCGGTTCGGGATCGGCGAGGAGGGTGAGCACACGCTCGAGGAGGTCGGCCGGCGCTTCGCGGTCACGCGCGAGCGCATTCGCCAGATCGAGGCCAAGGCCCTCCGGAAGCTGCGGCACCCGCTGCGCGGCCGCAACCTGCGCGCGTTCGTCGAGAACTAGCGCCAAGCCGGCGTCGGAAGGGGGACGGACGACCCCTCCTCCGAGGGCTCAGACGGGCATGATCACCGTCCCCGTCTGCCGAGGCCCGCCTCGGCTTGCCCTCCCCCTCGCACCATGTCACTGCTCGCCTCGCCGGAGGCACCGCCTCGGCTCGCCCTACCCCTCGCACCATGTCACTGCTCGCCTCGCCGGAGGCACCGCCTCGGCTCGCCCTACCCCTGTCCCGTCTTCTGCAAGAGGTAGCTGTTGATGCCCGTGTCCGGGGGCGAGCCGCTGAGCATCGTAAGCATCGTGGCGATCTCGCTCCGGTGGTGGGTGGCGTGGTTCGGCACGTGCTGGAGCAGCGGCCCGAGCGTGACCCTGTACGACTTGCCCTCGGTGTTCCTGAACTCGACCACGCGCTCGAGATCGGCCGGCCGGAGCCCCTCGACGAATGCCTGCTGCTCCTGCTCGAGGTCGTCCCACGGCGACCGGATGGAGGCGAGCGTCGCGAATCCGGCGCCCGGGAGCGTCGTCGGCGAGACGCCCTTCCAGCGTGAGAGCCAGATCCAGTCCGCCCCGTAGAGGTGCCCGAACATCCGGGTGACGGTGGGGAAGCTGAACGGCTTGCCCGCGTCGCGGGAGGAGAGCTCCTCCCCGAGCGCCGTCGCGACGTCGAACAGTCGCCGATTCGCCCAGCGGTGATAGTCGTAGAGTCCGCGGATCAGCTCGAGACTCATGGCGCCCTCCGCTATTCTAGGATCGCGACGGTCTCGCCCTCCTGGACCGTCTGCCCCTCCTTCACCCGGATCTCCTTCACCGCACCCGCCCGCGGCGCCTCCACGGGAATCTCCATCTTCATCGACTCGAGCACGATCACCGCGTCGCCGGCGGCGACGCGGTCGCCAGGCTTCGTGGGGATCTGGAACACGACTCCCGTGATGTGCGCCTTGATCTCCTCAGTCATTGAACGCTCCTTGTTCGACCATCTGCGTGTGCACCCGCCCCGCGACGAACTCCGCGTGGGCGACCACCCGACGGAGTAACGGGATCGTTGTCTTCACGCCCTCGACCACGCAGCGCTCCAGTGCGTCCGCCAGCCGCGCCACCGCCTCTCCACGCGTTCGCCCGGACACGACCAGCTTGAAGAGCAGTGGGTCGTAGTGGACGGGGACGGCGCTCCCCGCCTCGACGCCCGACTCGATCCGGATCGCCTCACCCGCCGGCAGCTCGAGCCGGGTGAGCGTCCCCGGAGACGGGAGGAAGTTCTTCGCCGGGTCCTCAGCATACACTCGGCACTCGATCGCTGCGCGGCGCTGGACGATCGCCTCCTGGCGCCAGCCGAGCGGCTCGCCCGCGGCGACGCGGAGCTGCTCCACGACCAGGTCGAGACCGGTCGCCTCCTCGGTGACGGGGTGCTCCACTTGGAGCCGCGTGTTCATCTCGAGGAAGTAGAAGCCTCCAGCGGCGTCCACGAGGAACTCGAGGGTCCCAGCGTTGACGTACTCGATGGCTCGCGCCCCCGCGACGGCGGCACGCGTGAGACCCTCCTTCACAGCGGGTGGCAGGTTCGGCGCCGGCGACTCCTCCACGAGCTTCTGGTGACGCCGCTGGATCGAGCACTCGCGCTCGTGCAGGTGGAGGACCGTGCCGGCGGTGTCGCCGAAGACCTGGATCTCGATGTGGCGCGGTCGCTCGAGGTACTTCTCGACGTAGAGATCGCCGCGGCCGAAGGCGGCCTCGGCGCGCCGACGCGCCGCCGCGAACGCGGCGGCCGTGCCGGCGGGCTCGTCCACGCGCGCCATGCCGATGCCGCCGCCGCCGGCCGCGGCCTTGAGGAGCACAGGGTAGCCGATGTCGCGCGCGACCCGCTCCGCCGTCGCGACGTCCGCGAGCGTCTCAGGGCTCCCCGGGACGACGGGGACGCCCGCCGCCGCCATGAGCCGGCGCGCCTCGGTCTTGTCGCCCATGCGCCTGATGGCCTCGGGTGAAGGCCCGATGAACACGATCCCGGCGCGGCGGCACGCGTCGGCGAAGGCCCAGTTCTCGGAGAGGAAGCCGTAGCCCGGATGGATCGCGTCGGCGCCGGTCTCGCGCGCCGCCGCGAGGATGCGCTCGGCGTCGAGATAGCTTGCACGCGCCGGCGGCGGGCCGATCGCCACGGCGCGGTCGGCGTCCCGCACGTGGGGTGACTCGCGGTCGGCGTCGGAGTAGACGGCAACCGTCCCGAGGCCCAAGAGGCGGCAGGCACGGAAGACGCGACGCGCGATCTCGCCCCGGTTGGCGACGAGAACGGTCCGGATCAACGACGCGGCAGATGCGGACGGCCCGCGTCCGCGGACGCCACCTCCAGCGCGGCCACGCGCCATCCGGCGTCGCCGGGCGCCCAGCGGGTCAGCACCGTGACCAGGACGGCGGGCCCCTCGAGCCGGAGCTTCACGAGACACTGTCGGCCCACGCGTGAGACGGCGACGACGTCGTGGCGGTCGAAGACCGAGGCGCCGAGCGTCGCGAGAGCGGCCTCGTCCCGGACCACCCCGGGAGCGAGCCAGCGACCGAGCTCGGCCTCGTCGCGCGCGACGAGCGCCACGCCGAACGAGGCGACGGCCGCGCGGAGGTCGTCGGGCATCGGCCACACGGTCACGCCCTCCGCGAGGCGGATCCACTCGCGCGCGTCGTCGCCGAGCTCGAGCGCCGCCGGCGCCGCCGGCGGCCGCGACGGCGGCAGGCCGTCGCCGGTCACCCCGCCGGCCACCGTGACGAGGCCTTCGAGCCGTCCCTGCCAGACGGACGCGCGCTCCCTCTGTGCTGGCGTCCGGGCGAGGTGCCCCAGGATGACCGCGCCCGCCGCGATGTGGCGGCGCTCGTCCTCGATGCACCGGAGGAGGATCCGCCGCGTCGGCGGCTCGTAGACGGGGTTCGCGCGCTCGAGGTGGTCGAGATAGACCGACAGCACGTGAGGCTTGAGGACCCGGTAGACGCCGACCAGGCGCTCGACCGTCTGATGCGGCTGCTCGGGCTCCTCGAGGGCGTCCATGAAGGCGACGAACCGTTCGTTGGGCGGCTCGGACGTCTGGGCCTGGGCCCGCAACTCGGGGAGACGCCTGCCGAAGGCGTCGGCGTGCTGGGCGAGGTCCCATACGTGGCGGCCCAGCAGGAGCTTGGCGGGCAGCTCGGGCGTGAGGGCGATCCAGCCGCCGAGGGCGCGCATGCTCCGCTCGGCCGCATAGCGATAGTTGCGCAGAAGCCGGGCGGAGTGGTCGACCGGGAACTGGCCGGCGAGCGCGTGACCCACGGAGCTCAGTAGACCTGCGAGCGCTGGGTTGTCTTGATCAGGCGCTCGATCTCCTCCTCCGTGAAGCCTGCCATGCGCCTGACGTCCGTGGCGATCGAGATCGACACGACGTCGTGGTCGCCTTCCCGTCGGACCCCGCCCAGGTTGAAGCGCTCGTCGATGTTCTCCTGGAACTCGATCGCGCGGCGGCGGCGCTCGGGATCGCCCTCGGTGAGCTTCGTGAGCCACTTCGAGCCCATCCGGACGTGCGTGATCTCGTCGGCGAGGACGAACTCGACCGCGCGCTCGAGGATCGGATCGCCGATCTTCCGGGCGATGTGCACCAGCTGGTTGAAGACGTCGCACGCGAGCCCTTCGAGGCCCCGGTTGACGCCGGCCACGCGCGCGGCCGCGTCCTCGGCGCACGCGCAGCGCCAGAGGATCGTCGTCTCGGGGAACTCGCCTGCGTAGCCGCCGAGGTGCTCGAGGAGGCGGAGATAGATCTCCACGTGCCGCGACTCGTCCCACACCTGGCGGGCCATGTCGAGCGTGAACTCCCACGGCGCCTCGGGGAAATCGCACACGGTGCGCCCGGCGCCCTCCATCGCTTGCATCTCGCCCACCATGATCCCGTGTACCCGCTCCCTCATCGAGTCGCGGGTCGAGAGGTCCGCGAACGGCGGAAAGCCCTGGTCGACCTTGAGCTGGGCCACCTCGCGGGCGCGCATGCGGACGAAGCGGTCTTCACGCGCGAGTTTGTCATATCCGATCGGACGCTCCATCGGGTCCCCCTACCGTGCGCCTCAGAATGAACGGCTGTTCAGCGAGTGTAGCCGAAGCCCCCCGCGGATGGCAATCGGGGCGCCCCGCCGCGAGATCTCAACGCCCTCGGGCGTCGCGGCGCGGGGGCTCGCGGCGCGGGCGCGCCAGTAGGGTCGCGGGGATCACCGCGCCCTCGCCGAACCGCTCGGTGAGCCGGTCCACCACGCGCGCCAGGCGCTCGCGCCGCAGGGCGGTGGGGTCCAGGAGATCGAGCTGGCCCCTGCCTCCCGGGCCGAGCCGGGACGCCGAGAGCCCGATCAGGCGGACGGGCCGCGCGACCCGTTCCCGCTCGAGCAGCGCCAGCGCGCGTCGATAGAGCTCGAGCCCGTCCTGCGTCGCCTCGCCCGTGGCACTGCGCGTGTGCGTCTCAAAGGGCTGGAGGCGGAGCTTCAGCGTCACGCGTGACGCGGCGAAGCCGGCCTCGCGCAGCTCGGCTGCCACTCGCTCGGCCTGGGCGCGCAGCGTCCTCCGCAAGAGCTCGGCGTCGGTCGTATCGGCGCCGAACGTCTCTTCGGCACCGACGGACTTGGGCGCGCCGAAGGGCTCCACCGGTCGATCGTCGCGACCGAAGGCGAGGTCGTGCAGATCGTGGCCGTGCTTCCCGAAGCGCCGCGCCAGGACGGGCCGCGGAACGCGCTGGAGCTGGCCGATCGTCCTGAGGCCGAGCTCGCGCAGCGCGCCGGCGGTCACCCGCCCGACACCCCAGATCCGCTCGACGGGCAGCGGCGCCAGGAACCGCGCCTCGCCGCCCGCCGGCACGACGACGAGCCCGTCGGGCTTCTCGAGGTCCGAGGCGACCTTGGCGACGAACTTGTTGGTGCCGAGTCCCGCCGACGCCGTGAGGCCGGTCTCGTCACGGATCCGCCGCTTGATCCGACGGACGGCGTCGAGCGGACTCCCGAAGAGGGTCGCGCTGCCCGTGAGGTCGACGAAGGCCTCGTCCACCGAGACGGGCTCCACGAGCGGCGAGAAGTCGGCGAGGATCGCCATGACCTCGAGCGAGACCCGCCGGTACTTCGCCATGTCCACCGGCAGGAAGGCGGCGTAGGGACAGAGGCGCGCCGCACGCGAGATCGGCATTGCCGAGCGCACGCCGAAGGCCCGCGCCTCGTAGGACGCCGCCGACACGACACCGCGCCCCCTCGGGTCCGCTCCCACGATGACCGGCTTCCCGCGGAGCTCCGAGCGATCGCGCTGCTCGATCGCCGCATAAAACGCGTCCATGTCGACGTGGGCGATCGCACGCGCCCGAGCGCCGCCGGGATCCGTCACGCCTTCCTCGACCACTCCGGCCGTCACCTTCGGGCGCGGCCGACCGCCGCCCGGTTACCCGCGCGCGAGGCCGAGCTCGGGCGCGACCGCGCTGAGCGCGCCGACGACGAACCCGATGTGCGCGTCGAGGTCGACGCCGAGCTCGCTCGCCCCGCGATAGACGTCCTCGCGGTTCACCGTCCGCGCGAACGCCTTGTCCTTGAGCTTCTTCTTCACCGACCCGACCTCCAGGCCGGTGATGACCTTGCCGGGGCGCACGAGGGCCACGGCGTGCACGAAGCCTGAGAGCTCGTCGCAGGCGTACAGCGCGCGGTCCAGGAGCGACACCCGTGGGACGCCGGCGTAATCCGCGTGTGCGAGGATGGCGTGGACGATGGGCTCGGGCACGCCGCGCGCGATCAGGATCTCGGCGCCCTTCGTCGGATGCTGCGGCGCGCGGGGATGCATCTCGTAGTCGAAGTCGTGGAGCATCCCGGCGATCCCCCAGACGTCGGGGTCCTCTCCGTACCGAAGGGCGTACGCGCGCATCGAGGCCTCGACGGCGCGGGCGTGCTTGCGGAGACTGTCGCTCCGGGTGAACTCGACGAGGATGGACCAGGCGTCCGCGCGCCGGATCACGTGCGCCGGGCTTGCTGGCTCCGCCACTTGTCGATGGACTTCTTCGAGAAGACCCACGCGCCGTTGACCTGGAGCGCGGGAATGCGCCGCTCGCTGGCGAGCGCGCGGAGGGCTGCCTCCTCGATCGCGAGGTAGGTGGACGCTTCCTTCAGGCTGAGGACGTCCTTCGGGGTCACGAGTGGTCCTCCTTGAGATTCTTCCGCAGCGTCTCCACGTCGGCCTCGAGCGCCCGGATGCGCTCGACCAACTGCTCGATCGTGCGGCTCACCGGGTCGGGCAGGTCGGTCTGATTGAGGTCGATGCCTTCAGTCACCCGCTGGCCGTCTTTGTATGTTACCCGGCCCGGCACGCCGACGACAACAGCGTTGGGCGGGACGTCGCGTACCACCACGGAGCCCGCACCGATGCGGCTGTTGTCGCCGATGCGGATGGCGCCGATGACCTTGGCCCCCGCGCCGACCACCACGTTGTCGCCGAGGGTCGGGTGGCGCTTCTCACGCTTGAGGCTCGTCCCCGCCAGGCTCACGCCCTGGTAGAGCGTCACGTTTTCCCCGACCTCGGCCGTCTCGCCGATGACGACGCCCATGCCGTGGTCGATGAAGAGCCCCGGACCGAGCCGAGCCGCCGGGTGGATCTCGATGCCCGTCAGGAACCTCGAGAAGTGGGAGAGGACGCGGGCCGTGGCTACCCAGCCGGCGCCCCAGAGGCGGTGGGCGACGCGATGGAACGCGAGGGCGTGGACGCCCGGGTAGCAGAGCAACGCCTCCAGGCGCGAGCGCAGGGCGGGGTCGCGCTCGAAGACCGTCCGGATGTCGCGTCGCAGGGCGTCGAACATGTCAGCGCCGCCGGCTCAGCCAGTCGTGCGCGGCCGCGCGGAGGGCGCCCGCCGCGACGTCGGCGGCGTGCTTCCGGTCCTCGGGCAGCCCCTCGAGCGCCTCTTCGACGTCGCCGGACGTGAGCCGGCTCAGGTCGTCCACCGTCCGCCCGCGGCCGAGCTCGCTTGCGACGCTCGCCGCCGCGATCGTCGGCCCGCAGCCGTACGTCTGGAAGCGCACCTCCACCGCCCGCCCGTAGCGGACGCGCAGGAAGAAGCGCGCGAGGTCGCCGCACCCGGCGTACTCGCTCTCGCCGGTGCCGTCGGGCTCGCGCATCATCCCCGCGTTGCGCGGATTCAGGAAGTGGTCGACCAGCGTCGGGCTGTACCTCATGCGGCTCCGACCGGCAGCGCCTGCCTGAGCCGCCTCACGATCGTGTCCACGCTCTCGATCACGTAGTCGACGTCCTCCGCCGTCGTCGAACGACCGAGGGAGCAGCGCACCGCGCCCATCGCCCAGTCGAGGGGCACCCCCATCGCGACGAGGACGTGCGAGGGCTCCACATTACCCGAGGTGCAGGCCGACCCGGCCGACACGGCAATGCCCTTGAGATCCAGGCCGAGCACGATGGATTCGGACTCGACGTGGCGGACGAGCAGGCTGGCCGTCCCGGGCAGCCGCTCGGTCGGGTGCCCGGAGAGCCGCACCTCGGGGACGCGCGCCCGCACGCCCTCCCACAGGCGGTCCCGCAGCGCCCCCACCCGCTCCGCCTCGGCGTGCATGTCACGAGCCCGTACCTCCACCGCCTTGCCGAGCCCCACGATGCCGGGCAGGTTCTCGGTCCCGGCGCGCCGGCGCCGCTCGTGCTCGCCGCCGTGCTGGATCGAGACCATCTTCGTGCCCTTGCGGATGTAGAGCCCGGCGATGCCCTTCGGGCCGTAGATCTTGTGGCCCGAGAAGGAGAGCACGTCGATGCCCAAGGCGTCGACGTCGAGGGGGATCTTGCCGAACGTCTGGACGGCATCCACGTGGAAGGGAATCGAGCGCTCGCGCGCCAGCCGGCCGATCGCGCCGATCGGCTGTAGCGTTCCCACCTCGCTGTTGGCGTGCATGACGCTGATCGCGATCGTGTCCGGCCGGAGCGCGCGTCGGACCTCGTCCGGCTCCACCATGCCGTGCGCGTCGACGCCGACGTACGTGACGTCGAAGCCCTGGGCCTCGAGCACCTGGCAGGTGCGCAGCACGGCGTGGTGCTCGACGCTCGACGTGATGAGGTGTCCCCGGCCGCGAGCCGACGCGAGGCCCTTCACACCGAGGTTGTCGGACTCGGTGCCACCCGAGGTGAAGACGATCTCCTGCGGCGACACCTGGAGGAACCGCGCGATGCGCTCACGCGCCTGGTCCACGCCCTCGCGCGCCTCGCGGCCGAAGGCGTGGATGCTCGACGGGTTCCCGTAGATCTCCGCGAAGAACGGCAACATCTCGGCCAGCACCTCGGGGTGCACGGGCGTCGAAGCGTTGTGATCGAGATACACGCGTCGGCTCATTCCCTTGCTCTCCTGTTCACGGCGATGCTACGCTCGATCCGCCGTGGATCTCGCGAAAAAGAAGCTCGGCATGCTCCTCTCGACGGGCCTCGAGCACGCGAACCTCGAGACCGCCGTGGGGCTCGCGCGCGCGGCGCTCGACCGCGGCGCCGAGCTCTACCTGTACCTCATCGACGACGGAGTCCGCGCGCTCGACGACCCGCGCATCCGCGCGCTCCCCGACCGCGGCGCGAGGCTCTTCGTATGCGCCTATGGCTGCCAGAAGCGGCGCATTCCCCTCAAGGATTCGGATCGCGTCACCTACTGCGGCCTCGTCGTGCTGACCGACCTGATCAACGGCACCGACCGCTTCGTCGCGCTCAACTGACGTGCCTGGCGGAGCCAGGTCGGTGCCCGAGGACCCCCCGGTCGTGGTCCTGATCTCGGCGGATCCGCGCGCGTCGCACCGGGCCAACGAGGCGATGCGCATCGGGCTCGGCATCGTCGCCGGTGAGAACGACGTCACGTTCGTCCTCTCGGGTCCGGCCGCGCACCTGCTCGACGGCGACACGGACGACCTCGTCGACGGCGACGACATCGCGAAGTTCCGGGCGAACCTCAGGGCGCTCGGCATTCCCTTCCATGTGGCGACCGACGCGATCCCGACGGACCCGAACTGGAACGCCGAGGGCCACGAGGTCGTCCCCGTCTCGCGCGAGCGGATCGCCGAGCTCGTGCGGCGGGGCCGCCGCTTCCTCGTGTTCTGATGGCGGCGGTGCTCCATCTCCTGAAGGCCTCCGACGCCTCCCTCGCCCGCGCCGCGGTCGCGCAGAGCCTGGGTGCGGGCGATCGGGTGACCGTGGTGCTCCTGCCC
>QHSZ01000062.1 GCA_003220595.1 Candidatus Rokuibacteriota bacterium | reverse complement strand
GCGCGCGGAGCCGGGGGGCGAAGATCCGGGCGGCGGCGTTCACGTACGCCAACCTCGTGCCGTTCCTGGTCTTCGCGTTGTTTCCGTTCTATTTCATGCTGATCACGTCGTTCAAGTCGAACGCCGAGCTCTACAATCTCCAGTCGGTGCCGTTCCTGATCCAGACCGGCGCGATTACCGACCACTACGCGTACCTCTTCCAGCGCACGGAGTTCCTCACCTGGATGAAGAACAGCCTCGTCATCAGCGTCGTCGCGACGGCGGCGTCGCTCGCGATCTCGATCCTCGCCGGTTATAGCCTGGCGCGCCTGCGCTACCGCGGCGTGGCCTCCTTCGGCACCGCGGTGTTCGTCACGTACCTGGTCCCGCCGACGCTCTTGTTCCTGCCGCTCTCGCAGGTGGTCGTCTGGCTCGGCATCTCCGACACGGTCTGGGCGCTGATCGTGACCTACCCGACCTTCCTCGTGCCCTTCTGCACGTGGCTCCTCATGGGCTACTTCCGCACGGTGCCGCGGGAAGTCGAGGAGTGCGCGCTCGTCGACGGCGCCTCCCGGATGCAGACGCTCACGCGGATCGTGCTCCCGATGGCGGTGCCCGGCATCGTCTGCGCGGCGCTCTTCAGCTTCACGCTGTGCTGGAACGAGTTCATCTACGCCCTCACCTTCGTCTCGCAGAGCGCCCACAAGACCGCGGTCGTCGGCGTCACCGCGGACCTGATCCGTGGCGACATCTACTACTGGGGCTCGCTCATGGCCGGGGCGGTGCTCGCGTCGGTGCCGATCGTCTGCGTCTACGTCTTCTTCCTCGACTACTACGTCGCCGGGCTCACGGCCGGCGCGGTGAAGGGGTAGGGTGGGATCCCAGGAGACCTTCCGGAGGCTCGCGGCCAGCATCGAGACCGTGATGAAGGGGCAGGCGGCGGCGATCCGCAAGCTCCTGGCGGCGTTCGCGAGCGGCGGCCACGTGCTCCTCGAGGACTACCCCGGCACCGGCAAGACGACGCTCGCCAAGGTGCTGGCTCGCTCGGTCGGCGTGCGGTTCACGCGCATCCAGTTCACGCCCGACCTCCTGCCCTCGGACATCCTGGGGGTGTCCGTGTACGACCAGCGCGACCAGGTCTTCCGCTTCCACGAAGGCGCCGTCTTCACGAACATCCTCCTCGCGGACGAGATCAACCGCGCGTCGCCCCGGACCCAGTCGGCGCTCCTCGAGGCGATGGCCGAGGGTCAGGTGTCGGTCGAGGGTCGGTCGTACCCGCTGGAGGAGCTGTTCTTCGTCATCGCCACGCAGAACCCGGTGGAGTTCCGCGGCACGTACCCGCTGCCCGAGGCGCAGATGGACCGGTTCGCGCTGCAGTTCGCCCTCGGCTACGTGGCGCCAGAGGAGGAGGTGGCGATCGTCTCCGCCCAGGAGCAGCGCCACCCGATCGAGGCGGTGCAGGCCGTGGTCGTCCTCGAGGACGTGCTGGAGCTCCGGCGCCGCGTCAGGGAGGTGCGCGTGAGCGACGAGCTCAAGCGCTACGCGGTGGACATCGTGCGCCAGACCCGCGCCGCGCCCTCCGTCCAGCTCGGCGCGAGCCCGCGGGCCTCGCTCGCGCTCATCAAGGCCGCCCAGGCGCTGGCGCTCCTCGACGGCGGCGACTTCCTCCTGCCCGAGCACGTCCAGGAGCTCGCGGTGCCCGTGATCGCCCACCGGCTCGTCGTGGACTCGCAGGCGCGCTTCTCCGGCGTGACCGCGCAGGGGCTCGTGGAGGAGATCGTGAAGAAGGTGCCCGTGCCGGCTTGAGGCGCTTCACGTATCGCCTGTTCCGCGCCACGGCGTCGCTCTCGTCCCGGGCCGAGCGTCGGCTCACGCGGGCCGGCAAGCTCGCCCTCGCGGCGCTGGGCGCCGCGGGGATCCTCGGGTTCGACACCAACCGCACGCTCGGTTACCAGGCGTTCACGTTCCTCCTCGCCCTGTTCGTGCTGGCGTTCGCCTGGCGCTTCGGCTTCCGGCCGCGTCTGCGTGCGCGGCGCGTGCTCCCGCGGTTCCTGACGGCGGGCGAGCCCGCGGCGTACCGCGTCGTCTTCACGAACGATGGCGGGCGACTCGAGCGTGGCCTCGCCCTGCTCGAGAACACGGCCGATCCGTGGCCCTCGTTCGAGGAGTTCCAGACCGCGCGCGAGCCCGGCGAGGCGCGGCGCAACTGGTTCGACCGGAAGGTCGGCTACCCGCGCTGGGACTGGCTCGTCAGGCGGAACCAGGTCGCGCTGATGAGCCCGCAGCCGCTGCCCCCGCTGCCGCCGGGCGACGCGGGCGAGGTGCGGATCGAGTTCACGCCGCGCCGTCGTGGACGGCTCGAGCTGACCTCCGTCACGCTCGCGCGACCGGACCCGCTCGGCCTGCTGAACGCGCTCTGCACGATCCCGCTCCCGGGTTCGCTGCTGGTCCTGCCGAAGCGCTACCCGATGCCGGCCCTCGGGCTCCCCGGTCCGCGCCGCTACCAGCGGGGCGGTGTCGCGCTCGCCCAGTCGGTCGGCGACTCCGAGGAGTTCGTCTCGCTGCGCGACTACCGGCCGGGCGACCCGCTGCGCCGCATCCACTGGAAGAGCCTGGCGCGCGTCGGCCGGCCCGTGGTGAAGGAGTACCAGGACGAGTTCTTCGTGCGGCACGCGCTCGTGCTCGACACGTTCACCGACGACGCCGGGGGCGAGCGCTTCGAGGACGCCGTCTCGGTCGCGGCGTCGATCGCCTGCGCGGTCCAGACCCAGGACTCGCTGCTCGACCTGCTCTTCGTCGGGCCCGAGACCTACTGCTTCACGGCGGGCCGGGGCCTCTCCGACACCGAGCGGTTGCTCGAGGTGCTGGCGGGCGTCCGCGTCTGCCGCGACAAGCCCTTCCGCACGCTCCACCACGCGGTGCTCGAGCGCCAGGACGCGCTCAGCGCGTGCGTGGCGGTGCTCCTCGCGTGGGACGAGCCCCGGCGGCAGTTCGTCCGCGACCTCAGGGCGCTCGGCACGCCGGTGCGCGCCTTCGTCATCGTGGAGGCCGGCGCGCCCGCCGGCGAGGCGGCCGGCGAGGTCCACCGCCTCGAGGCGGGCCGCGTCGCCGAGGGGCTCAGGCACCTGTGACGACGCCCCCGCTCCTCGTCGGTGCGGCCGTCTGCTTCTGGGGCTGGGAGACCGGGCTCTCGCTGCCCGCGCTGTTCGTCGCGACCCTCCTCGAGGGCTCGCGCGTGCTCCGGTGGCGGCTCGAGCTCTCGCCGTCGGACTGGAACCGCGTCTCGGACGTCTGCGCGCTCCTGCTCGCGGGGAGCGGCCTGTACCTCTTCGCGACCTCGGGGGCGCTGCGGACCGTCGGCGGGCCCCGCGCGTTCACGCTGCTCCTGCAGCGTTTGCCGCTCATCGTCGCGCTCCTGGTCGCGTGCCAGGCGTACTCGACCGCGGGACGCGTGCCGGCCAGCGCGTTCTTCTGGGCGCTCCGCCGCAGGGCGGCGCGCGGGGAGGCGACGCCGGGCGCGCTCGACCTCGGGTATCCGTACGTCGTGCTCTGCGTGCTCTCGGCGAGCGCGGCCAACGTGCGGACGCCGACGTTCTACGCCGGGCTTTGCGCGCTCGCGGCCTGGGCGCTCTGGCGCGAGCGCTCGCGCCGCTTCCACCCCCTCGCCTGGGCGGGGCTCCTCACGGCGGCCGTGGCGCTCGGCTGGGCGGGGCAGGCGCTGCTGCACGGGGCGCAGGAGAAGCTCGAGCAGGTCGTGTTCGAGTACATCTTCAGTCTCGTCAGGCGCGCCGACACCGATCCCTTCCGGAGCACCACCGCCATCGGCCGGCTCGGCGAGCTCAAGTTCTCGGACCGGATCCTGCTGCGTGTCGACCCGGGTCCGGGCGTGCGCCCGCCGTTCCTCCTGCGCGAGGCGAGCTACAACGTCTACAACTCGACGGTGTGGTTCGCGACGGGCGCGGCGTTCGCGCCCGTCCAGGCGGAGGCGGACGGCGCGACGTGGAGGTTCGGCGCCGCGCCCGGCCCGGCACGAAGCGTCGGCGTCGCCGCCTATCTGCCCCGCGGCCGGGGCATGCTCGCGCTGCCGAACGGCGCGTTCGAGGTCGGCAGCCTCGCCGCGGTCGGCGTGAGCCGGAACGCGCTCGGCGCGGTGCGGGTGGACGAGGGGCTCGGTCTGGTGAGCTACCGCGCGCGCTTCGGCGGGGCGAGCGTCCTCGACGGCCCGCCGGGCGCCGTGGAGGACACCGTCCGCGCGCCGGAGTCGGCGGTCGTGTCACGCCTCGCCGCCGAGCTCGACCTCGCCGCGAAGCCCCCCAGCGAGCGCCTCGCCGTGGTGGCCCGTTTCTTCGCCACGAACTTCCGGTACAGGACCTTCCAGCGCGGGCGGCCCGCCGGTGCGGCCCCGCTCGAGGATTTCCTGCTTCGCGCGCGCGCGGGCCACTGCGAGTACTTCGCGACCGCCACCGTGCTGCTCCTGCGCGCGGCGGGCGTGCCGGCGCGCTATGCGACCGGCTACGCCGTGCAAGAGTGGAGCGCGCTCGAGCGGACCTACGTCGTGCGCGCCAGGCACGCGCACTCGTGGGCGCTCGCGTGGGTGGACGGCGCGTGGCGCGACCTCGACACGACGCCGCCCGTGTGGGTCGACGAGGAGGCCGGGACGCCTCTACTCGAGTCCCTGACCGACCTCTGGGCGCTGGCGGAATATCTCGTGGCGCGCTGGCGCTACGGCGAGCCCGACGGCGGGCCGGCGCGCTGGCTCGGCTGGCTCCTCGTCCCGCTGGGGCTCCTGCTCGGGTGGCGGCTCTACCGGCGCCGGCGCGTCGGCCCCGGGCCCGCGGCCGCCGCCGCGCCGCCGCGCGCGCCGCAGCCCGGGGAGGATTCCGAGTTCTACCTGATCGAGCGCGAGCTTACGCGCGCCGGGCTCGGTCGGCGCCCCGCCGAAGCCGCGTCGGCGTGGCTCCGGCGCCTGCGCGAGGCGGGCGCGCCGGTGGCCGCCGCGGAGGCGCTGCCCGGGATCCTCGCGCTCCACTACCGCTATCGGTTCGATCCCGTCGGCCTCGGCGCGGGCGAGCGCGCGGCGCTCCGCTCGCGCGTCGAGGCGTGGCTCGACACACACGCCGCCACCGCCGGCGAATCGTGAAAGGAGACCGCCCGATGACCCTCGAGTTCCTGATGCTGCCCGGCGCGCCGCCGCCCCCGCCCACCGCCGCGTACAGCCACGCCGTGCGCGCGGGCGAGTTCCTGTTCGTGACCGGCCAGCTCCCCGTGGACCCGGCGACGGGTGCCTTGGTGCCGGGGGGTGTCGTCGAGCAGGCGCGGCAGGTCATGCGGAACCTCGCAACCGTCTTGCGCCTCGCTGGCACGGCGCTGGACCGCGCGGTCATGGCCCGGATCTACCTGGTGAACTTCGCGGACTACCAGGCGGTGAACGGCGTCTACGCGGGCTGCTTTCCGCATGGGCGCTATCCCGCGCGCACGACCGTCGGCGTGACGGGGCTGGCCCTCGGCGCCCTCGTCGAGATCGACCTCGTCGTCCGCCCGTAATAATTGAATTGGGCGCGGCGTTGTCTTACCTTGTGTGCCGCGATGGCCGACCCCGACCCGCCCCCGCGCGCGATGGCGTCCCGAGCGTAGACCCGCGAGCGCCCCGTGGCCTTCGTGAGCGACTCCTACCACAGCCCGAAGCTCGAGCTGCGGCGGGTCAACCACCGCGAGGTAGGCGTCTTCGCCACCCGCGCGATCCGGAAGGGCGAGGTCCTCACGATCTCGGGCGGCGTGGTGGTGCCCCGCCGCAAGGTGTGGACGCTGCCGCGGGGGTTCCGGCGCTTCTGCTTTTATATCGAGCACGGCTACTACCTGGCGCCGTCGAGCCGGCGGCGGATCGGCCTCGGCTTCTACATGAACCACTCGTGCGCGCCGAACGCCGGCGACCAGCGCGGCGAGCTCGCGCTGACCGCGGTCGCGCTCCGGGCCATCCGCAAGGGCGAGGAGATCACCTGCGACTACCGGCCCGCCCTGGACGGCGACGACACGCAGTACCGGCCGCTCCTCCGGTTTCGCTGCCGCTGCGGCTCCCGGCGGTGCGCGGGCCTGATCCGCGCCTGACGGGCGCTACTGGAATTCGAGCGTCGCGGCGCGGAGGCCGCAGAGGAGCTTGCCCGCCGTCTCGAGGCAGCGGTCGTTCGAGGGGGGCATGACGGGCCCCGCGAGCGCGTCCCGGTGCCAGCGCTCGAGCGGCAGCTCCTTCAGGATGCCGCGCCCGCCCGCGAGGCGGAGCGCCTTCTCGGTCGCCATGAGCCCGACGTCGGCGCAGTAGGTCTTCGCCTGGTTGACGGCGAGCATCGTCGCCTCGCGATCGCCGGTCATCCGGACGCGCGCGGCGTCGTGCAGGAGCAGGCGCGCGGCCCGGATCGCGGTGCCCGTCTCGGCGACCGTGCGCTGGACGAGCGGGTGGTGGGCCATCGGCTCGGTCGAGGGCCGGAGCGTCCGGGTCTTCGCGTACTCCACCATGAACTCGAACGCCGCCTCGCCGATGCCGAGGTACACCCCCGCGTAACCGAGCGCGAAGCCCGAGAGGTCGATGGCGAGGAGCGCGCCAGGGGTGCCGATGACGCTCTCCGCGGCCACCGTCGAGTCGTAGCGCATCGTGTGGCTGATCGTGCCGCGCATGCCCGTGGCGTTCCAGAGGCCCTCGATCTTCACGCCCGCGGCGTCCTTCGGGATCAACGCCGAGATCACGCCCTCCTTCGCCGTCGTCGTGCCCTCGACGATCCCGGTGACGAAGTAATAGTCGGCGGCGTCGCCGAGCGAGCAGAACTGCTTGACGCCGGCGACGTGGTAGCCGCCCGGGACCTTCCGGAAGACGGTGTTGAGCACGAACTTGTCGCGGAAGCTCTGCTCGGGCTCGCTCGTGATGGAGGCGATGAGCTGGCCGCGCTCGACGATGGCGGCGAAGTACCGCCGCTTCTGCGCCTCGGTGCCGAGCGCCGCGACGAACGTCGTGACCGTCGAGTGCATGTTGAAGGTGAGGCCCGTGGCCGAGCAGCCCTTCGCGATCTCGCGGAGCGCGTGGGCGTAGGCGATCGGGTCGGCGCCGAGCCCGCCGTACTCCTTCGGCACGGTGAGGGCGAGGAACCCGGCCCGCCGGAGGTCGGCGTAGTTCTCGTAGGGGAAGGACGCCTCGGCGTCGTGCCTCGCGGCGCGCGGCGCGAAGCGCTCGCGCGCGAGCGCGGCGGCGCGCTCGATGATCGCGCGCTGCTCGTCCGTGAGCGGCGGGAGCGGGAACATGGCGGGAAGATAGCACGGCGGCGCTCGCCTTGACACGCCGAAAGCCCGCATGATACTGACCCGCTCATGACCGGCGCCCCCCTGCTGCGCACCGAGGAGCTGTCACGGAGCTACGGCAGCCTCCTCGCGGTCGATCGCGTGAGCCTCGCGGTGCACGAGGGCGAGCTGCGCTCCATCATCGGGCCCAACGGCGCGGGCAAGACGACATTCTTCAAGCTGATCTCGGGCGAGGTGACGCCGAGCGCGGGCCGCATCTGGTTCCGCGGGCGCGACGTCACGCGGCTCCCGCAGCACGCGGTCTCGCGCCTCGGGATCGCCAAGTCCTACCAGCTCACGAACGTCTTCCCGCACCTCACCGTGTTCGAGAACGTGCGCGTCGCGGCGCAGGGGCACCGCCGCTCGTTCAACTTCTGGGCGCGCGCCGCGGCCCTCCACGACGCGCGCGACCGGGGCCGCGCGCTCCTCGAGACGACGGGGCTCGGGCCCAAGGCCGACCTCCTCGCCGCCCATCTCTCGCACGGCGAGAAGCGCCACCTCGAGCTGGCGATCGCGCTGGCCACCGACCCTCAGCTGCTCCTCCTCGACGAGCCCACCGCGGGCATGAGCCCGGAGGAGACCGACGAGACCATGGTGCTGATCCGCGAGCTCGCCGCGGGGCGGACGATCGTCCTGGTCGAGCACAAGATGAAGCTCGTCATGAAGATCTCGGACCGGATCACCGTGCTCCACCAGGGCCAGGTGCTCGCCGACGGCACGCCCGAGGCGATCCGGGCGAACGACCTGGTGCAACGGATCTACCTCGGCGCGGCGCGCTCCTGATGGCGCTCCTCGAGGTCCAGGATCTCCACACCTACTACGGCGAGGCGCACGTCCTGCAGGGCGTCTCGCTCGCGGTGGGCGAGGGCGAGGTGGTCACGCTGATCGGCCGGAACGGCGCGGGCAAGACCACCACGCTGCTCTCGATCATGGGCGTCGTCCGCCCGCGGGGCGGGCGCGTCCGCTTCGCCGGCGAGGACGTCGCCGGGCTCGCTCCGCACGAGATCGCGCGGCGCGGGATCGCCTGGGTGCCCGAGGAGCGGCGGGTCCTGCCGAACCTCACCGTCCTCGAGAACCTCCGGCTCGGGCTCCTCGGCGGGGCGCGCGGGAACGGCGACGGAGGGCTCGACGAGGTCTTCGAGTTCTTCCCGAGGCTCCGGGAGCGCATCGCCCAGAAGGGCCGCCTCCTCTCGGGCGGCGAGCAGCAGATGCTCGCGATCGCGCGCGGTCTCGTGGCGCGGCCGAGGCTCATGCTGGTGGACGAGCCGACGGAGGGCCTGGCCCCGCTCCTCGTGCAGAGCCTCACGCGGATCCTCGGCGAGATCAGCCGGCGGGGGACGACGATCCTGCTCGTCGAGCAGACGCTCGAGGTGGCCCTGGCGCTCTCGCACCGCCTCTACGTGATGGACCAGGGCCGCGTCCGGTTCGAGGGCACGCCGGAGGCGCTCCGACGCGAGCCCGCGATCCAGCAGCGCTTCCTCGGCGTCTGACCCCCTCGGCAAAGGAGCGCGCCCATGACGACCCCGCCACCTGCGCTCGACCCCGAGCGCTTCCGGCGTCTCGGCCACGCGCTGGTCGACCTCGTCACCGACTATCTCGCCGGCCTCCCGGCGCGTCCGGTGTTCCGCCCGATGCGGCCCGCCGAGCGGGCCACGCTCCTGCAGGAGGCCCTCGGCGAGGCCGGCGCGAGCCCCGAGGCGATCGTCGAGCGCTTCAGCACCGCCGTCCTCCCGCACGCGATGGGCAACGGGCATCCGCGCTTCTTTGGCTGGGTCAACTCGGCGCCGGCGCCCATCGGCGTGCTGGCCGACTTCCTCGCCGCCGCGATGGACCCGAGCTGCGCCGGGGGCGACCACGCGGCGATCTACGTCGAGCGCGCCGCGATTCGCTGGCTCATGGAGCTGATCGGCTTCCCGACGGACGGCAGCATGGGGCTCCTGACGAGCGGCGGCTCGGAGGCCAACCTGCTCGGGCTCGCCGCCGCCCGCCAGCGCGCCGCCGACCGCGACGGCTGGAGCGTGCGGCGCGAGGGGCTCCAGCGCGCCCGCCCGCCGCTCGTGCTCTACGCGTCGGAGCAGGGCCACAGCTGCATCCAGAAGGCGGCCGAGCTGATGGGGCTCGGCGCGGAGGCCGTCCGCGGGGTGCCGGTGGACGCGCGGTTCCGCATGGACGTCTCGCGCCTCCCCGCCGCGATTGCCGCTGACCGCGCCGCGGGCCTGCGCCCATTCTGCGTGGCGGCGAGCGCCGGCACCGTGGGCACGGGCGCGATCGACCCGCTCGATGCCATCGCCGATGTCTGCGCCGCCGAGGGCCTCTGGCTGCACGTCGACGGCGCCTACGGGGCCCTCGGCGCCGCGCGGGCCGACCTCCGGCCGCGCTACACCGGCCTCGCGCGCGCCGACTCGGTGGCGCTGGACCCGCACAAGTGGCTCGGCGTCCCTATCGAGTGCGGCGCCGTGCTCGTGCGCGACGGCCGGCTCCTGCGGGAGACCTTCAGCCTGGTGCCCGCGTACCTGCGCACCGAGCCCGACCGGGGCTTCGGCGGGCTGCCGTGGTTCTCGGAGTACGGTGTGCAGCAGACGCGCGGCTTCCGCGCGCTCAAGCTCTGGATGACCCTGCAGCACCTGGGGCGCGCGGGCGTGAGCGAACTCGTCGGCCGTCACGCCGCCCTCGCCGAGTGCCTGGCGGGCCTGGTGGACGCGGCCGCCGACCTCGAGCGGCTGGCGCCGGTCGAGCTGTCCATCGTCTGCTTCCGCTACGCGCCGGCCCGGCTTCGCGGCGCGGACGAGCGGCTCGACGCGCTCAACAAGCGGGTGATGGAGGAGATCCAGGCCGGCGGGGCGGCATTCCTGACGCAGACGACGCTCGCCGGGCGCTTCGCCCTGCGCGCCTGCGTCCTGCACTACGCGACGACGGAGGCGGACGTCGCGGCGCTCGTGGACGCGGTGACGCGCACGGGCGCGCGGCTCCTCGTCGAGGGCTGAGGGCGCGCCCTTCCCTCAGGCCCCCTGGGGGCCGCCGCCGAACCGAAACATGCCTTCCTCGATGCCGAGCGCGCTCTTGCCGATCGCCTCGAGCATCCGGTCGACCGTTGGCGGCATGAGCGTCGCCGTCCTGACGTCGCGGAACGCGCGCTCGGCGGGGAACTCCTTGTACGCGCCGCGCCCGCCGACCACCTGCACGACGCGCGACGTCACCTCGAGCGCCGCCTCGGTGGCGACGAACTTCGCGCGGTTCCCGAGGAGGCCGCGCTCGACCATGTCGGCCTCGCCCCAGCGCTGCGCCGAGTCTTCCAGCACCAGACGCGCGGCGTGGAGGCGCGCGTCGAGCTCGCCGACGTGGCGCTGGACGGTCGGGTCCTGGGCGACCGCGGCGTTGTCGGGCCGCACGATGCGCTTCTTGGCGTAGTCCACGGCGAAGGCGAGCGCGGCCTCGGCGACGCCGACATAGATCGCCGCGTAGCCGAGCCCGAAGCTCTCCACGACGCCCACCTGGATGGCCGCGCCCGGCCGGCCGAGCGTTGCGTCCTCCGGGATCCGCACCTTCGTGAACGTCACCGACGGGCTGAAGGTCGCGCGCATCCCGAGCGTGTCCCAGCGGCCGTCGGAGGCGAGGCCGGGCGTGTCGGCGGGAACGAGCGCCTGGAGGAGCGCCTTGCCCATGTCGGCCTCGCCGTCGAGCGCGCACCACACCATGTAGTACGCCGCGCCGAGCGCCATCGTGCAGAAGTGCTTGACGCCGTCGACCTGGAAGCCGCCGCCGTCCACGCGCCGGATCGCCGTCTCCATGAGGAACGTCCGCGACAGGCTCACCGCGGGCTCGCTGCCCCAGCTCCCGAAGAGCTTCCCGAAGCGGACGACGTCGTCGAAGTAGCGCCGCTTCTGGGCGTCGGTGCCGAGGGCGTCGACGAAGCGCATGACGGTCGAGTGCATGTGGAGCGTCATCGCGGTGTTCGCGCAGCCCTGCGCGAGGGTGCGGATCACCGCGGCGTAGGTCGGCATGTCGAGGCCGAGGCCGCCGTACGCCCGCGGGATGACGGCGGCCAGGTAGCCCTCACGCCAGAGGTCGCGCCAGCTCTCGACCGGGTTCTGCGCCGCGAGGTCGTAGTCGGCGGCGCGCGGCGCGATGCGTTCGCGCGTGAGCCGGGCGACCCGCTCGACGACGAGCCGCTGCTCGGGCGTGAGGGCCATGGGGCTAGCTCATCTTCACGGCCGCGTCACCGCGCCGCGCGCCGACGCAGCGGCAGGTGCCGGCCTCGTGGAGCTCGATCATGTTGCCCGCCGGGTCGTGCATGAAGACCTGCTGCGACCGGGGCCCGACGACGCCTTCCGCGACCCAGTACTCCACGCCCAGCCGGTCGAGCTCCTTGCGCGCCTCCTGGATGTCGGGCACCGCGAGCGCGACGTGGGGCGACGAGGGATCCTTCCCCGGGCCCTTTGCGAACTTCGACTGGCCGTTCACCCCCATCAGGTGGATCTGCGCCCGGCCGCCGACGTCCATCCAGTAGCCCCGGATCGTCGGGATCTCGGGCCGCCCGGGATCGGGCGACAGCCCGAGGACGTTGCGATAGAACGCGAGCGCGCGGTCGGCATCGGCCTCGGTGCCGCCGACGCGGATGCCGTGGTGATGGAGCTCGAGCACTTTCAACGCCATGGCGGCCTCCTTGGTGGGGCCGATGATAGGAGTCCCCGCCCACGGGTGTCAATTGGTAGCGGGGCCCCGCGAGGCCGGCGTGAACCGTGGGTGGCCTGAGACAGGCGCGCGTCGCTCAATCGCACGCCGGGCGGCGGTCGTGGTAGAGTCCGCGCCAAGAGAAGCGGGCGGCCGGGCCGGGGAGGAAGCCGCGATGGCGGTCACAGCGCTGCTGCACTACGCGCTCGAGGTGCCCGATCAGGGCGCGGGCGAGAAGTTCTACACGAGCTTCGGCCTGGTGAACGCATCGGGCCGCGGTGACGCCGTGCGCCTGCGCCCGGCGCCGCTCCAGCGCGAGTCGGTGCTCCTCTATGGAGGGCCGCGGAAACGCCTTCATCACCTGGCCTTCGGCGCGCCGGGCGACGAGTACGAGGCGACCCGCGACGCCGTGCGGCGGGCCGGCGTGCCCGAGGTCGACGGGCCGCGTGGGGCGCCGGACGGCGGCTTCTGGCTGCGCGACCCCGAGGGGAACCTCGTCAACGTGAGGAACGAGGGGCGCGTGCTGCCGCCTCCCGACCCGCCGCCCGCCCTCAACAGCCCCGGCCACATCACGCGCGAGGTCAGGCGCGGCTGCCCCGAGGCCGGGCGGGGGGCCTCGCCGCGCCGGCTCGGCCACGTGCTGCTGTTCTCGGGCGATCTCGCCCGCCAGGCCGACTTCTACACGCGTGTCCTGGGCATGAAGCTCTCCGACCGCTGCCAGACGATCATCATGTTCCTGCGCTGCACGACCGACCATCACAACCTGGCGCTCCTCACCTCGAAGGGCCCCGGCTTCCACCACGCCTCGTTCGAGGTCGGCGGCGTGGACGAGATCGCGATGGGCGCGCAGCGGATGCTCGAGGCGGGTCGGCCGCCGGGCTGGGGCCTCGGCCGCCACGTCATCGGCTCGAACTTCTTCTACTACGTGCGCGACCCGTGGGGGAGCTTCGCCGAGTACTTCCACGACCTCGACTACATCCCGGAGCAGTGCGCCTGGGAGCCGCGCGACTTCCCCGCCGAGGACGCGCTCTACCGCTGGGGCCCGCCGGTGCCCGAGGACTTCGGCCTGAACCGGGAGCTGGAGCCCTGACATGAGATTCCCGCTCGACTCCGCCTCGCCCGTGGCCCTCGGCCTCGACGGAAAGCCGCTCGATCGCCTGCGCGAGCTCGTCACGCGCCACGTCGCCGAAGGGCGCTACCCGGCGGCCCAGCTCGCCGTCGCCCGGCACGGCAAGCTCGCCGGCGTGTGGACGCTCGGCGACGCACGGCTCGAGCCCGCCCGCGCCGCCGCGAGCGACGACACGCTCTGGCTCCTCTACTCGAACACCAAGGTCCTCACCGCCTGCGCCGTCTGGCTCCTGGTCGAGCGCGGCGCGCTGGCGTTCACCGACAGGGTCGCCGAGCACCTGCCGGGCTTCGAGGCCCACGGCAAGGGCGAGATCACGCTGATCCAGCTCCTCACGCACCAGGCGGGCTTCCCGAACGCCGACGTGCCGAAGGCGGCGTGGGAGGACCACGAGCTGTTGCACCGGACCGTGTGCGGCTTCACGCTCGAGTGGACACCGGGCTCGCGCGTCCACTACCACGGCCGCGCGGCCCACTGGACCGCGGCCGCCCTCATCGAGGCGCTGACGAAGACCGACTACCGCGTCTTCATCCGCGACCACGTGATCGAGCCGCTCGGCCTCGGACGCGACCTCTACGTGGGGCTGCCCGACCGCGAGCACGTGCGCGCCGTCGACATGCACGAGCCCGGGCCGGACGGCCGGGGCCACGTCAAGCGCGCCGACGAGAACAACGCGGAGTTCCGCCGCGCCGGCACGCCGGGGGGCGGGGGCTACGGCACCGCCCGGGCGATGGCGGCCTTCTACCAGATGCTGATCCACGGCGGCACGCTCGACGGCGTGCGCCTCCTCGGGCCGCGCACGGTGGCGTACGTCACGCGCAACTTCACCGGCGACCGCGTGGACGGCTACATGGGCATGCCGATGCACCGCGGCCTCGGCCCGCACGCGCGCGGCACGACCGACACGATCCGCGGGCTCGGCTCGCTCGGCTCGCCGCGCGTCGTCGGCCACGGCGGCGTCGGGTCGTCGTACTGCTGGGGCGACCCGGACTCGGGTGTGTCGTTCGCGTACCTCACGAACAGCCGCCTGCCCGACCCCTGGCACACGCAGCGGCTCGAGCTCCTCTCGAACCTCGTCCACACCGCGATCGCCTAGCGC
>QHSZ01000067.1 GCA_003220595.1 Candidatus Rokuibacteriota bacterium | reverse complement strand
AGGAAGCAAGTGAGCGTCATCAGGAAGCCGGGGGTGCAGAAGCCGCACTGCAGGCCGTGGTGCTCGCGGAACGCCTCCTGCAGCGGGTTGAGCGTCTCGCCGTCGGCCAGCCCCTCGACGGTCTCGATCGCGTGGCCGTGCATCTGGGCCGCGAACAGCAGGCACGAGCGGACGGCGGCGCCGTCGACGACGACGGTGCACGCCCCGCATACGCCGTGCTCGCAGCCGAGGTGGGTGCCCGTGAGGTCGAGGTCGTCGCGCAGAAAGTCCGCCAGGGTCTTGCGCACCTCGACGGTCTTCTCGTAGGGCCGTCCGTTGACGGTGACGCGGATCGTCCGCTCGATCATCGCCGCTCCCCCGTGGCGCCCCGGCCGCCCGTGCGCTCCGCGGCGCGCGCGAGCGCTCGCCGGGTGAGCACGCCGGCCAGGTGCTGGCGGTACTCGCTCGACGCATGCAGGTCGCCGTCCGGCGTAACGCCCGCGGCGACGCGGCGGCCGGCCTCCTCGAACGCCGCCGGGACGGGCCTGACGCCGACCAGCGCGCGTGCCGCCTCGCGCGCGACGACGGGCGTCGGTCCCACGCCGGTCAGCGCGATCGCGCCGGCGATGCAGACGCCCGCCTCGTCGACGGTGAGCGTGACCGCGACGCCGACGAGGGCGAAGTCACCGTGGCGCCGGCTCACCTCCAGGAACGCGCTGCCCGTGCGCGGCGGGGTGACCGGCAGGCGCACCTCGACCAGCAATTCGTCGGGTGCGGCGGCGGTGGTCAGGTACCCGACGAAGAACTGCTCGGGCGTCAGCACGCGCCGCCCACGCGCGCTCTGGAGGACGAGCTCGCCGCCGAGCGCGGCCACGACCGCCGGCAGCTCGGCGGCTGGGTCTCCGTGGGCGAGGCTGCCCCCGATCGTCCCCCGGTTACGGATCTGCGTGTGACCGATCTGCGGCATCGCCTCCGCCAGGAGCGGGCAGCGCTCGCGCACGAGCGCCGACGTCTCGACCGCGCGCTGGCGGGTCATCGCCCCGATGCAGAGCCGCCCGTCGGCGACGCGGACCCCGCCGAGGCCGTCGACGTCGTTCAAGTCCACCAGGTAGGCCGGGCGCACCAGGCGGAAGTTGAGGAGCGGCACGAGGCTCTGGCCGCCGGCCAGCACCTTCGCCTCCTCGCCGTGCTGGGCCAGGACGGAGAGCGCCTCCTCGACCCCCCGCGGAAGCACGTAGTCGAACCGCGGTGGCTTCATGGGTCCCCGATCCCGGCCACGAGCTCGCTCGTGACCGTCGTCCGCGCGACCACCGCGCCGCCCCGGACGACGTGCGCGGGCGGCCGTTGACGGGTGAGCGCCTCCTTGATGCTCGAGGCGTCCCAGACCAGGAGGTCGCCGGCGTCGCCGCGCTCGAGGCCGTAGCGCGGCAGGCGCAGCGCGCGCGCCGCGTTGGTGGTGACCATGTCGAACACCGTATCGAGCTCGTCCGGGTACGTGAGGTGCGCGGTGTGCGCCATGAAGAGCGCGACCTCGAGCTGGCTCGCGCGCCCGAACGGATAGTAGGGGTCGTCGACGTCGTCCTGGCCCGACGCGACGTTCACGCCTGCACGCAGCAGCTCGCGCACGCGCGTGATGCCGCGGCGCACCGGCTCCACGTCGCGCCGCCCGGCCAGCACCAGGCTGATGTGCGGATTGCTGACGATGGTGATGCCGGCCTCCCGGACGAGCCCGATGACCTTGGCGGCGTAGCTCGCGTTGTAGGCGGCGAGCGCCCCGCAGTGGCTCGCGCTGACGCGCCCGGCGTAGCCCTCGCGCAGCGTCTTGACCGCGAGGTACTCGAGGCTGCGCGAGTTGGCGTCGTCGGTGTCGTCGACGAGCATGTGGACGTCCGCGTTCCGCTCGCGCGCGATGTCGAACACGATATCGACGTGCCGGCGCGCGTCCTCGTCCGTCAGCTCGTACCACGGCAGGCCGCCCACCACGTCGGCGCCGAGCGCCATCGCCTCGCGCAGGAGCGCCTCCGTTCCCGGGTCGCGGAGGATGCCCTCCTGCGGGAACGCGACGACATCCATCCGGACGAGGCGGCCGTAGCGGGCGCGCGCCGCGAGCAGCCCGCGCACGGGCCGGAGCCCGCCGACGGTGTCGACGTCGGCGAAGGCCCGCACCGCCAGCGTGCCCTCGCGGACGGCCATCTCGAGCACGGCCCCCGCGCGCTCGACGACGCCCGTCTCCGTGTACGCGCGCTTGAAGTCCCACGTGATCGCGATCGCCTCCTGGAGCGTCTGCGACGCGTTCGGCCGCATGACCTCGCCCAGGCGCGCCTTGTCGAGGTGGACGTGCGGGTTCACGAGGGGCGGCGTGACGAGACGGCCGCTGGCGTCGATCTCCCGGGCCGCCCGCCCGGCGATGCCCGGCTCGACGGCGACGATCGTGCCGCCCTCGACGCCGATGTCGCAGGGCGCCGTGTCCCCACGGCGGCGGGCCTGGCGGACGATCAGGTCCATGGCGCTCACACCCCGAGGTACGAGAGCCGCACGTGCGGGCTCTCGAGCAGCGCCGGCCCCGCGTCCTCGAGCACCACGCGCCCCTGCTCGAGCACGTACGCGCGCCGGCTGATCGGCAGCGAGAAGTGGACGTTCTGCTCGATCAGCAGCACCGTGAGGCCCCGCTCGTTAATCCTACTGATCGCCTCGATGATCGACCGGACCAGGCTCGGCTGGAGCCCGAGCGAGGGCTCGTCGAGCAGGAGCAGCTCGGGGCAGCTCATGAGCGCGCGGCCGATGGCCAGCATCTGCCGCTCGCCGCCCGAGAGCGTGCGCGCGAGCTGGGGCCGGCGCTCGGCCAGACGCGGGAACAGGGTGAAGACGTCGTCGAGCGACTGCGGCTCGCGGCCCCGCGCGCGCGGCGCCAGGGCGCCCATGCGGAGGTTGTCGAGCACGGTCATCTCCGGGAACACGCGGGCGCCCTCGGGTACGACCGCGATCCCGCGCCGGACGACCTGCTCGGGGGCCAGGCCGTCGATGCGCTCGCCCTTGAAGCGGATGGCGCCGCCGGCGGGCCGGCGGCGGAGCGGCACCAGGCCGAGGATGGCCTTGATCACCGTCGTCTTGCCGGCTCCGTTCGGGCCGATGAGGCTGACGATCTCCCCGTGCCGCACGAGCAGGCGCACGCCCCAGAGCACCTGCAGCGCGCCGTACCCGGCGTCGACGGCCTCGAGCGCGAGGAGCGGCGCCGGCTCAGGCATACGCCTCGCCGAGATACGCCTTGACCACGGCGGGATCGCGCATCACGTCGGCCGGCCGGCCCTCCGCGATCTTCTCGCCGTAATTGAGGACGACCACGCGGTCGGCCAGACCGAGGATCGCGCGCATGATGTGCTCGGTCACGACGAGCGTCCGCCCGCGGTCGCGCACCTCGCGCAGGAGCGTGACGGCGGCCTCGAGCTCCTTCTGGTTCAGGCCCGCCATGTTCTCGTCGAGCAGGACGAGCGAGGCGCCTGTGCCGAGCACGCGGGCGAGGTCCGCGCGCCGGCGCTCGGAGACCGACAGCGTCTCCGCCGGCAGCTCGGCTTTGTCCGCGAGGCCCACGAACGCGAGCCACTCGCGCGCCTCCCGCCAAGCCTCCGCGAGCCCGGCGCCGCGACCGTAGAGCGCCCCGACCAGGACGTTCTCGGCGACGGTGAGGCGGGAGAAGAGCTGGGGGATCTGGAACGTCTTGGCGATCCCGAGCCGGCAGACGGCGTCGGGCGGGAGGCCCGCGATCGGCCGGCCGCGATAGAGGATGCGGCCCGCGCTCGGCGCGTCGAGCCCGGCGATCAGGTTGAAGAGCGTGCTCTTGCCGGCGCCGTTCGGTCCGATGATCGCCAGGATCTCCCCTTCGTCGAGGGCGAAGTCCACCGCGTTGACGGCGACCAGCGACCCGAACTGCTTGGTCACGGCGCGCACCTCGAGCACGCTCACAGAGAGACCCGCGCCCGGCGGCGCCACGCGAGGTCGAGGAGCCCCGACAGGCCGGCCGGCGCGAAGAGCGAGATACCGACGATGATGACGCCGATCGCGATTAGGTAGTGGTAGACGAACCGCGTCCCGAGGAACTCGGAGGCCAGCGTGAGGAAGGCGGCGCCGAGCACCGGGCCGAGCGGCGTGCCGATGCCGCCCAGCAGCGCCATGACGACCATCTGGAAGGTCATCGACGCGCTGAACACCTCGGCCGCGTTGATGTAGGACAGCCAGTATCCCGCCGTCCCGCCCGTGACCGCGATGGCGAGCGCGCTGCCGACGTAGACGCGGCGCTTGAGCCGGTGGATGTCGACGCCGGAGGCCTCGGCGAGCCGGTCGTTCTCGCCGACCGCGCGCAGGCCGTACCCGAACTTCGAGCCGCGCAGCCAGAACGCCGCGGCGGTCACCGCGGTCATCAGGCCCAGCATCACGTAGTAGAAGACGAGGTAGCCGGCGCTGAGCGGCAGCGACACGCCGGCGCTGCCGCCGGTGAGCGGGATCCCGGTCAGCCGGTCCCAGGCGAGCGCCAGCTGCTTGGCGGACTCCGCGAGCGCGAGGGTGCCGATCGCGAAGTACGCGCCGCGCAGGCGGAGCGTCGGTGTGCCGACGGCCCACGCGATCGTCATCGCCGCGCCGCCGGCGAGCGCGGCGCTCACGAGGAACGGCAGCCCGAGCTTGAGCATGCAGGCCGCGGTCACGAAGGCCCCGATGCCGTGATAGACGACGGGACCGAGATCGACGGCGCCCGCGTAGCCCGCCAGGAGATTCCAGCTCCCCGCGAGCGCGGCCCACATGAAGATGACGGTGGCGACGCGCAGGGGATAGGGGCCGATGCCCAGCGGCAGCAGCAGCAGGACGCCGAAGACGGAGACGACGCTCGCGCGCGCCACCTTACTCGAGCCGGCCCTTCCCCATGATGCCCGCCGGCATGAAGCGCAAGATCAGGTAGAGCAGGAAGAACGCGACCAGCAGCGAGAGCCCGGCCTCGAGGTACGTCTCGGTGAGCGCCTGGGCGATCCCGAGGGTCAGGCCGCCCCACACCACACCGGCGGTGTAGCCGAGACCGCCGAGGACGACGACCGCGAACGCGAACAGCGTGAACGTGAGCCCCATGTTGGGCTCCACGGGGGCGTAGAGGGCCACGAGCGAGCCGGCCACGCCAGACACGCCGGCGCCGAGCCCGAACGTCACCGCGTAGATCGAGCGCGGGTTGACGCCGACGAGCCGCGCCATCTCGAGATCCTGCGCGGTGGCGCGGATCATGCGCCCGAGCCGCGTCGACGCCAGGAGCCACGACAGCCCGGCCACCATCCCGATGCCCACCGCGCACGCCACGACCCGCGAGAGCGGCAGGATGAAGGGGCCGACCAGCAGGCTGTGCTCGAAATACGGGATGCGCAGCATGCGGTAGTCGGCGCTCCACAGGCGCAGGGCGGCGTTGACCAGGATCATCGAGATGCCGAAGGTGACCAGCAGCGAGAGCAGGAGGGGGCGGCCGAGCGTCCGGTGCAGCACGAAGTACTGCAGGGTGAAGCCGAGCGCGAACAGCAGCGCGAAGGAGACCGGCAGCGTGAGCAGCGGGTCGACGTGATAGAGCGTGAACAGCCAGTACGTCGCGAACGCGCCCAGCATCACGAGCTCGCCGTGGGCGGCGTTCAGGATGCCGCTCACGCCGAAGATCAGGGAGAGCCCGACCGCCGCGGCCGCGTAGACCCCGCCCTGCAGGATGCCGTTGATGAGCGTCTGGACGAGGTCGGCGAGGAACGTCAAACCATTACTCGAAGATCTCCACCTTCACGGGCGTGCAGTGGTAGGCGTTGCACGGGGCCAGCACGTCGAGCGGGCAGTTGGAAAACCCCACGAGGCAGTCCATCTCCGCCCGGAACTCGATGTAGTCGCCTGGCTTGGACACGGGCTCGCCGATGACCCACCGCCCGCGCGCGCAGTCATGGTGGTAGTTCATGAACAGGTCCATCGTGTCGGGGATGTCCTCGGGCAGGAGCCCGTACGGCGCCACCGCGTGCGCGATGTTCTCGTGGCAGCCGTCGCGGGGGCCGAGGCCGTACGACTCGTACAGGAACCGGTTGCACATGCGGTTGTGCGTGTCGTGGACGCCCTTGGGCTCCGGCGTCTCCTTGACGATCGTCAGCATGGGGCGGCAGATCGTCGACATGAGGGTGTCCCCCTCCGTGAGCTTGTCGCGGGGCACGTACTCGGCGCCCGGCTTGGGGACGTACCGCGTGCGCGAGTACGAGGTCGACAGCTTTTCGCGGGGGTTCGCGGCGTTGAACACCGCCATGTCGACCACCTGCTGGCCCTCCAGATCCGTGACGCGCAGGTGCTGGCCCGCGCGGACCGTCACCGCCAGGCCCTGCTTGGGCGGGATCACCTGCTCGAGCACCGTGCGCATCGCCGGCCGTGCGCCTATCGCGACCGCCAGGGCGCGAGCGGATAGATGAGCGTCCCGGCCTGCGTGCCGCTGACGTCCTTCGGGTAGACGAGCGCGAACTTGCCGTTCTGGATTTGCACCGCGATCGGCGGCTTCTGGACGATGCCACCGTCGGCGGCGAACTTCACCTGCCCGTAGAGCGTCTGCACCTCCTGCTTGTGGAGCTGCTCCATGAGCGCCTCCCGCTCCTTCTCGCCGAGCGGCGGCACGAGGCCGAGCGTCTCGATGGCCTTCTGCTGCGCCACGAGGCCGCCCGCGGCCGCGGCCTGGACGTAGTCCGCCGGGTGCCCGTACTTCTGCACAACCGTCTCGTTGAACTGCGCGGCGGAGCCGAAGACCGGGTCCTTGAAGGGGAAGGACGGCAGCCACTCCGAGGCCGCGATGACGCCTTCCGCGTCCTTGCCGAACTCCTTCAGGAACTCGGGCACGGTAGGCCCGTAGCTGAACGCCATGCCCTTCGGCGAGAAGTCCACTTCCTTGGTCGCCTTCATCACACGCAACGCGTGGGAGAAGAGCCCGCCGACCAGGAGCAGGTCCGGGTTCTGCCGCTTCACCTTCAGGAGGAGCGAGTTGTAGTCGGCAAGGTCGAGCGGAAAGATCTCGAAGTGCACCACCTCGATGCCCATCTCGCCGAGGAACTTCTTGAACCCCTCGGCGGCCAGCTTGCCGAAGAGGTGGTCGGAGCCGATGACCGCCGCCCGCGTGGGCTTGGGGCTGACGAGCGCCCAGACCTTGGCGGCGCCCTCCACCTCGTCGAACGTCTTGTTGAGCGTCGCGAAGAAGTACTTGTAGCCACGCTCGAAGAGCGGGTTGGCGCTGGCCGCACCCGAGATGTAGGGGTACTTGTACTTCTCGGCCACCGCCGTCGCCGCGAACGCGACGGACGAGCCGAAGCCGGCCAGGAGGAGATCGACCTTGTCCGACGTCGCCAGGCGCTCGACGAGCTGCGCGCTCTTCTGGGGGCTCGACTCGTCGTCGTAGTAGGTGATGCGCACCGGGTAGCCGGTACCTTTCACCCTGATGCCGCCCGCCTTGTTCACGGTCTCCGCCCAGAGGTCGTAGACCTCCTTGAAGAGCGCCGCGTCGCGGCTGAAGATACCGCTCACCGACAGCGCCACGCCGACCTTGAACTCCTTCGGTTGCGCGTCCGCCGGGCGGCCGAGCCAGGCGCCCCCCGGAGTCGCGAGCACGAAGGCGCCGAGGAGCAGCAGGGCCAGCCAGCGGGCGCCGCGCGTTGTGCGAATCGTCGTCATGCGATGCCTCCAGGGTGTCGGGTTAGTCCAGCAGCGCCTTGCGCTGGCCGCCGTCCAGAGTGATGAGCGCGCCGTTCATGAAGCTCGCCCGGTCGGACGCCACGAACACGGCGACGTTGGCGACCTCCTCGGGCGTGCAGATGCGACCGAGCGGGATGCTGCGCTCGGCGCGCTTCTGCGCTTCGTCCGTGCTGATCTTGCGCACCTTGGCGATGCCCGCGACCAGACCGTCCCAGCGCTCCGTGGCCACGGGGCCAGGATTGATCGCGTTGATGCAGATGTTGTCGCGGCCGTACTGCTCCGCGAGGGCGATGGTCACGGCGAGGTCGGCGGCGTTGGCCGCGCTGGGCGTCAGCTCGACGCCGATCGGCTTGACGCCGTCGTTGCCGACGATGTTGACGATGCGGCCGCCGCCCTGCCGGAGCATGTGCGGGATGACGGCCTTCATGCAGCGGACGTAGCCCATGAACTTCAGCTGCAGCGCCTGCTGCCACTGCTCCTCGGTGATGTCGAGCAGGAGGCCCCCCGGCGCCGCGCCGGCGTTATTGACGAGGATATCGATGCGCTTGAAGTGGCCGATCGTCGCCGCGACGATCTTCTGCACGTCGGCCTCACGCGTGAGGTCACCGGCCACGGGAAACACCTCGCCGCCGGTGCCCTTGGCGATGGCCGCCGCCGCCGTGTCGAGCTCGGCCCGCGTGCGGGCGCAGATCGCGACCTTCGCGCCCTCCTCGGCGAGCCCGCGCGCCACCGCCTTGCCGATGCCCTTGCTGCCTCCCGTGACCAGCGCCACCTTGCCCTTGAGCCCCAGATCCATGTCGGTGCACTCCTTGTAGCGGGGTCCGCGAGACCGGCTCGCGACGTGGGTGGCCCGAGACAGGCGCGCGTCGCTCATGTTGCCACGCGTCGCGGGTGCGTCGGTCGAGCGGGCCGCGCGGGGAAACCCGAGCCGGTAGGGAAACTAAACAATCGACAATCGATTGTCAATGACCTATGATCCGCCGCCGGAGGCGGCCCCATGCCGGGACGAGCGTGACACGAAGCAGCACGTTCGAGAAGACCACGCTGGCGACGGAGATCGCCCGGCACCTCCGCGAGGCCATCATCAGGGGCGAGCTGGCGCCCGGGGAGCGCGTGAACGAGCTGAAGCTGACACGCACGCTGGCGCTCAGCCGCTCGCCGGTCCGCGAGGCGATCCGGATCCTCGCGGCCGAGGGCCTGCTCACCATCGAGCCCCACCGCGGCGCCCACGTCCGCCCGGTGAGTGACGAGGACCTCGAGGAGATCTTCGACGTCCGGCTCATGGTCGAGAGTCACGGCCTCCGGTGCGGGCACCGGCTGACGCCCGCCGCCATCGCCCCGCTGCGGAAGGCGGTCGACGAGGCGCGCGCGGCGCTGCGTGCGGACGCCTTCGAACCGTGGCACCGCGCCTCGCTGCGATTCCACGACGGCCTCGTCGCCCTCGCCGCGAACCGCCACCTGGCCCGACTCCACGAAGAGCTGAAGGTCTCGCTGCGCCGGTACCAGATCTCCATCATCCGGCTGCCCGGACAGCCCGAGCGCTCGCAGGCCGAGCACGAGTCGATCCTGGACGCGCTCGAGCAGCGCCGGGTCGATCAGGGCGTGGCGCTCGTCACCGCGCACATCACCAACCTGAAGGAGGCCGTGCTCAAAGCCATGGCGAGGACCGCATGAGGCTCGTCGACCTGTCGCATCCCTGGAACATGCACACCCCCGGCTGGATCGGCTACCCGGGCTCGAAGATCTACTACACGCAGACGCTGCAGACGAACCGCATCGTCTCGCAGCGCGTGGAGACCTCGCTCCACGTGGGCACGCACCTCGACGGGCCGATGCACGCCGCCGACGGCGCCGGGGACATCGCCTCCCTGCCCCTCACCAAGCTCGTGCACGAGGGTGTGATCGTGGACGTCTCCGACGCGGTCGAGGACTGGAGCATCATCACGCCCACGCACATCACCGACCGGATGGAGGTCAAGAAGGGGGACATCCTCATCCTGCACACTGGCTACCACCGCTACTACGAGGGTAAGCCGCAGCAGGACCTCACGCGCTACTTCTGCATGCACCCGGGCGGCACCCGCGAGCTCGCGCAGTGGATGCACGACATGCAGATCGCGTGGTGGGGCATCGACGCCGGCTCGGGCGACCATCCGATGAACACCACGATCCGCTACATGCGGGCCGACCTCACGCGGCGCTTCGAGGAGAAGGTCGGCAAGTCCGTCCGCGACTTCTTCGGCGAGTACGAGTACCGCCACCACAAGAGCGGGCGCCTCGTGAAGGAAGAGATCTTCCCCATGCACTACCTCGCCTTCCCCGAGGGCTGCATCCACGCCGAGAACGTCGGGGGCGACATCGAGAAGGCGCTGAACACGCGCTGCATCATCGGCGCCTTCCCCTGGAAGTTCGAGGGCGGCGAGGCGTGTCCCTGCCGCATCATCGCGTTCTTCGACGTGGGGCCCCTGAGCGTGGAGGAGATCCGGGAGACGGCGCGCCGGCGCTGACGTAGGCGTCGGCCTCGATCTCGACCAGCATCTCGGGCGCGACGAGCCGCGTGACCGCGACGAGCGTGGCCGCGGGGCGGATGGCGCCGAACACCTCGCCGTGCGCGCGCCCGACCTCCTCCCAGTCCGCGATCGCGGTCACGTACATCCGCGTGCGGACGACGTCCGCCAGGGAGGCACCGGCCGCGACCAGCGCGCGCTCGATGTTGCGGAGCGCCTGGCGCGCCTGGGCGTAGGCGTCGCCCGCGCCGACGATCGCGCCGCGCTCGTCCGTCGCGGTCGTCCCCGCGACGTGCACGTACGGACCGACGCGCACGGCGCGCGAGTAGCCGACGACCGGCTCCCACGGCGCGCCGCCCGAGATGTTCCGCCGCCCGCTCACGGCTCCGCCAGCCGGTGGAACACGAGCCCGTCCAGGAGCTTGGGGTAGAAGTGCGTGGACTTCTGCGGCAGGAGCTCGCCGCCCCGCACCACCGCCTGGAGCTCCTCGGGCGTGGTCGGCGCGATCAGGAACGCCGCCTGGTACGCGCCTCCGCGCGCCACGCGCACCGCCTCGTCCTGGTCCGCCGTGTAGTCCACGTGGGTCCTGGCGTCGAGCATCTCGTCGGTGATCCCGAGGAGCGGTCGCAGCACGCCCTCGTGGAGGATCGACACGGCGAGCTCCCGCCACGCGCGCGAGGTCCCGTCCGGCCACGTGATCCAGTCGAACCGGTCGGGGCGCAGGCGCAGCACCGCGGCGTCGCGCCCGACGACGACGCCGAGCGTCCGGTTCTCCGGGCGGAACGCGACGGGATCGTCGAGCCTCGCCGCGTCGAACCAGCGCGCCGCGACGTCCATCAGGTCCTCGAAGTCGAGGTTGTCGACGTGGTGGACGAGGCGGTGGTTCGGCAGGATCGTGAGCCCGGGCGCCTCCAGGGCGAAGAACGCCATGAGCTTGTGCCGCGCCGCCGGATGCCGTCGCGCGTACGCGACCGCGGTCTCGTAGCGGTGGTGGCCGTCGGCGATGATCACCGGCTGCGCCGCCATGAGGGACTGGACCCGCGTGATCGTCGCCTCGTCGGTGACGCGCCAGAGACGGTGCAGCTCACCCCTCAGGTCGCGCGCTTCGGCGATCGGCGGCCCCGCCGGCGAGGTCGCGCGGGAGAGCTCGGCCGCGGGGTCGGAGACCAGCATGAAGAGGAGTCCCGTGTCGGCGCCCGTGGCCTCGAGCAGCTGCATCCGGTCGCGCTTGGGACCGGCGTGGGTGCGCTCGTGGGGGAGCACGCCGCCCTCCGCGTAGTCGCTGACCTCGCCGAGCGCGACGAACCCCGTGCGCGTCACCGACCGCCCGTGGGCCGTGTACGTCTGCTGGTAGGGGTAGATCGCGGGCGCCGCCTCGGGCACCCAGACGCCGTCGGCGAGCCAGGTGTCGAGCGTCGCGCGCGCCCGCGCGTACTTGTCGCCGCCTGGCTCGTCGCGCGGATAGGAGACGCGCACGATGTTCCAGGCAGAGCGCGCGTAGAGCTCGGCCTGCGTCTCGGGGCCGATCTGATCGTACGGCGGCGCGACGACGTGCGAGACGTCGGCCTCGCCGCGGAAGCGGAACCCTCTCACCGGCAGGATCTTCATGCGACTGCGCGCCTCTCGGGGGAATCGATGCGTCCACGGTGCGCTGGCGGCAATGTCGGACCAAAGGCGGGAGAAGTCAAGGGCGCGACGGGCCCGCCGGTGGCGCGCAGGTTGTGGCAGGATGGAGGGCGCCGTGAAGACGCTCGCCCGCATGACGAAGCGCGAGCGCGTCCTCGCCGCGCTCGACCGGCGTCCCGTGGACCGCCCGCCGGTCGCCTTCTGGCGACACGCGCCCGACGTCGACCACACGGCCAAGGGCCTCGCGGACGCGATGCTCGCGTTCCACCGCCGCTTCGACCTCGACCTGATCAAGCTCATGTCGAGCGGCGTGTACTGCGTGGAGGACTGGGGCTGCAAGGTCGCCTACACGGGGTCGCCGAACGGCGCCAAGCAGTGCACGGAGCACGCGGTGACGGAGCCCCAGGACTGGGCGCGCGTACGCGAGCTCGACCCCGGCGCGGGCGCGCTCGGGCGTGAGCTCGAGGCGCTCCGGCTGACCGTTCGCGGGCGCCACGACGACGCGCCTGTGCTGCACACGGTCTTCGCCCCGCTGACGATCGCGCGGAAGCTCGCCGGCGACCGGCTGCAGGAGGACCTCCAGGCCCGGCCCGAGGCAGTGGCGCCCGCCCTCGACGCGATCGGCCGCACGGTCGCGCGGTACGCCAGGGCGGCCCTCGAGGCGGGCGCCGACGGGCTCTTCGTCGCCACCCAGACGGCGAGCGCCGAGGTGCTCTCGGCCGACGCGCTCGACACCCTCGAGCTGCCCGCCACGCGGCGGCTCGTCGAGGCCGTCGCGGGCGTGACGCCCCTCGTGATGCTCCACGCCCACGGCCGGGAGATCGCCTTCGACCGGCTCGCCGCGCTGCCCGTGCACGCCATCAACTGGCACGACCGCCTCACCCCGCCGGCGCTCGGCGAGGCCCAGCGACGCTTCGCCGGCGCGGTCGTCGGCGGGCTCGGGGAGACCGGCACGCTGCGCCGCGGTCCCGCGGCCGCCGTCGCCGAGGAGGTCGGCGACGCCCTTCGCCAGACCGGCGGGCGCGGGCTCATCGTGGCGCCGGGCTGCGTGCTCCCACTCGACGTGCCCGAGGCGCACCTGGACGCGGTGATCGACTCGGTGAAGCGGAGCCGCCCGTGACGGCACGGCTGCTCCTCGCCGCGCTCGCCGCGCTGGTGCTCGTGTCGCCGGCCGGCGCCGCGGACCCGAAGGGCGAGCTGCGCGTGGCGATCCCGTGGACGCCGGAGACCCTCGATCCCACGATGAACCTCTCATCCATCCGCGCGGCCGTCGGCGTCAGCATCTTCGACTCGCTCGTCGGGCGCGACGGCGACGGGCGCCTCGTGCCCGAGCTCGCCGAGTCGTGGCGGCTCCTCGACGACCGGACCTGGCAGTTCAGGCTCCGCCGGGACGTCGTCTTCCACGACGGCGAGCCGTTCAACGCCGAGGCGGTGCGCTTCACGGTGCAGCGCGTGCTCGATCCGAACCAGAAGTCGCCCAACCGCGCGAACATCGCGGAGGTCGTCCGCGTGGACGTCGTCGACGACCTCACCGTGAACCTGATCACCCGGCAGCCCTACGCGCCGCTCCCCAACAGGCTCGTCGACTTTCCGATGGTCCCGCCGAAGTACACGGCCGCGCACGGCAACCCGGGGCTCGCCCTGCGGCCGGTCGGGACCGGCGCGTTCCGCTTCGTCGAGCTCGTGAAGGACGAGCGCCTGATCGTCGAGGCCTTCGAGCGTCACTGGCGCGGCGCGCCCGGGATCGCCCGCATCGTCTTCCGACCGATCCCCGAGCCGTTCACCCGCGCGGCGGCGTTGCGGAACGGCGAGGTCGACCTGATCACGACCGTGCCGCCCACGCTCGCCCGGGAGCTCGAGCGCGTCGCCGGCCTCCGCGTCCACCGCGTGCCGAGCACGTGGCAGATCTACCTCGGCCTCAATGCGTTTCGGAAGCCCCTGTCCGACGCGCGTGTGCGCCAGGCCCTCAACTACGCCACGGACGTGGACGCGATCATCAAGAACGTCCTCGACGGCGACGGGCGTCGGCTCCCCGGGCCGTTCACGCCCGCCATGTTCGGCTACGATCCCGCGGTGAAGGGCTACGCGCCTGACCCGGTGCGGGCGCGCCGGCTCCTCGCCGAGGCGGGATATCCCGACGGGCTCGAGATCACGCTCGAGTCGCCCGCCGGCCGCTACCAGGGCGACAAGGAGGTCGCCGAGGCGCTCGGTGGCCAATGGCAGAAGGCAGGCTTCAAGCCGAAGGTCCAGGTCGCGGAGTGGGGCGCCTACTTCAAGCGCTACCTCGGTAAGCAGTTTCAGGACGCCTACCTGCTGGGCCTCGGCGGCCCGATGCAGGACGCCGACGAGCTCTACAACCTCGTCTCGTCCAAGGGCCGCGGGCTCTATTACAAGAACGAGCGCGTGGACCAGCTCTTCGACCTCGGGCGCGCCACGCTGGACCAAGCGAAGCGCCGCGCCGTCTACGGAGAGCTGGCGCGCGCGATGGTCGAGGACGCGACCTGGGTGTTCCTGCTCCAGCAGGTGGACGTCTACGCGACGCGGGAGCGGCTGGTCTGGACGCCGCGCGCCGACCAGTGGATGCTCTTCCACCCGGCGGCGCTCAAGTAGCCTCCCGTGTCGACGTCGCGACGCTCGCCAGCGCGAGCGCCGCCTGGTCCGCGAACGCCTGCGCGAGGCGGATCTCCCGCGCGTCGAAGCCGCGGCCCGCGCGGTCGCCGACGGTGAGAGCGCCGATCACCTCGCCCTTCACGATCAACGGCACGCCGAGGACGGCGCGGGTCTGGCCCCGCTCGAGGCGGGCGCGGACCTCGGGCTCCAGGGCCAGGCGGGCGTCGGCCAGGATGTCGGGCGAGAACACGGGCTGCCGCTCGAGCATCGCAAGTCCGAGGACGCCCGTGCCCGGCGGCCGGCCGCCGTTCGAGCAGAGCTCGCCCGACGCGCCCTCGACGTGCGCCTCGGTGACCGTCCCGTCTGCATCCGACGTCATCGTCAGGAGGGTCGCGACCCGGGCGCCGAAGAGGTGGCGCACGCCCTCGGCGATCCGCTGCGCGACGGCGGCGCGGTCGGGCGACAGCGCGAGGAGGCGCCCGACCTCGCCGAGCGCCCGGGACGCCTCGGCCGCGAGCTTGCTTTCGGTGATGTCGACCATCACGCCATGCAGCCACCGGACCCGCTCGTCCTCGTGGCGGATCAGATGGACGAAGTCGCTGAACCAGACGACGCGGCCGTCCGCCGCGATCATCCGATACTCGACCACGTGGTCCTCGACGGGCGGGGCCGGCCGCATCGCATCGAATCGCTCCCGGTCCTCGGGGTGCAGGTGGTCGCACCAGAAGTCGGGCTCCGTGTACCAGCGCTCGAGCGCGTAGCCGAGGATGCGCTCGGCCGCCTGGCTGACGAACAGGATCTGCCAGGTCGCAGCGTCCGCCTCCCACACGATCGCGGTCAGCCCGTGCACGAGACTGTCGAACCGCCGTCCGGAGTGGAGCGCCGCGGCCAGCGCCTCCGCGCGGCCGCGCTCCGTCTCGGCGAACCGCTGCGCGTTCTCGAGGGCGAGCGCCGCCTGGTCGGCGAAGGCCTGGAGCAGCCGGACGTCCTCCTCGTCGAAGCGGCGGCCGGTGCGATCCTGCACCACGAGCGCTCCGGTGGCGCCGTCGCGGCCGAGCAGCGGCACCGCGAGCGCGGCGCGATGCGCCGATGCTTCCAGCGCGCCCCCGAACGCGGGAAGGGCCGTGACGGATGGGTCGTCGAGAAGGTCCGATGTCAGGACCGGCCGGCGCTCGTGCACGGCACGGCCCGCGACGCCGATCCCCGCCGGGAGCGTCAGGCCCGGCACTACGCCGGGCGTGGCCTCGCCGGCGACGGCGACCGCGAGCAGGCCGCCGAAGACCGGCTCGACGCGCAGAATCGCGGACGCCGCCGCGCCGAGGAGCGCCAGGACGCTGTCGGCGATCCGTTGTCCGACGACGTCGGGGTCGAGCGACTGGGTGACGAGGCGCCCCACGCTGGCCAGCGCCTCGGCCGCCAGCCGGCGGCGCTCGCTCAGCTCGTACACGCGCGCGTTCCGGATCGCGACCGCGGCGGCGTCGGCGAATCCGGAGAGCAGTCCGAGCTCCACCGGCGTGAAGGCGTGCCCCGAGTCCGAGGCGAGCGCCAGAGCGCCGAGCACCTCACCGCGCGAGATCAGGGGCAGGACGACGACGGAACGGTGGTCCTCCGCCGTCATGCGCTCGCGGAGCCGGGCGGGGACGTCGAGGAGCCCGTCGACGCGGACACCGACGTCGTGCAACCAGAGCGGGCGGCGCTCACGGATCGCCTGGTGGGTCATGCTCCCGCCGGGCGGGATCACCTGCCCCAGCCAGCGGTCGTGTGGGCCCTCGCCCGCCTCGGCGACGCAGACGAGAGCGCCGGAGGCGGGGTCGAGCTGGAAGAGGCTGGCGCGGCGCACGCGGGACAGGTCGAGCACCGCGGACACCACGCGCTCGGTCGCTTCGGCCGGATCGAGCGTCCCCGCGAGCTCGTGGCTGACCCGCGCGAGCGCGCGCGCTGCCTCCTCCGCCCGCGTTCGCTCGGTGATCTCGCGCACGATCATGAGGAGCCGGCGGGGTGTCGATGGCCGGTCGCCGAGGGGCAGGAAGCGCGTCTCGTAGCTGTGCGCCCCCAACTGGAACTCGACGGACGCGACGCCCCCCGACGCCGCGGCGGTGCGCGCCCCCCGCTCAAGCGACAGGGCGGTCTCCGGCGGGAACGTGTCGGCGATCTTCTTGCCGAGCATGAGGTCCGGAGCGACGTGGAGCTCGGAGCCGCGCCCGCCCTGCCAGGCGAGGAAGGTCCCGTCGGCGTCGAGCCAGAAGTAGAGGTCCGGGAAGGCGCGAAAGATGGCCTCGAGCTCCGCCTCGAGGCGGACGAGCCGGCTCGTCACCTCGCGCAGCCTGGCGAAGTCGATGAGCTGGGCGGGCGGCGCGGCCTTCGGCGCGTTTACCGCCTCGGCGCGCTCCGCCCGGGCGCCCTGGCCGGTTCCAAACATGACCCACTCGGCCGGGACCTCCAGGTCGTGGGCGAGCCGAACGAGGTTCTCGTAGGTCGGGACCCGGTCGCCGAGCCAGGCGTAGAGGTACTGGGAGCGGTAGTCCTTGTCGGTGCAGAACCGGGCGATGTCGGGTCGGCCATCTTTCCAGTAGCCGGTCGCCTTCAGCCTCTGGCGAATGCGGCGGCCCACCCCTGGGAAGCGATTCATCGGTGCCCCTTCATACCACAAGAACGTTTCACGTGTGACATGAAAGGATCAGGGTCTATCTGACAAGGACTTAGGCCCTGATGGGAACCTATAGGGAGGCGGCTCCCACGCCGGACGGACCCGGCCCGAGCGCCGCGCTCGGGCTCTCTTCCCGGGCTGTCCACGGGCCGCCAGCCCCGCTACAATACCGCCGAGCCCGAGGAGCACCCGAGGAGGCGCGAATGGACGACGACGTCGCGGTGGCCGCGACGACCGGTGTCGCACAGGTCTTCGATCTCCACGCCCTCAAGGCGTTCGCGGCCGACCGGCGCGTACGCAAGATGCTCTTCAAGACGGACCAGCTCTGGTCCGAGATCGCCTGCTACGAGCCCGGCCAGTCCACCGTCATGCACACGCATCCGAGGGAGGAGGAGGCGATCTTCGTCCTCGAGGGCACGGCGAACATGAGCATCGACGGCCGGGAGGTCGTCGTCCCAGCAGGCTCCATCGTGAAGTTTCCAAGAAACGTCCTGCACGACGTCCGCAACCTCGGGCCGGAGCGCTGCGTGATCATGTTCGTCAAGGTGAATCCGAGGATCCTCAGAGGGCCCGCCGATGGGTAACGTCGAGCGCTGCGATAAAACGCTCCCGGCCAACGAGATGTTATTCTACGTCCGACGCGACCCTGCGCTCAGGGCGCGCTGGCTCACGGACCTCGAGGGCCTCGCGCGGGAGTTCGGGCTGAGCCGCGCCGAGTACGAGGCGATCCGCGACAAGGATCCGAAGCGCCTCATGGACCTGGGCGTCCACCAGTACTACGTCCCGCAGATCCTGCGCCTCTTCTTCGGCGCCGCGCACAACACCAACGCCAGCGCCGCGCTCGAGTGCTACAAGCGGGCGTTCCCCGAGGAGACGGCGCGGGCGCTGGCGCGGCAGGCCGCGCTCGAGGGGCGGTAGCCGTGGCGCGGATCGTGGCGGCCATGGCGATGACCCACTCCCCGGGTCTCACCGGTTGGTTCACGCGCGCCCCGGAGGCCTACCAGCGGCTCGCCCTCGAGGCGACGGCCGAGATGCGCCGCCGGCTCGAGGCGGCGCGGCCCGACGTGCTCGTGATGTTCACCAACGACCACCTCCTGAACTGGCCGATCAACAACCTGCCCGAGTACACCGTCGGCATCGGTGAGGCGCACGTGGGCCCCGCCGACTGGTTCGACGAGTGGCTCGGGATGGAGAAGTACCGCGTGCCGGGCCACCCGGGGCTGGCGCGCTTCATCGTCAACGAGGGCGCGCGGCGCCGGCTCCAGCTCGCGTACCTGCGCGAGATGCAGTTCGACGACGGGATCTCGGTGCCCACGCACTATCTGAACCCCGACGCGAGGTTCCGTCTGGTGCCGGTCGGGATGAACTGCACCGTCCCACCGATCCCGACGCCCGAGCGCGCGTACGAGGTCGGCGGCGTCCTCCGCGACGTGCTGCGGGCGTTTCCCGGCGACGACCGCATCGCGGTCATCGCCACGGGCGGGCTCTCGCACGAGCCGGGCGGCCCCCGCTACTTCTGGGTGGACGAGGAGTTCGACCGGTGGTTCCTCGGGCTCCTGGCCAAGGGCGACCACGCGACGCTCCTCGCCGAGTGCACGCTCGAGCGCATGGAGGCGGCGGGCTCGGGCGGGACCGCCGAGCTGCTCTCATGGTTCCTCGTGCTCGCCATGACGCACGGCCCCGCGGACGTGCTCGCCTACATGCCCGCGGTCGCCTGGCGCTCGGGCACGGGCATGGTCGCCTGGAACGAGCTCGCGGACGGTGCGGCCGCCCGACGATCCTGAGCGATGGCGCGTACCCACGCCCTGGACGCCGGAACCGTCCACTACGAGTGGAACAACGCGCTCGCGCCGCGCCTCGTCATCGACCCAGGCGACACCGTCGTCTTCGACACGCGCGACTCCGCCGACGGCTACTACTCGCCGTCCTCCACCCACGGAGACGTCCTCGCGCGCGGACCGTTCCGCGGGCACCCGCTCACCGGTCCGGTGGGCGTCAGGGGCGCCCGGCCGGGCGACCTGCTGGTCGTCGAAATCCTCGACGTGGCGCCGCGCGCGCCGTTCGGCTGGACGGCGATCCGGCCCGGGCGTGGGCTCCTCCCCGAGCACGACTTCCCCAAGCCGTTCCTCCAGATCTGGGACGTCTCGGACGGCGTCTCGGCCCGGACCGGCCGCGACATCGCCGTGCCGCTCGAGCCGTTCCCGGGCGTGATGGGCACCGCGCTGGACGAGCCGGGCGCCCACAGCACGATGCCGCCGCGCAAGAACGGCGGCAACATGGACATCAAGCAACTCGTCAAGGGTACGACGCTCTACCTGCCCGTCTGGGTGGACGGCGCCCTGTTCAGCGTCGGCGACGGGCACGGGGCCCAAGGCGACGGCGAGGTGTGCGTGACGGCCGTCGAGATGATGGCGCGGGTGACGCTCCGGTTCGGCGTCGAGCGGGGGCGACGGCTCGCCGAGCCGCAGTTCCGCACCGGCGGGCCGCTCGCGCCCCGGGCGGATCGGGGTCCCTGGTTCGTGACCACCGCCCACGGCCCCGATCTCTTCGCCGCCGCCCAGCAGGCCGTCCGCTACATGATCGAGCACCTCGTGCGCGAGCGCGGCGTCTCTCGCGAGGAGGCGTACATCCTCGCGAGCGTGGCCGTCGATCTCAAGATCAGCGAGATCGTAGACGCGCCGAACTGGATCGTCTCCGCGTTCCTGCCCGAGACCATCTTCGGCTGAGGCGGGGCGCGCCATGACGCTCGACCGGCTCGACCACCTCGTGCTCACGGTCCGCGACGCCGACGCGACCTGCGAGTTCTACCGTCGGGCGCTCGGCATGGAGGTCGTGACGTTCGGCCAGGGCCGGCTCGCGCTGCGCTTCGGCGCGCAGAAGCTCAACCTCCACCCGGCGGGTCGCGAGCCCGAGCTGAAGGCGGCGCGGCCGACGCCGGGCTCCGGCGACCTTTGCTTCTTGACCGGCGAGCCCCTCGACGCCTGGGTCCGCCGGCTCGGCGAGCTGCGCGTCCCCGTGCTCGAGGGGCCGGTGGCGCGCGTAGGCGCGCTCGGGCCGATCGAGTCCATCTACCTGCGTGATCCCGACGGCAACCTGCTCGAGATCGCCCGCCAGCTCACCACGAGCGAGGACCCGCTCGCGCCGATCCGCGCCTGGCTCTCCCGCTGGGAGGCGTGCGTGCGCGCCGCGGACTTCGAGGGCGGCCGCCGGCTCTGCGCGCCGGACCTCATCGCCTTCGGCACCGTGGCGTACGTCGTCGAGGGCATCGAGCGCGTCATGGAGGAGCAGTGGCTCCACGTCTGGCCCCGGATCCGCGACTTCACGATCCGCGTGGACGAGGCGCGGGGCGCGGTCATCGACGGGGCCGCCTGGGTCGCGGCGCCCTGGGACTCCACGGGCGTGCGGGGAGACGGCACGACCTTCGCGCGGCCCGGCCGGCTCACGATCGCGCTCGCGCGCCGCGACGGCCGGTGGCTCGCGACGCACACCCACTTCTCGTTGTCCCCGAAACGCTGACGGCCGCGGCCCGGGCCGCGGCCCAGGAGGAGCAAATGCACTACGGCGTCTGCATCTTCCCGACGGATTACTCGATCCGCATCGACGAGCTGGCGCGCGCCGCCGAGGAGCGCGGCTTCGAGTCGCTGTTCGTCACCGAGCACACCCACATTCCGGCGAGCCGGCGCACGCCCTTTCCCGGCGGGACCGAGCTCCCGCGCGAGTACTCGCACACGCTCGACCCCTTCGTCGCGCTCACCGCCGCGGCCGCGGTGACCCGCACGCTCAAGGTCGGCACGGGCATCTGCCTGGTCATCGAGCACGATCCGATCACCCTGGCCAAGCAGGTCGCGAGCCTCGACGTCCTCTCGGGCGGGCGCTTCCTCTTCGGCATCGGCGGCGGCTGGAACGCCGAGGAGATGGAAAACCACGGCACGGCCTTCAAGACGCGCTTCCGCCTGCTGCGCGAGCGGGTGCTCGCGATGAAGGAGATCTGGACCAAGGACGCCGCTGCGTTCCACGGTGAGTTCGTGAGCTTCGATCCGATCTGGTCGTGGCCGAAGCCCGCCCAGACGCCCCACCCGCCGATCCTGCTCGGCGGCGAGAGCGGCTACACGCTGCAGCGGGTCGTGGACTTCTGCGACGGCTGGTTCCCGCGCGGGCGCGCGGCGGACGCGATCCTTCCGGGGCTCGCCGACCTCGAGGCCCGCGCGGCGCGCGCCGGGCGTGACATGAAGACCATCTCCGTCTCGATCTTCGGCGCGAAGGCCGAGGCGGCGGCGCTCCAGCGCTACGCGGACGCCGGGATCACGCGCGCCATCCTGCGTCTGCCCTCGGAGCCGCGCGACACCGTCCTCCCGCTCCTGGACCGGTACGCGAAGCTCGGCCGGTGAGCCCCGACCTCCCGCCCTGGGCGGTCGAGCTCCTCTACCAGAGCCGCGTGGCGCGGCTCGGCACGGCGGACCGGACGGGCCGGCCGCTGGTGGTGCCCGTCTGCTACGCGTTCGACGGGCGCACGTGCGTCACGGCGATCGACGCCAAGCCCAAGCGCGTCCCCGGGCGGCGCCTGCGGCGCGTGCGTAACATCGAGGAGAACCCGCGCGCGGCGCTGGTCGTGGATCGTTACGACGAGGACTGGTCGGGGCTCCGCTGGGTGCTCGTCGAGGGGGGCGCCGCCGTCCTCACGGGCGGGACCGAGCGCGCGGCGGCCGTGGACCTGCTCCGCGAGAAATACCCGCAGTATCGCGTGATGGGGCTCGACCGGGAGGGGGCGACGGTCATCCGGGTGTCCGCCGAGCGGACGCTCTGCTGGAGCGGGAGCTAGCGCTTCACGATCTCGACGCCGCTCGCGCTCACGCGTACGCCGGCCTGGCCCGCCTGGCGCATCGCCTGGGCGAGCTTGTGCTTCTCGAGCCAGGCACGGATCTCTGCGTTGCGCAGGGCCTCGAAGAACTCGAGGAAGAACGTCGCGAGCTGCGAGACCTTGCCCTGGTTGTCCTGGAGCTGGAAGACGTGCGCGCCGCGCTCGAACTCGAAGAAATCGTAGACCGTGCACAGCGGGAACTCCCGGTGCAGGTACTCCTTCACGGCCTCGATCTTCCCTTCGTCGATCGACTGCTTGTCGAGGAACTTGCGCCATTGAGGAACGAGCTCGCCGTTCGGCGGGAGCCGTACGCCGTCGAGGAGCGCGCGCCGGTCGCCGTTCGAGCCGCCGTGACGGCCGGACCGCGTGACCGGCGCGAGCGCGGGCGACACGGGCTCGCGCTCGGGTGCCGGCGCGGGCGGCGCGTCCGGTACCGGCGGCGCCGCCAGCACGTCGAACCCGCTCGTGAGCTTCTCGAGGAACTTCCGCCACGTCGGTCCGAGCTCACGGCTCGACGGAAGCTCGACGCTCGGGAGCACGTCGCCCGGCCTCGGGCCGGGCTCGGCGGAGGCCTCCAGGGGCTCGCGCTCGGGCGCGGGGCGGGGCAGCTCGACCGGCGCGGCGGCCGCCTCGGGCGCCGGTGTCGCGGCCAAGGGCTCGAGGAGCGACGCCAGGCGCTCGAGCCAGCCCGGCGCCTCGTTTTCGCCCGTGGCGTCCTGACCGGGCGCCGGGACGGTGACCGGCTCACCGCGCTCGGGTCTCTCGGCGACCGGCGGCCAGTCCGGCACCGCGATGACCGAGCTCGCCTCGCGCGCCGGCGTCACGTCCGGCGCCCCCGGCGCGGCGGTCTCGCGAGGCGCCGAGCCGCCACGACTCCAGTCGACCACGTCGAGGTAGAAGCCGGTGGCGCCGTTCACGTCGACGTAACGGAACTCGAAGCAATGCACCGCGGGGAACTTGAGCAGCCGGAGCTTTCGGAGAAACGTCTCGGCGACGCGCTCGGCGACGAACACGATGCGCGGCGGCCAACCGCTGCGCTCGTCGCCGGCGAACCGGCGCACCGATTCTGGATACTCGAGGCACCAGGCGTACGCCTCGAGCATGCTGAACAGCATCTCGTCGTCGGCGGTGAAGCCGAGCGCCACGAGCATCGGCGTCTGGCGGGCGTCGACCCCTGCCAGGTCCACCGTGGAGCGTCCGAGGTTGACGCCGGCGGCGACGATCCGGCAGCCGGGATCGATCGCCTCGGCATGCTCGGTGACGAGAACCTCGAGCTGCTTCAGGCTCTTGACTTCGTGCCTGCGGAATGCCAGTTTCATCCCAGATTTAACGGAGCAACTCGAATGCCAAGGGTCGGCGCCGATTCGCGTTTGTTAAATCAACCGCTTGCGCCGGCGTCTCGACCTCCAGCCTTCCAAAGATCTGTCAGAATGGCACTCATGAGGCATTCCACTGCCGTCTCGGACCCTATGAAATAAATTGCTTTGTATATATCTTCCGCGTGGTTGGAATATGGCTAAACACCCCGCTGACCTTAGCCTCGAACATATTGTATCTTAGTGATTTTGCAGAGATCGACTCGTCCGACACACACCGAAAACCGTGGCATCCCGATTGCTCTTCCATTGGGGCCCATATGCAAAGTCTGGCCACAAGAGGAGAGGCATCGGAGATGGTGGTAGCCGCAGGTATGTCGTTCTCCGTCAACCTCACCGAGGCGTTCAGGGAGCTCGTCCAGATCGGAATCGCGCTCAGCAACGAGCGGGACCTCTCGACGCTCCTGGAGCGCATTCTCACCGAGGCCCGCCGCCTCACGCGTGCAGAGGCCGGCACCCTGTTCCTGCGCGAGAACAACCAGCTCCGCTTCGCGGTCGTCCAGAACGACCGGCTGGCGCGGCAGCTCGGCGAGGCCGAGATGAAGCGCCGGCTGCAGGCCGAGCCGCTCAACATCACCGACCTGAGCCTCGCCGGGTACGTCTCGATCATGGGCGAGGTCGTGAACATCTCCGACACCTACACGATTCCCCAGGACCGCCCCTACAGCT
>QHSZ01000379.1 GCA_003220595.1 Candidatus Rokuibacteriota bacterium | reverse complement strand
CACCCGCGCCGTGCACGGCAGGATACGGTCGCATACCGAAGGGTGGCGTGAGGCTCGGTGGCAACCATCATCAGTTCCCCTGTTCTCTCGAGCGTAAGCGAGGCGGCGCGCAGGGCGCAAGGCGATCATCCGAAGTCGTGCGAGGGCACGCCCTGCGCGAGGACGGAGAGCGCCGAGACGCGCGCGGCGCGGACCGAGGCGACGCCGTCCTGCTGCTGCGCGATCCCCTCTACGAGCAGGAAGGGCGCGGTCACGAGCGTCAGGCGGTAACGCGCGAAGAGCGGGGGCGTCACGATCACGTTGGCGATCCCCGTCTCGTCCTCGAGGGTCAGGAACACGAACCCCTTGGCGGTGCCCGGGCGCTGGCGGACGATGACGCTGCCCGCCACGCGGACGGGCGTCCCGTGCGGGACGGCGACGAGCGCGCGCGCGGCGCGCACGCCGCGGCGGTCGAGCTCGGCGCGGCACATCGCCATCGGGTGGCGACCGAGCGTCACGCCCGTGCCCCCGTAGTCGGCGACGAGCCGCTCACCCTCCGTCATCTCCTTGAGCGGGCTCGGTGGCGCTTCCTCTTCCGCACTAACGAACAAAGGTCCGGGGTGAGGGGCCGCCGCCGCCCAGAGGCTCGCCCGCCGCGTGGCGCCGAGCGGTGCGAGCGCGCCGATGACCGCGAGCGTCTCGAGCTCGTCGCGCGCGAGCGCGGCCCGGAGCGCCAGATCGTGGACCGAGGCGAAGGGCCGCGCCTCCCGCGCCTGCACGAGCGCGCGCGCCGCCGTCTCGCGGAGCCCCTTCACGTATCGCAGGCCGAGCCTGACTGATTGAACTGGGCACGGGCTCCCGGGCTTCGCCACGCCCGTGCCCCGCGGGAACCGCGGGCTCGGTTGCTCCGCCGGCCGATCAGAGTTGAAGTCAACCACCGTGCAGAGCCACTGGGAGCGCGTGACGTCGATCGGCAGGAAGCGCAGGCCGTGGCGCTGGGCGTCCTTGACGATCGTCGCGGGATGGTAGAACCCCATCGGCTGGTTGTTGAGGAGCGCCGCGTAGAAGGCCGCCGGGTGGTGAACCTTGAGATACGCGCTCGCGTAGGCGAGCAGCGCGAAGCTCGACGCGTGGGACTCCGGAAAGCCGTACAGCGCGAACGAGGTGATCGAGCGCACGATCGTCTCGGCCGCGGCGCCGGCGATCCCCTGCCGCGCCATCCCCGCGCGGAGCTTCGCCTCCACCTCGCCCATGAGCCGCTCGCTCCGCTTGAAGCCGAGCGCGCGCCGGAGCTCCTCGGCCTCCGTCGCGGTGAAGCCCGCGGCCGTCATCGCCATCCGCAGAAGCTGCTCCTGGAAGAGCGGCACGCCGAGGGTTCGCTTCAGAATGGGCTCGAGCGACGGGTGCGGGTACGTGACGGGCTCGCGCCCGCGCCGGCGCCGGATGTAAGGATGGACCATCTCGCCCACGATCGGCCCGGGGCGAATGATCGCGACCTGCACGACGAGGTCGTAGAACCGCTCAGGGAGGATGCGCGGGAGGGTCGCCATCTGGGCGCGGCTCTCCACCTGGAACACGCCGATGGTATCCGCCCGCTGGAGGCTCCGGTAGACGGCCGAGTCGTCGGGCGGCAAGTGCCCCAGGTCCACCGAGCCGCCCGTCTCGCTCACGAGGGTGATCGCCTCCTGGAGCACCGACATCATCCCGAGCCCGAGCAGGTCGATCTTGATGATGCCGAGCCCCGCGCAGTCGTCCTTGTCCCACTGGACGACGACGCGCCCCGGCATGGTCGCGGGCTCGAGCGGCACGACGTCGTCGAGACGGCCGGCGGCGATCACCATGCCGCCCGAGTGCTGGCCGAGGTGGCGCGGCAGGTCCTGGACCTGGAGCCAGAGCCTGGCGAAGTGCCGGATGCGCGGATGTGACGGATCGCAGCCGGCTTCCGCGAGGTGCTTGATCAGGAGCTCGTCAGGATCCTGATAGCCCCAGTTCGCGACGAGCCGGGCGAGCCGGTCCTGCATGTCGCGCGGCAGCCCGAGCGCCTTGCCCACCTCGCGCGCCG
>QHSZ01000045.1 GCA_003220595.1 Candidatus Rokuibacteriota bacterium | reverse complement strand
CAGGTCGCCCACGCCGCGACCAGTGACCTCTTCTCCGCGAGCGAGCGGGCGGCCCTCGCGTACGCCGAGGCCATGACGGTCACCGGCCAGAAAGTGACCGACGAGCTCTTCACGAGAGTGCGCTCCCAATTTTCGGAAGCCCAGCTGGTGGAGCTCACCGCCGCCGCCGCCCTCGAGAACTTCCGCAGCAAGTTCAACGTTGCCCTGGGCATCGAGGCCCAGGGGTTCTGCGTCCTCCGGTAGCTCGACAACCGACCGCGCCAGTTCCCTTCGTAGGCCCCCGCATCAGGGGAACGCCCTTCCCCGATTCAGGTAAAGAGCGGATAGGAACTTTGTTGCCTAGATCCGATTATGACGGCGGCTCGAATCACCTAGAGGAGGCGAGCGGTGAGCACTGGTCAACTCGATGCAGCGGACAGGCCGCTGGCACGGGACGACGCTTTCGCACCTTCTTCCTTCGACTACGCCGCGCTGCTCGACGGAAGCCCGCAGATGCGGGCGATCCGGACCATCGTCGAGAACATCGCCGACACGGACGCGACGGTGCTGATCCACGGGGAGAGCGGCGTGGGCAAGGACCTCGTCGCCCGGGCCATCCATGCCGCCTCGGCGCGCCGCGGTGGGCCGTTCATCAAGGTCAACTGCGCCGCGATCCCCGGCGAGCTGCTCGAGTCCGAGCTCTTCGGCCACGAACGCGGGGCCTTCACCGGCGCCCACCGGCGGAAGCCGGGGCAGTTCGAGTACGCGGACAACGGCGCGATGTTCCTGGACGAGATCGCGGAGCTGCCGCTCACGCTCCAGGCCAAGCTGCTCCACGTGCTCCAGGACTTTCGGTTCACGCGCGTCGGGGGCCACGGGGCGATCGAGGTCGACACGCGCGTGATCGCCGCCACGAATCGGGACCTTGAGCGCGCCATCGCGCGGGGGGAGTTCCGGGAGGACCTGTACTACCGCCTCAACGTGGTGGAGATCCATGTGCCGCCGCTCCGGGAGCGGCGCGAGGAGATTCCGCTCCTCGTGTCGGCGTTCCTCACGCGGTTCAACGCGCAGTACGGGCGGCAGAAGGAGCTTGCGCCCGAGACGCTGGCCCGCCTCATGGAGCACCCGTGGTCGGGGAACGTCCGGGAGCTGGAGAACGCAATCCGGCGCATGGTGGTGCTCACGGAGGGTGAGCAGGCGTTCGCGGTCTCGCTCGCCCGTCGCCGGAACGGGCACGCCACCGCGGCCGCCGCTCCGATCGCGAGCGAGAGCCTGCGGGAGATCGCGCGCCGGGCCGCGCGCGAAGCCGAGCGCAAGGCTCTCGTGGAGGTGCTCGACCGCTCGCACTGGAATCGCGCGAAGGCGTCCCGCATCCTCAAGGTCAGCTACAAGACGCTGCTGAACAAGATCGCCGAGTGCGGGCTGACGCCGCCGCCGCGGCACGGGTCCTAGCCCCGGCGAGGAGCGACGGCCGGCTCGGTCAGAACGCGCCCTTGTCGAGCGCGTAGAAGTTCGCGTAGATGGACTCGCAGTCGGCCTGGAGCCGTCCCCGGCTCCCGTAGCGCGAGCCGAAGCGGGTCAGCGCTTGGCTCGAGAGATCAACGCTCGCCTCGCCGTCCACGACCAGCTCACTCATCCACTGGCCGATCAGGAGCGAGCCGGCGATCCCGAGGGCGTTGCACCCGGTGGCCGCGTAGAGCCCGTGGACGGTCGGCACCTGGCCGACCAAGAAATTCCCGTCGGGCGTGAAGGTCGGCAGGCCCGCGCACCCCCGGATGATCGGCGCCGCCTGGAGCGCGGGGAAGGCGCGCGTGAGTCCCCCGCCAAGCTCCTCCAGGACCCGCTGGTCCCGTTCGGTCTCCTCGATCGTGAAGGTGGCCGGCAGGTCGGCCATGGCGAACCGCTTGGGCCCACGCTCGAAGCCGCCGACGAGCACGCCGCCCACTTCCGGGCGCAGATAGACGGACGCGTCGGGCACCCGGACCACCGGCATGTCGCGCGGGACGCCGTCGAGCGGTGCCGTGACCCAGAGCTGGTGCCGGATCGGGACCGTGTCGAACGCGAGCCCCAGGGCCGCGCCGATCAGCTCGCTCCACGGCCCCACGGCCACCACGACGGTCTCGCAGGCGATCGGTCCTTTCGGTGTCTCGACGCCCGTGACCCGGCCTCGCTCGAGCGTGATCGCCGTGGCGGGCGTCTGCGTCCGCATCCTGACGCCGAGACGGCGGGCCGCACGGGCCAAGGCCATCGCCAGCGTGTAGGGCTCGGCGTAGCCGTCGGTCGGAACCCACGCGCACGCCTTCACCCCCTTTGTTTCCAGCAGCGGCACCCGAGCCTCGGCATCCCGCGGCGCGATGAGCTCCGCCGCGAGCCCCCAGCGGCGGGCCTGCGCCACTTGGGCCTCGAGCTCGCGCGCGCGCGCGTCCGTCAGCGCGAGCTTCAGGCTCCCGACCTGGCGGAACCCTGAATCCTCCCCGTGCTCGGCCTGCCACCGGGTGAGGCGCTCGACCACGGCCATGATGGAGCGCGCCATGAGCTCCGAGGCGCGGAGCTGGCCGACCAGCCCGGCGGCCTGCGACGTGTTGCCCGAGGCGAGCTCCCCGCGCTCGAGCACGAGCACGTCGGAGACGCCGGCGCGGGCCAGATGGTAGGCGATCGAGCATCCCCAGATGCCGCCTCCCACGACGACGACGCGCGCCGTCTCGGTCACACTTATCCCTTGATCGTGCGGCTGATGCGCCAGGCGATCACGGAGAAAAGCACGAGCAGGATAGCGAGGAACACGAGCCAGGCGCGCGGGACCTCGGGAAACGCCCCCAGCCGCACCGACAGCGCAACGGCGGCGATCAGCCCGAAGACTGAGACGGCTACGACCGCGTGATCCCGGGGTCGCATCCGGATGTCGCGGAAGACGGTCCGCCGCGTCCCGACGGTCTCCGCATAGTTGAACCCCCGGAGCTCCATCGCGAGGGCGATGTCCCGACTGCGACGGAGGGCGCCGAGGCCGAGCGGCATGATGGAGATGGCCACACCACGCAGGAACACGTACGGGTTCCGGGAGCCAATGGCGCGGTACCCGCGGGCCGTCAGCGCGTTTCGGATCACCACCAGCTCCTCCTGCAGCAACGGGAAGAAGCGCATGGCGAAGGCGAACATGAAGGCGACCTTGTAGTTGAGCCCGCTCTGGTACATCGCCATGCCCCAGTCGAAGGGATCGGTGGTCATCGAGAACATGATGAACGCGATGCCCATGGCCGCGAGCCTGAACGCCACCAGCAGCCCGGCGTCCCAGCCCGGCCTGGAGAGGTGGAGGACGCCGAGCAGGGGCGTGTCGAAATAGGGTGGGCCGTCGGTGAGCAGATGAATCAGGACGATGGCCGTCATCAGCGGAAGGAGGAAAAGGATGAACACGAGGTACTCGAGCGGGCTGACGCGGCCGAAGATCCAGATGATCGTGATGATGGCCAGGGGCATCACCCAGGGCTCGGGCAGCAGGAAGGTCGAGATCAGAAAGCAGACGACGAAGACGAGCTTGGTGCGCGGGTCCAGGCGGTGCAGGAACGAGTCACCGGCCGAGAACTGGTAGAGGAGCTTCATGCGGGCAGGCGCCGGAGGATGGCGTCGCGAGCCTCGGGCACGGTGATGGGCAGGGGGTCGAGCCCGAGGGTCAGTCCGAGGCGCGCCACGGGCGGCGGGTTGATCGCCGTGATCCGGAGCTCCTCGGCCCGGGAGAACACCTGGCGGGGCGGCCCGTCGAGCAGCACGCGCCCATCGTGCATGACGATCACCCAGCGGGCGTACTCGGCCACCAGCTCCATGACGTGGGTGATCGTGAGGATCGTCATGCCCTGCTCGCGGTTCAGTCCGGCCAGGAGGTCCATGATCTCGCGCGAGCGCGCCATGTCCTGGCCCGTCGTGGGCTCGTCCACGATCAGGATCTGTGGCCGCATCACGATGATGGCGGCGATCGCGAGCCGCTGGCGGTCGCCGCGGGAGAGCTGGAAGGGATGGAGCTCGCGCTTGTCCCACAGCTCGAGCCGCCGGAGGACCCGCTCGACCGATTCCTGGATCTGGTCGGGGGAGACTCCCAGGTTCTGGGGACCGAACGCCACGTCGTCCCAGACCCGTTCCCGGAACAGCTGGTGGTCGGGGTTCTGAAAGACATAGCCCACGCGAGTCGCCCGCTGCGAGGGCCGGAGCCGCCAGACCTCGGTGCCGGCGACTCGCAGGCTGCCGCGCGTGGGGCGCAGGTAGCCGCTGATGCACCGGGCCAGCGAGGTCTTGCCGCTCCCGTTCTGGCCCACGATGGCGGCGAACTGACCTTCCGGGATGCGCACCGTCACGCCCTTCAAGGCCAGGATTCGCCGCGGTGCCGGGTACTCGAACTCGAGCCCTTCCGCCACCACAGCCAGCGCGGCGGGAGGCGTCGAGGTCATGAGCGCAGACGCGCGCGGAGCGCGACCGTCATCTCCTCGAGCGTGATGGGTGGGACGTCGAGCTTCAGCCCGGCTTCGATCAAGCGGGCGCTCAGCTCGGCCATCTGGGTCGGCCGGACACCGGCGGCATCGAGCAGGTCCTTCCGCAGGCAAAACTCGCGAGGCCCCGCGTCGAGGACGATGCGGCCTCCATCCAGGAGAACGAGTCGGTCGGCGTGCTCGACCAGCTCGTCGACCTTGTCCTCGACCATGACGATGGCGAGCTGGTGCCGCTCCGCCAGCCGCCGGACGGCGGCGATCACCTCGGCGGCCCCGATGGGGTCGAGCTGAGACGTGGGGTGGTCGAAGAGATAGACCTCGGGAGCGATGGCGTGGACCGCGGCCAGCGCCACCCGCTGCTTCTCCCCGCCCGAGAGGTCATAGGTGATGCGGTCCTGCAGCCTCTCGATCCGGAAGAACGACAGCGTCGAGGCCAGGCGTGAAGCGATTTCCGCGCGCGCGAGGCCGCGGTTCTCGAGGCCCCAGGCGAGCTCATCGCGGACGAGCAGGTTGAAGAGCTGCGCCTCGGGATCCTGGAGCACCAGCCCGACGCGCTCGCTGATGCGCGCCAGCGAGAGCTCCTGCGTGCGCCGACCGTGGATCAGGACGTCCCCGTCAAGCTCCGCCCCGAGGTAGTGCGGGATCACGCCGGCCAGGAGATAGAGGAGCGTGGTCTTCCCGCTGCCGGTGGAGCCGACGATGCCGACGAACTCGCCGGGCTCCACCCGGAAGGAGACGTCCCGGAGCGTCGGGCTCGGGGCGGTCGGGTAACGCAGGGTCACGCGCTCGAGCGCGATGACGGGATCGGCCATGACGCGCCGTCGAGGTCGCCGCTAGGACGGCCGCTTCCTGGCGGGGAACATCGCGAAGTAGACGACACCGACGATGGCCGCCAGGATCAGCAGCGCCACGATGCGGACCGGAATGCTGACCCACTCGAGCGGGGCCTGGATGACGGGCACCCGGCCCTGGGAGGCGAGGTAGATCCAGGCGAACACGAAGACGACCAGCAGGATCCCGATGATGGCGCCGGTAACGAGAGACCTCATGTCGGCGACTCCTTTCCGACGGCTCAGGACGAGAGCACCCCGGACTTCGCCACCGTGCGAACGAACGCGAAGCCCAGGATCGACGAGGGAACGGCCTCCGCGACCGCCCATAGCCACAGCCCGGCGGTTTGCAGCGCGCTGAACTTGAAGAGGAAGAGCCACACCGGGATGAGGCCGGTCGCCAGGAACAGCTCGGCGATCAGCACCATCGTGACGTAGGTGCCGAAGGTGATCGGCTGCCTCTTGCCGAGCACGTAGGCGGCCATCATCGCCATGGGGATGTTGAACGACCAGTTGATGGTGAAGTGGATGGGCGCAAGAGGTCCCGTCGCGGTCAAGACGGCGATGATCGGGTTGAAGCTGGCCGTGATCAACGCGCCCGTCATGCCGAAGAAGAAGCACGCGGCCGTGAACCACATGATCCCGAAGGGCAGCGCCGTCCACGGGATGATGCCTCCGACGGTGGCGGTGTCGAGCCGCTCGGTGATCTGCATGTTGGCGCTGAAGGCGACGGCCAGCAGGACCGACCCGACGATCGAGCGCGTATCGGTTCGCCACAGGCCCGGGAAGGGGATCGGCGGAATCGGCTCGAAGAGGCCTCCACGTCTGGCGACGTTCACTGCCGCATTCATGCGTGCCCCCTTTCGCGACGCTCGAGTGCTCTGTGCGCTGCGCGCGGCCCGGACACGGTCTAGAAGGGTGCCTGCAGCACCGCCGGGTCGATGGTGCGCTTGAGGAACCTCCCGTGCCCCGGGGTCCCGAGAAAGGCCCCCTTGTCGACGATGACCTTGCCCCGGGAGATGGTGGTGACCGGCATCCCCACCACGTCCCATCCTTCGTACGGGCTGTACTGCACTTTCATGTGCAGGGTCTGGGGCGACACGCGGAGCCGCGCCGTGGGGTCGATGAGGACGATGTCCGCGTCGCTGCCTGCCGCGAGGATGCCCTTGCGCGGGTAGAGCCCGAAGATCCGGGCCGGGTTGGTCGAGGCCACCTGGACCAGACGGGTGATGGGCAGCCGTCGCTTGCCGACGCCCTCCGAGAAGAGAAGGGGAATCCGCGTCTCGACGTCCACGCAGCCGGGCGACGCCCGGTCGAACGATTCCGCGCCGGCCCGCTTGTCCTCCACGTCGATGGAGTTGTCGTCGGAGGAGACCGTGGCGAGCCAGCCACCGGCCAGGCCCTCCCAGAGCGCCTCGTTGTCGGCCTCGGTGCGGAGCGGCGGGCTCATCACGTAGTTGTAGCCGTCCGGCCGTGCGTACATCTCTCTGGTCAGCACGAGGTAGTGCGGGCACGTCTCGCCGTAGACCGGCCGCCCTTCCGCGCGGGCCTGGCGAACGGCCGCCACCGCGTCGCCGGCGGCGATGTGCACCACGTACACGGCGGCCCGCGCGGAGCGGGCCAGGAAGAGCACGCGCCGGATGCACTCGACCTCGGTGAACGTCGGGCGACTCAGCGGATAGTAGACGGGGCTTCGCTGGCCGGCGGCCAGCAGGCGCGCCGTGCAGTAGTCGACGATGTCGCAGTTCTCGGTGTGGACGGCCGCGATGCCGCCCAGGTCCCGGAGCCGTTCCATCACATTGTAGACGGTCGCGTCGTTGACGTAGAGGTTGACCTCGCGGTAGACGGTGAACATCTTGAAGGACGGCACGCCGTAAGCGACCACGTGCTCGAGTTCTCGCAGCGTGTCGTCGCCGCCGTCGTTGACCACGCAGTGAAACGCGAAGTCGATGACGGCCTTCCCCTCCGCCTTCTCGCGTCGCTTTTCGACCGCGTCCAGGAGCGGCCCGCCGAGCGTCTTCAGATCGAGGGTGAAGTCGATGATGGTCGTGGTGCCGCCGAAGGCGGCGGCGATGGTGCCGCTCTCGAAGGTGTGCTTGCTCTGGCCCAGAAACTCCATGTCGAAGTGCACGTGGGCGTCGATCCCGCCCGGCACGACGTAGAGCCCGCGGGCGTCGATCACCTGGCGCGCCTGGACGGGCTCCGCGGTCTTGAGGAGCCCCGCGATGCGCTCGCCCTGGACGGCCAGGTCCGCCTCGAGGACGGCCTCCGGCATGACGACCTTGCCGTTCCTGATCAGGAGATCGAACACGGCCGGCTCCTCGCGGGGCGTTTCATGGGCGCGGCAAAGCTACTACGCCTGCCGAGACGGAGGCAAGAGGCTCCTTGGGAGCTCGGCGGCTCCCCCGTACACCGCGCGGTCCAGCCCGCGGAGATGCGCCAGCACCGCGTCCAGCGGCACGACGTCAGCGCT
>QHSZ01000066.1 GCA_003220595.1 Candidatus Rokuibacteriota bacterium | reverse complement strand
AGCCCCTCATCGAACGACTGATGGCCGAGAACGAGGAGTTCCGGCGCCTCCGGACCGACCACGGGGCCTACGACCAGGAACTCGAGGCGCTCAAACGAGCCTCCCCGCTCTCGGCCGACCAGCAGTGGCGAATGAGCGAGCTGAAGAAGCTGAAGCTGATGGCCAAAGACCGTATGGAGGCCATCCTCAAGCACGGCCGCCCCGGCGTCACGGCCTGAAGAAAGCGCGCGCGGGCTCGTTTCGGGGCCTCTCCCACCTGTCGCCGGAGGGCGCCGCGCGCATGGTGGACGTTTCGGGAAAGCGGGAGACGGCCCGCGAAGCCGTCGCCCGGGCGGTGCTGCGGATGAAGCCCGCCACCCTCCGGGTGATCCGCCGGGGGAACGCCCCCAAGGGCGACGTCCTCGGCGTCGCCCGCCTCGCCGGCATCATGGCCGCCAAGCGCACCCCGCAGCTGATCCCGCTCTGCCATCCCCTGCGCCTCACCGGCGTGGACGTCACGTTCGCCCAGAACGTCCGCCGTGGCGAGCTGACGGTCGAGACGCGCGTCCGCACCGTGGACAAGACGGGCGTCGAGATGGAGGCGCTCACGGGCGCCGCCGTCGCGGCCCTCGCCGTCTACGACATGATCAAGGCGGTCGAGCGCGGAGTGACGATCGCGCGGATCCAGCTGGTCGAGAAGTCCGGCGGCAAGTCCGGCTCGTGGACGCGTGGCAGGCTCCCGTGACGTGAAGACGGCGCTGGTCCACTCCGACGCCTTCACCCGCTTTGACTACGGGCCGACGCATCCGCTCCGCATGGAGCGCCTCGGCCTCACGTGGCGCCTCATGGAGGCGTACGGGCTCACCACGCTGCCGGACGCGACGGTCCACGCCCCCGCCCCCGCCAGCGAGCGCGCGCTCGAGGTCTGGCACACGCGAGAGTACCTCGCGGTGCTCAAGGCCGCCAACGGCGGCGTCGCGCCGCCCCACGCCGAGCGCTACGGCCTCGGCGCCGGCGACAACCCGGTGTTCCCCGGGCTCTGGGACGCGGCGCGGCTCGGCGCGGGCGGGTCGCTGCTCGCCGCCGAGCTCGTCGGGAGCGGGAAGGTGACGCGCGCCTTCCACTTCGCCGGCGGCCTCCACCACGCCTTGCCGCGCCGCGCGTCGGGGTTCTGCTACGTCAACGACGCGGTGCTCGCCATCCTCCAGCTGAAGGCGCGCGGGCTCCGCGTCGCCTACGTGGACATCGACGCCCACCACGGCGACGGGGTCCAGTACGCGTTCTACGACGATCCCAGTGTGCTCACGATCTCGACGCACGAGCGCGGCGACTACCTCTTTCCGGGGACGGGCTTCGTCGAAGAGGCCGGGGAGGGCGCGGGCGTCGGCTACTCGGTGAACCTCCCGCTCGAGCCCTTCACCGACTCGTCCGTCTACCTGCCGGCCTTCGAGCAGGTCGTCCCGCCGCTCCTCGGCGCGTTCCGCCCCGACGTCGTCGTCGCCCAGCTCGGGATCGACTCGCACCGCACCGACCCTTTGACCCACCTCGCGTTCGACGTGCAGGGCTTCACGCGCGCGGTGGCCCGCATCGCAGAGCTCGCGCCGCGGCTCGTCTGCCTGGGTGGCGGAGGCTACGACCTGCCGAACGTGGCCCGCGCGTGGACCGCGGCGTGGGCGGTCCTGAACGGCGTCGAGCTGCCGGCGGAGCTGCCCGCCTCGTTCGAGCCCGACCGCGAGCGCTACAAGTTCGCCGGGCGCACCTTGTGGGATCCGCCCGACCCGCTGCCCGAGCCCCCGCGGCAGCGGGCGCAGGAGTTCGTCCGCCGCCAGGTGGAGGCGATCCGCCGGATCATCTTTCCGATCCACCGGCTGTAGTCGGTTGACAAGCCGACCGGCTCGCCCATAATCACAGCACCCGCATGAGCCGATCGGCTCGGTTCGAGAGAACGCTGAGGCGCGCCGCCGCGGTGAGCCTCCTCGTGGGCATGGTGCTCTCCGTCCCGGCCTCGTCGACCGCCGCGCCCGAGGGCCAGCTGACCTGGGGCGTCCACATCTCGCTCGCCCCCACCTGGTTCGACCCGGCCGAGACCCCCGGCATCATCACGCCGTTCATGCTGCTCTACGCGCTGCACGACGCCATGGTGAAGCCGATGCCGGCGAGCCCGATGGCGCCCTCGCTGGCCGAGTCGTGGGGCGTCTCCGCCGACGGCCTCGTGTACGAGTTCGTCGTCCGCAAGGGTGCCTCGTTCCACAACGGCGAGCCCGTCACCGCGGAGGACGTCAAGTTCTCGTTCGACCGCTACCGGGGCACCTCCCACAAGCTCCTGAAGGACAAGGTCGCGGCGGTGGAGGTGCCGGACGCCTCACGCGTCCGCGTCCGGCTCACCCGCCCGTGGCCCGACTTCATGACGTTCTACTCGAGCGCGACGGGCGCCGGCTGGATCGTGCCCAAGAAGTACGTGGAGCGGGTGGGCGAGGAGGGCTACAAGAAGCTGCCGATCGGCGCCGGCCCCTACAAGTTCGTCTCGTTCACGCCGGGCGTGGAGCTCGTCCTGGAAGCCTACGACCGCTACTGGCGCAAGCCGCCGAGCGTCAAGCGCCTCGTCTTCAGGGTGGTGCCGGACGAGTCCACCCGCCTGGCCGCGCTCAAGCGCGGCGAGGTGGACATCGTCTACTCGGTCCGCGGGGAGCTGGCCGAGGAGCTCCTCCGAACGCCCGGGCTCGCCCTGAAGCCGGCCGTCATCCAGGCGCCTCAGTGGGTCAACCTGCTCGACCAGTGGGATCCGAAATCGCCCTGGCACGACCGGCGCGTGCGCCTGGCCGCCAACCACGCCGTCGATCGCAAGACCCTCAACCAGGCCATCACGCTCGGCCACTCGAAGCTCACGTTCAGCGTCATCCCGACCTCGTTCGACTTCTACTGGCAGCCACCCGCCCACGCGTACGACCCCGCGCGGGCCAAGCAGCTCCTGGCCGAGGCCGGTTACGCGAACGGCTTCGACGCCGGCGAGTACTACTGCGACATCTCCTACGCCAACGTGCAGGAGGCGATCCTGAACTACCTCCAGAACGTCGGCATCCGCGCCAAGCTGCGCCCGGTCGAGCGCGCGGCGTTCTTCAAGCAGTGGGGGGAGAAGCAGTATAAGAACCTCAGCTACGGGGCGAGCGGCGCCTTCGGCAACGCCGCGACGCGGATCGAAGCCTTCGTCGCCGCCGGCGGCGCCTACGTGTACGGAAGCTACCCGGACATCGACGGGCTCTTCCAGGAGCAGGCGACCGAGCTCGACCCGAAGAAGCGCGAAGGCATCCTGCACCGGATCCAGCAACTGATGCACGAGAAGGTGATGTTCCTGCCGATCTGGCAGCTCGCCTTCCTGAACGGCGTCGGGCCCAGGGTCGAGGAATCGGGGCTCGGGCTCATCGGCGGCCACGCGTACTCGGCGCCCTACGAGGACGTGAAGCTCAAGGCGCGATGACGGCCCCCCACGTGGGGGCTGCGCAGCGGCCGAGATCTGGGGTAGACTGGGTAGAGAACGTTCAGGCAGCGGTCGGCAGCACCACCCGTCATGAAATTCACTTTTCGGCTCGTCACGGCGATCTGGCTCGGCGCGCTGCTCGTGGTCGCGAGCTTCGCTTTCGTGCAGGTGCGCGAGGAACGCGAGCGGCTGACGGTGGACCTCGAGCGCCGCGGCGTCCTCCTGGGCGAGAGCCTGAAGGAGGCGCTCGAGCCCGTCGTCGCGCGTGGGTCCAAGCCGGCCGTCGAGCGCATCCTGAAGCGATTCAGCACGGCGACGCGCGCGCTCGCCGTCTACGACCGCTACGACAGCCTGCTGCTCGCGACGCCGGACCTGACCCCCGCGCTGCCGCCCGTGTTCCCCGAGGTCACCGAGGCGCTCGTGAGCGGCAACGTGACCAGCGGCTTCCGGCGGCTCGGCGACCAGAACCGGTACGTGTACGCGGCGCCGCTCCACCGCGACGACCGGGTCGTGGGCGCGCTCGCCGTCGTGCTCGACGCCGGGCATCTCTCCGTCGCCGAGTGGGGCGTCTGGCGCAAGTACGCCCTGCACTTCGTGGTCCTGGCGTCGGTCGTCTCGCTCATCGCGCTCGTGATCGTTCAGAGCGCGGTGACGCGGCCGATGGCCCAGATCTCGGCGTGGACGCGCGCGCTCCGGACGGGCCGCCAGGTCCCGCCGCCCTCGATCCCGGACGCGAAGCTCTTCGGCCCCCTCGCGGGCGAGGTCGTGCGGCTCGCACGCAGCATGCAGCGCGCCCAGGCGGCCGCGGAGCAGGAGGCGGCACTGCGGCTCTCGGGCGAGACGATCTGGACGGAGGAGCGGCTGAAGCAGTACGTGAGCCTGAACCTCGAGGGCCGCTCGCTCGTCGTCGTGTCCAACCGCGAGCCCGTGAGCCACTACTGGCGGAACGGGAAGATCCACCCGCAGATCCCCGCGAGCGGTCTGGTCACCGCGATGGGGCCCGTCATGCGCGTCTGCGGCGGCGTCTGGGTCGCCCACGGCAGCGGCGACGCGGACGTCGAGACGGCCGACGCGCGCGGACGCCTCGGGCTGCCGGAGGACGATCCGCGCTACACGCTCCGGCGGGTGTGGCTCACCAAGGAGGAGGAGCAGGGCTACTACTACGGCTTCGCCAACGAAGGGCTCTGGCCCCTCTGTCACATCGTCCACACGCGGCCCACCTTCCGCCCGGACGACTTCGCCCACTACCAGGCCGCGAACCGGAAGTTCGCGGAGACGGTGCTGTCCGAGATCCGCGACGCGGAGAACCCGCTCGTGCTGATCCAGGACTACCACTTCGCGCTGCTCCCGGCGCTCGTCAAGGCCGAGCGGCCCGACGCGCGCGTCGCGATCTTCTGGCACATCCCGTGGCCGAACTTCGAGGCGTTCGGGATCTGCCCGTGGCAGCGCGAGCTGCTCGAGGGCATGCTGGGCGCGGACCTCATCAGCTTCCACACCCAGTACCACTGCAACAACTTCCTCGAGACGGTCGACCGCGCGCTCGAGGCGCGGATCGACTGGGAGAAATTCGCGGTCACGCGCGGTGACCACGCCACGCACGTCAAGCCGTTCCCGATCAGCGTGGCGCCGGAGTTCCTCGAGGACCCGCCCCCCATCACCCGCGAGGATCTCCTGCGCGAGCTCGGCGTCTCGGTCGAGTTCCTGGGCGTCGGGGTGGAGCGGGTGGACTACACGAAGGGTCTGCCCGAGCGGTTCCGCGCGCTCGGCTGGTTCTTCGAGCGCTATCCCGAGTACCGGGGGCGGCTCGCGTTCGTGCAGCTCGGCGCCCCGAGCCGCTCCACCATCGCGCGCTACCAGCAGCTCCAGCACGAGGTGGAGGAGGCCATCCGCGAGGTGAACGAGGCCTGGCAGACGCGGACCTGGCGCCCGATCCTCTACCTGAACCGCCACCACGAGCACCGCGACATCTGGGCCTACTACCGCCACTCGGACTTCTGCATGGTCACGGCGCTCCACGACGGGATGAACCTCGTGGCCAAGGAGTTCGTGTCGACGCGCGACGACGAGGGCGGCGTGCTGATCCTCTCCCGCTTCACCGGCGCCTCGCACGAGCTGCACGACGCGCTGCTCGTCAACCCGTACGATCTCTCCGCCACCGCGGAGGCGGTCCATGCGGCGGTCGAGATGCCCGCCGAGGAGCGTCGGGCGCGGATGCAGCGGATGCGGCGCGTCGTGCGTGAGCACAACATCTACCGCTGGGCCGGCCTCCTCCTGCACGAGCTCTCGCATCTCCCCGTGGCCGCCGCCCCCGTCCGCGCCAGCTGAGCCTGCCGGCGCGGCTTCTCTCGCGCCTCGCCCGGGCGCTCGAGGTGTCGGCGCGCCGCGCCGTCGTCATCCTCGACTTCGACGGGACGCTGGCGCCCATCGTCGCCTCGCCGCAGGCGTCCGCCCTGGCGCGCCCGGCGCGCGCCACGCTCGCGCGGCTCGCGGCGAGCCCCCGCGCGCGCGTGGCCGTCGTCTCGGGCCGCGCGCTGTCGGATCTGCAGAGGCGCGTGGGGCTCGCCGGCCTCGTGTACGGCGGCTGCCACGGCCTCGAGGTGGCAGGCGACGGCTGGCGCTTCCGGCACCCGCGCGCCCGGACCCGGGCGCTCGCCGGGGCGCGGCGCGCCCTCGCGGCGGGCGCCGCGCGCCTGCCCGGGGCGCGCGTCGAGTGGAAGGGGCTCGCGGTCGCGCTCCACTACCGGCGCGTGCCGGCGGCGCGCCGCCCCGCGGTGCGCGCCCTCGTCCGCGAGCTCGAGCGCCGGCTGCCGGGCCTCGCGGTCATCCCCGGCAACCGGGTCTACGACTTCGTCCCGCGGGTCGGCTGGGACAAGGGCATGGCGGCGCGCTGGATCGCGCGCCGGGCGCGCGCCGAGCTCGGCGGCCCGCCCGCGGTCCTGTACGCGGGCGACGACACGACGGACGAGGCCGCGTTCAGGCGGCTCCGGCGCTCGGGGGTGACGATCCGTGTCGGCGGCGGTCCCACGGCGGCGGAGTTCGCGCTGCGCTCCGTGGCCGACGTCCACGCGCTGCTCGGCTGGCTCGCGCGCGCCCTCGGCTGACGTCAGACCGGACCGGCCGCCCCGCGGCGAATCCGCGCCCGGTCAGGCCGTCGAGCGGCCGGCCTGATAGGATCTCAAGCGTGGGATCCCTGCGGGAACGGGAGGACTGATGCGGGCGGCCACCCACCCCTTCGTGTTCACCGGGTGCGTCGAGCTGCGGCAGGCGCTCGGTCTTCTCGCGCTCGACGAGCGCGAGCTGCTCGACCGCGTGCGCGAGGTCCCGCCGGATTCCATCTTCTTCCATACCCACGGATACTTCCTCCGCCACCGCCCGGTCACCACCGCGTACGGCAACGACTTCGCCCGCTGGGCGGCCGTCGAGGCGCATGACCTGGTGCTCGCCGAGCGCCTCGCCGTGGTCGAGCCGTTCTCGTTCCCGACCCTCGATGGTCTGCGCGAGGAGCTGGTGACGATCCTCCACGACCACCTGCGCGGCGTCGACGCGGTGGTGCGGCTCCCGTTCGCCCGGGGGTTCCACTTCCAGCAGTCGCACGTCGTGGAGGTGCCGCTCGGACCTCACGTCAGCACCCTGGCCGAGTTCCGCGACGGACTCGCGGCGGTCGACTCGAGCGCGATCTATCTACACATGGTCGAGGCGCGGGCCCGCCGCGGCCGGCGCTCGGGGGACTTCGGAGAGTGGCTCTCTTCGTCCCTCGACATGCCGGCGCTCGCCGCCGCGATCGAACGGATCGACGCCCATCTGACGACGCTCGAGCGGGTCCGGGGCCGGGTCCTTTACCTGGTCGAGGCCGCTCTGCAGGAGGGCGGCGCGTGAGCCGGATCGGCGAGTACCGGCACGTGGCCCCCCAGGGCACGGTGGACATCCTCGAGCGCCTGGCCGATCGCGTGCGCGGGCGGCGCTTCCTGCACGTGAGCGGAAGCCGTCTGGGCGGCGGCTCGGCCCAGGCCCTGCGCGCGGGCGTCCCGGTGCTGAACGACCTCGGCGTGGACACGAGCTGGGAGGTCACCGGGGGCGACGCCTCCTACTACGCGACGGCGCGGGCGCTCCAGGCGGCGCTCGAGGGCGGCGAGCGGGTGCTCACGGAGGCCGGCCTCGAGCGCTACGTCGAGACGAACAAGACGAACGCGAAGAAACTCGACCTCCGCGCCGACCTGGTGTTCATCCACGACGTTCCGCCCGCCAGCCTGGTGACGGAGCGCACCGCCGGGCGCTGGGTCTGGCGCTGTCACTTCGACTGCGCGGCGCCGCAGCACGGCGCCTGGTCGTTCTTCCGGACGCTCGTCGATCGGTTCGACGCGGCGGTCTTCTCGCTGCCGCAGTATGCCCGTCGCCTGGGCGTGCCCGCCTACATTCTGCATCCGTCGATCGACCCGCTGTCCGACCGGAACCGCGACCTCGCGCCCCGGGAACGGGAGGCGGTCCTCACCTCGCTCCGGGTGACCCAGGACAAGCCCCTGCTCCTGCAGGTCGGGCCCTTCACGCGCGGCCACGACCCCCTGGGCGTCGTGAACGCGTACCGCATCGTCAAGAAGCATCACGACGTCCGCCTGGTGCTGGCCGGGCACGCAGAAGACGATCCCGACAGCCGCGAGGTCCTCGCCGACCTGCGCGAGGCGGCGCGGACCGACGAGGACGTCGTCGTCCTCGAGCTCCCGGCGGACGCCCACCTCCAGATCAACGCGCTCCAGCGCGTGGCGACCATCGCGCTCCAGAAGTCGACGCAGGAGCGGTTCGACCTCGGCGTGGCCGAGGCGATGTGGAAGGGCAAGCCGGTCATCGGCGGCCCGACCGCCGGCATCGCGCAGCAGATCATCCCCCACGTGAACGGCTACATCGTGCACTCGGTGGAGGGCACCGCCTTCCGGATCCGCCAGCTGCTGAACAACCGCGAGCAGATCCCGCGCATGGGCGCCGCGGGCCGTGAGCACGTGCGCCGTACGTTCCTGATCACGCGCCAGCTGCTGGACTACTTGGCGCTCATGGTCCACCTCACGGCATGACCGACACCACGCCCGCCCTGGCGCCGCCGCCCCCCGAGCTCGACCGCCAGCTCGCCGCCCTCGCGCCGTGCGAGATCGTCGTGGGGCTGCCGACGTACAACAACGCGGCGACCGTGCCGGCGATCGTGGCGGCCGTGCGTGCCGGCCTGGCGGCGCACTTCACCGGCGCCTCCGCGGCGCTGGTCAACGTCGATGCCGGCTCGACGGACCGGACGCCCGAGCTGCTCGCCGAGGCGGGCATGCCCTGCGTCCTGGCCCGCCACGAGGCGCCGAGCGTCGAGCGCGCGGCCGTTCCGTTCCACGGCGTGCCCGGCCGCGACGCGGCGCTCCGCTCCCTGTTCGACGTCGCCCGCCGGCTGCAGGCGCGCGTCCTCGTGCTGCTCGAGGCCGACGTCACCTCGGTCACGGAGGAGTGGATCGAGCGGCTCGTCCGCGCGGTGTGGGAGGCGAAGGCCGACCTCGTCACGCCCGCCTACGTGCGCCATCGCTACGAGGGCACGATCACGAACCTCCTCCTCGCGCCGCTCGTCCGCACGCTCTTCGGCCGCCGGCTCCGCCAGCCGTTCGGGGGTACCTTCGCCGTGTCCGCGCGTCTCCTGAGCCACGCGCTCGGGCATCCGGTCCGGCCGACGACCGGACGGGACCTCATGGATCTCTGGCTCACGGGCACGGCGATCGCCGAAGGGTTCGCGGTCTGGGAAGCGTGGCTGGGCCCACGGCACGTCGAGTCGCGCACCCGGACGACCGATCTGCCGACGATGCTGGCCCAGGCGCTGGGCGCCGTGTTCGCGGTCATGGAACAGGACGACGAGCTCTGGCTCGGGGTGGCCGGCAGCGAGCCGGTGTCGGCCGTCGGCGACCACGCCCCGCCGTCCGCGACGCCGGCGACCGTGAGCGTGGACCGGATGCTCGGCGCGTTCCGTCGTGGCCTGCGCGACCTCATCGAGATCTGGGAGCTCGTGCTGGCGCCCGAGACGCTCGACGGCGTCCTCGACCTCGACGCGCGCGACGTCCTCGCCTATCGGTTCCCCGACCGGCTCTGGGCGCGGGTCGTCTTCGACTTCGCGCTCGGTCATCGATACGGGGTCGTGCACCGCGAGCACCTGCTCCGCTCGCTCGTCCCGCTCTACCTCGGGCGCACCGCCGCCTTCGTGGCGGCCACGCAGGCGTCGGATGGCGCCGAGACGGAGGCGGTCCTGGAGCGGGTGGGCGCGGCGTTCGAGGCGGAGAAACTCTACCTCACCGAGCGCTGGCGCTGAGGCGCCGCTGCTCCGGGAGAGCCGCGAGGTGACATGCGCACGAGCCTGAGCCCCGCGCGATGAGCCCGCGGCCGCCGGCGGGCCGGGACTGGTACAAGGACGCCGTCTTCTACGAGGTGCACGTCAAGGCGTTCGCGGACGGCAACGGCGACGGGATCGGCGACTTCGCGGGCCTGACGGCGCGGCTCGACTATCTCAAGGATCTCGGCGTCGACTGCCTCTGGATCCTCCCGATGTACGCCTCGCCGCTCCGAGACGACGGCTACGACATCGCCGACTTCTACGGCATCCACCCGGCCTACGGGACGGTCGCGGACTTCCAGAAGTTCCTCGACGAGGCGCACGCGCGCGGCCTGCGCGTCATCGCCGACCTCGTGATGAACCACACCTCCGACGCGCATCCGTGGTTCCAGGCCTCCCGGACCGACCCCGCGTCCCCGTACGCCGACTACTACGTGTGGAGCGACACCGATCGGCGCTACCAGGAGGCGCGCGTCATCTTCGTCGATACGGAAAAATCGAACTGGACGTTCGATCCCGTCCGCAAGGCGTACTACTGGCACCGGTTCTTCGGCCATCAGCCCGACCTCAACTACGACAACCCCGCCGTGCGGGCCGCGATGCTGGACGTCATGCGGTTCTGGCTCGACCGCGGGCTCGACGGCTTCCGGTGCGACGCCGTGCCCTATCTGATCGAGCGGGACGGAACGAACTGCGAGAACCTGCCGGAGACCCACGCGGTGCTCCGGGAGTTCCGGCGCGTCATCGACCGGGAGTACGGCGGCGATCGCGTCCTGCTCGCCGAGGCGAACCAGTGGCCCGAGGACGTGCGCCAGTACTTCGGCGACGGCGACGAGTTCCATATGGCGTTCCACTTCCCGCTCATGCCGCGGATCTACATGGCGGTGCGGCTCGAGGAGCGGCTGCCGATCGTCGACATCCTCACCCACACGCCGGCCATCCCGCCGAGCGCCCAGTGGTGCCTGTTCCTCCGCAACCACGACGAGCTGACGCTCGAGATGGTGACGAACGAGGAGCGGGCGTTCATGTACTACGCGTACGCCCAGGACCCGGAGATGAAGCTGAACCTGGGCATTCGCCGTCGCCTCGCGCCGCTGCTCGACAACGACCGGCGCCGCATCGAGCTGCTGCAGAGCCTGCTGCTCACGCTGCCGGGCAGCCCGATCGTCTACTACGGCGACGAGATCGGCATGGGGGACAACGTCCACCTCGGCGATCGCGCCGGCGTCCGCACCCCGATGCAGTGGTCGCCCGACCGGAACGCCGGCTTCTCGACGGCCGACGAGCACACGCTGTACCTGCCCGTGATCACGGACCCCGTGCACGGCTACCAGACGGTGAACGTCGCCGCGCAGTCCCGCACGCCCTCCTCGCTCCTCAACACGATGAAGCGGCTCATCGCCGCGCGGCGGTCCTCACCGGCCTTCGGCCGCGGCACGATGGAGTTTCTGCGGCCGCGCAACCAGCGGATCCTCGCGTACCTCCGCCAGCACGGCCGCGACACGCTCCTCGTCGTGAACAACCTCGCCAGCTCGTCACAGGCCGTGGAGCTCGACCTCCGGGCGCTGGCCGGCTGCACCCCGGTCGAGATCCTCGGCCAGACGCGCTTCCCGCCGATCCGCGAGACGCCGTATGTCCTGAGCCTGGGCGCGCACGGCTACTACTGGTTCAGCATCGAGCGCCCCGACGGCGCCAATGAGCCCTATGGCATCGAGCGCACCGCGATCTAGCCGCGACCACCCACCGGCGTCCGAGGCGGTCGCTGCGGCGCTCGAGCGCTTCGTGGCCGAGCGGCTTCCGGCCGCGCTGCCGCGCCAGCGGTGGTTCGGGAGCCAGGGGCGTCGCATCGTCGCCGCGCGGCTCCGAGATTTGGCGCCGCTCGGCCCGCGCGCACCGGGCGCCTGGTGGAGCCTCGTGGACGTGGAGTTCGAGCGCGGGGCCGCCGAGACCTACGCGCTCCCGCTCCTCGTATGCGGGGACACCCGGGCACCCGTGGGGATGCTCGGTCACCTCGAGGTCGAGGGCGTGCCGGGACTCGTCGCCGACGCGCTCGACGAGCCCTCGTCCTGCCGCGCGCTCCTCGCCGCCATCGGCGAGGACCTGACCGTCCGCTCCCGCCGGGGCGTGATCCGTTTCCTCCGTGCCGTGGCATTCCCGGCCGGCGCGGCGTTCGACGCGCTCGCGCCGAAGAGGCTCGGGGGCGAGCAGTCCAACACCTCCGTGGTCTACGGCGACGCGCTGATCCTCAAGGCATTTCGTCGGATTGCGCCGGGGACGAACCCGGAGCGGGAGATGACCGGGTTCCTGACGGCGCGCGCACGGTTCCCCCACGTTCCTCAGCTCGCGGGCGCCGTCGAGTATCTCCCGGCGGAGGGTGAAGCCGTCACGCTCGCGGTGCTCCACCGCTTCGCGCCCAACCGCGGAGACGGCTGGAGCTGGGCGCTCGGCCACCTGGCCGAGCTGCGCAACTTCGTCGCGACGCGGGAGCGGCACGAGCCGCTCGAACCCGGACGTCTCGGGGAGCTGGTGCGCGACTTCTCGGCGGGCACCGTCGCCAGCCTGCGCCTGCTCGGCGGCCTCACGGGCGCCCTGCACGCAGGACTCGCCGGGGCACCGGACGACCTCGCGTTCGCGGCCGAGCCGATCTCGTCGGGGGACGTCGCGCGCTGGACCGAGCGGATCGGCGCGGATCTCGGGCTCACGCTCGAGATGCTGCGCGCGAGACTTCCGACGCTCCCGGCGCCCGCGCGAGGGCGGGGGCAGGCGCTCCTCGCGGCCGGGCCCGCGCTCTACGCGTCCCTCGAAGGCCTGGCGCCGCTGGCCGTCGAGGGCTGCTGCAAGATCCGCGTCCACGGTGACTACCACCTCGGCCAGACGCTCCGCACCGACGACGGGTTCGTGATCCTGGACTTCGAAGGGGAGCCGGTCCGGCCGCCCGAGGAGCGTCGCGCGAAGCAGTGCGCGCTCAAGGACGTCACGGGGATGCTGCGGTCGTTCGACTACGCGGTCGCGACCGCCCTCGGCGAGGAGGGGGCGCTCTCGGCGGTCGGCGACACCTGGCGGCGGCTGGCGGTCGAGGCGTTCCTCGACGGGTACCTGCCCGCGGCGGCGAAGGCGCCCGTCCGGCTGGCCCCGCGCGCGCGTCCGACGCTCCACCGCGCTCTCGCCGTCTTCGAGCTCGACAAGGCGCTCTACGAGGTGCGCTACGAGCTCGACCACCGTCCCACGTGGGTCGACGTGCCTCTGCGCGGCCTGGCCCGTCTCCTTGTAGCGGGGCCCGCGAGCCCGGCATGAACCGTGGGTGGCCCGAGACAGGTGCGCGTCGCTCATCTTTAGCGGGGCCCGCGAGCCCGGCATGAACCGTGGGTGGCCCGAGACAGGTGCGCGTCGCTCATCTGTAGCGGGGCCCGCGAGGCCGGCGCCACCGTGGGTGGCCTGAGTCCGGGGGGGCTCGCCCTCCTCCTGGTGTCGGCCCTCCTCGCAGGGGGCTGCACCGAGCTGGCGCCTCATGCCGGCCCGATCACGCTCGTGCTCAAGCACGCGCGGATCCTCGGCCCCGCCGACCCGTTCCCCGGGCTGTTGCGCGAGTTCGAGGCCGCGCACCCGGGCGTCCGCGTGCGGAGCGAGTCGCTGCCGTGGAGCTCGGACGAGCAGCACCAGTTCTACGTCGTCAACCTCGAGGGGCAGAGCCCCGGCTTCGACGTCATGATGCTCGACGTCATCTGGGTGCCCGAGTTCGCGCGCGCCGGCTGGCTGCTCGACCTCACCGACCGGGTCCGGCCCCAGGAGTTCGCCGCGTATTTCCCGTCGACGGTCGCCGCGGCGACCTGGTCCGGCCGCGTCTGGGCGTTCCCGTGGAACATGAACGTGGGGCTGCTCTACTACCGGCGGGACCTCCTCGCGAAGCACGGCTTCCAGCCGCCCGTGACCTGGGCCGCGCTCGCCGATCAGGTCCGGCGCATCCGAGCGGCCGAGGGCGACCCGACGCTCGAGGGCTATCTGTGGCAGGGCAAGCAGTACGAGGGGATGATCGTCAACGTCCTCGAAGCGCTCTGGGCGCACGGCACCGGCCTGCTCGGCGACGACGGCACGGTCTTCCCCGAGCCCGAGCGCGCCGCGGCGGCGCTCGGCTTCCTCCGCCGCCTGATCGCGACGGGGGTCAGCCCGTCCTGGACCACGGCCGCCGACGAGGAGCTGAGCCGCCGCGCCTTCGGCGACGGCCACGCGATCTTCCTGCGCAACTGGCCGTACGTGCTGAACCTGCTCGAGGCGCCCGGCTCACGCGTGCGCGGGCGCGTCGGCCTCGCACCGCTGCCGGGCGGCGTCGGCGGCGTCGGGGCGGGCTCGACGGGCGGCTCGCACCTCGGCATCGCGCGCGGCACGGCGCACCCCGACCTGGCACTCGCGCTGGTGCGCTTCCTCACCGGCGAGCGCGCCGAGCGCGCGATGGCGGCGGGCGCGGCGCTCTACCCAACCCGGACGGCGCTCTACCACGATCCGGCGCTCGTCGCGGGGAACCCGTGGCTGCCCCGCATCCACGACCTCATGCTCGCGGGTCGCCCGCGGCCCGTGACGCCGTCCTACCTGCTGCTCTCCACGACGCTCCAGCCCGAGCTCTCGGCCGTGCTCGTCGGGCTCAAGTCAGAGCGTCGGGCGATAATCGACGCGCGGCGCCGGCTCGACTACTTTCTCGCGTCGAATCGATGAGCGACGCGCGCCTGTTTCAGGCCACCCACGGTTCACGCCGGCCTCGCGGGCCCCGCTACCAATGACCGACGCGCGCCTGTTTCAGGCCACCCACGGTTCACGCCGGCCTCGCGGGCCCCGGTACTTGATCATAGGCTCGCCTCGGACGGCGGGGCCCCAGCCCCGCGTTGTCCAACAGTCCGCAATGCCATGACGCCGCGGGAGCGCGCGGACCGGCGGCGGGGGCTCCTCCTGCTGGCGCCCACCCTGGCGATTCTCGGGGTGGTCACCGTGTACCCCGGCGCCTGGGTGCTGTGGCTCTCGCTCCAGCACCGGATCCCGGTGTTCGGCGTGGAACGCTTCGCGGGCGTGAGCCACTACGCGTTCCTCGCCGGCGACCCGCGCTTCTGGAGTGCCGTGTGGACGACGGCGGTCTTCACGGCCTCGTCGGTGACGCTCGAGCTGGTGCTCGGTGTCCTCGTGGCGCTGGCCCTCGCCGGCCAGCGCCGCGGCCGGCACCTGGCCTTCTCGCTCTTGCTCCTCGCGTGGGCGATGCCGGCCGTCGTGACGGCCAAACTGTTCGAGTGGCTCTACCACCCCGCGGCGGGGCTCCTCAACTTCCTCCTCGGCGCGCGGCTCAACTGGCTCGGGGACCCGGGCCTCGCCCTCCCCGCCGTCGTCCTGGCCGACGTGTGGCGCACGCTGCCCTTCGTCGCCGTCCTCGCCTACGCCCGACTGCTCGCGATTCCCGCCGAGCTCGTCGAAGCGGCGCAGGTCGACGGCGCCGGGCGCGCCGCGACGTTCCGGCACGTCACGCTGCCGCTGCTGCGACGCATCCTGGCGATCGCGGCCCTCTTCCGCACGCTCGACGCGCTCCGCGCCTTCGACATCATGTTCGTCCTCACCGGCGGCGGCCCCGCGGGCACCACCGAGACCCTCACGGTCTACGCGTACCGGGGCCTCTTCCAGATGCTGCAGCTCGGCTTCGGCTCGGCGGTCGGCGTCGTCGTGTTCGCGCTCGTGATGACGGTGGCGTGGGCCTACGTGCGGCTGCTCTCTGCCGAGGAGTCACGCGCGTGAGGCGCGCCGGCCTCGCCCGCGACGCGCTGGTGCTCGTGGCGCTCACCGCGTACGCTGCGCCGTTCTTCTGGCAGCTCCTCACGTCGTTCAAGCCGGAGGCCGACCTGCTCCGGCTGCCGCCGCTCCTGCCGGCGCGGCTCACGCTCGCCCACTATCGCGTGGTCCTCGAGCAGAGCCTGATGCCGCAGGCGCTCGGGAACAGCCTCGGGGTCGCGGCCGCGACGACCCTGCTGGCGCTGGGGGCCGGGCTGCCCGCCGCGTACGCGATCGCGCGGCTGCCCGTCCCGGGCCGGCGCGCGCTGCTCCTTGCGCTCGTGGCGAGCACCGCGTTCCCCCAGATCGCGACGGTGAGCCCGCTCTACCTCCTGCTGCGCGCGCTCCGGCTGCGCGACACGTGGACCGCGCTCGTGCTCGCCCACACCTCGTTCGCGCTCCCGCTCACCGTCTGGCTCCTCGCCGGGTTCATCCGCGAGATCCCGCGGGCGCTCGAGGAATCGGCCGCGGTCGACGGGGCGAGCCGCGCGCAGGCGCTGCGCTCCGTCCTGCTCCCGCTGCTCGCCCCGGGCCTCGCCTCGGCCGGGCTGCTGGCGTTCCTGTCCAGCTGGAACGAGTTCCTGTTCGCGTACACGTTCACGGCGAGCGAGGCGAGCCGCACGGTTCCGGTCGCGCTCGCGCTCTTCCCCGGCGTGTTCGAGGTCCCGTGGGGCGACATCGCAGCGGCCTCGATGCTCGCGAGCCTGCCCCCGCTGCTGATCGTGGTCGCCCTGCAGCGCGCTCTGGTGCGCGGGCTCCTGGCCGGCGCAGTGAAGGAATGACGCCGGCCCGCGGGGCATCGTGGGCTTGACGTGCGGTGAGCATCTGGTGCTCAGTAGTCTCGTGACGCGTCCCGTGGCGCGCCCGAGGAGACCGTGGAGGGCATGTCCATGACCGACTTCTGGCACGATCTCGTCTGGACCGCGATACGGAACACGGCCGTCACACTCCAGGCCGTCATTCCGAGCATTCTCGCCATGCTGACCCTGCTGGCGCTGGGCACGCTGCTGGGCGGGGCCGCGGGCGGCGTCATCCGGAGATTCGCGCGCGCCCTGGACTTCGACCGGCGGAGCGGCGTCTGGGGTCTGACGGGCGCGCTGGCGCGCGCCGGCGTCACCCGGCCGCCGTCCGAGGTGATCGGGGTGCTGACGTTCTGGAGCATCTTCGTGGTGTTCGCGACGATGGGGATCGACGCGCTCGCGATCCCGGGGGCGTCCGGGGCGACGGGCGTCCTGATGGGCTTCCTGCCGCGCGTCCTCTCCGCACTGCTCATCGTGGTGATCGGGCTCTTGACCGCGAACTTCGTCGGCCAGACGGCGCTCATCGCCGCGGTCAACGCGGGCGTCCCCGAGGCCCGGTTCCTGGGTCGGGCGGCGCGCTGGGCCGTGCTCCTGTTCGCCGTCGCCACCGCCTTGACCGAGATCGGCATCGGCCGGGACATGGTGCTGATCGCGTTCGGGATCACGTTCGGGGGGCTCATCCTGGCGCTGGCCCTCGCCTTCGGGCTCGGGGCGCAAGGCCTCGCGCGTCAGATCCTCGAGGGGCGCCTGCGACGCGACGAGCCGGCCGACGCGCACGAGACCATCGCTCACCTCTGATCCGGTAGGCTCCTCCGCTCCCCCGCGTTGGTCGCATCTCGACGGCGTGCTAGAGTGACGTATCGCCGCACCGGGGGTTCTCAACGTGAGTGGAGCACTCATCACGTTCGAGGGCGTCGAGGGGTCGGGCAAGACGACCCAGATGCTTCGCCTCGAGCGTTGGCTTCGCGCCAAGGGTTACCGGGTCGAGCGGACCCGTGAGCCCGAGGGGACGCGCCTGGGTGCCGCGGTGCGCCGGCTCTTCGAGCGCCCCGGCATCAGGCCCGAGCCCCTCGTCGAGGTCTTCCTGTTCATGGCCGCCCGCCACCAGCATGTCGTCGAGAAGATCCGCCCATGGCTCGAGCGCGGCCGCATCGTGCTCTCCGACCGGTACGCCGACGCGACCGTCGCCTACCAGGGCGGCGGCCGCGGCGTCCCGGCCGACCTGATCCGCGAGCTGAACGTGCGCGCGACGGGTGGCGTGCTGCCGGACCTCACGCTGCTGTTCGACCTCGATCCCGCGCAGGGCTTCCGGCGTATCGGCCGCCGCCGGCTCGACCACTTCGAGCGCCAGACCTTGGCATTCCACCGGCGCGTCCGCCGCGGCTACCTCGAGATCCTCCGCGCCGAGCCGAAGCGCGTCCGCCTGATCCGCGCGGCCCTGCCGCCGGACGAGGTGACGCGCCAGGTGCGCACGGTCGTGGAGGAGTTCCTTCGTGGCGCTTGAGCGGATCGACGGCCAGCCCCGCGCGGTCGCGCTGCTGCGTCGCGCCCTCGAAACCGACCGCGTGGCGCACGCCTACGCCTTCGTCGGCCCGGCCGGCGCCGGACGCACGGCGACGGCCCTCGCCTTCGCCCAGGCCCTGCTCTGCCCGGCCCGCGGGTGTGGCGCGTGCCACACATGCCGGCTCGCCGCCGCGGGTCAGCACGGAGACCTCCACGTGCTCGCGCCGACGCCGCCCGAGACGAACCCGAAGGGCGCGCGCGCGATCCGCATCGGCGCGATCCGCGCGCTCGAGCGCCTCGCCTCGCTCCGCCCCGTGATGGCGAGCCGCAAGGTCTTCGTGCTCGACGAGGCCGAGCGGATGACGGGGGAGGCCCCGCAGGCGTTCCTGAAGACGCTCGAGGAGCCGCCGGCCTCGACGGTGCTGATCCTGATCCTTCCGCGGACGCGCGCGCTGCCCGCGACGGTGCTCTCGCGCTGCCAGATCGTGCGCTTCGAGCCGCGGCAGGACGACGCCGCGGCGGCCGTCCGGGCCCAGGCCTTCGAGTTGCTCGTCGAGGTGCGCGCGAAGGGTGCCGACGAGATGTTCCGCCGCGCCGAGCGCACGGACCGGGAGCGTGCCGAGGGGCTCGTGGACGCGTACTGGCTCTGGGCGCGCGACCTCCTGCTCGCGCACGCCGGGGCGCCGGCCGCCCTCTTCGTCAACGCGGACCGCGCCGGCGAGCTCGCGCGCGAGGCTCCCCGCTGGACGCTGGACGAGCTCCTGCGCGCCGTCGCGCTGTGCCGCGAGGCGCGTCTCGCGCTCGCGCACAACGTGACGCCGCGGCTGACCCTCGAGATGCTCTTGAGCCGCTTCGCCCTGCGGGCGGCGTGAGGATCGACGCATGGACGAATACCTGATCGGCGTGCGCCTCCACGCGACGGCGCCGGCCGACGACTACAGGCTCGGCGGCGACCTGGACGCCCACGTGGGCGACCTCGTGCTCGTCGAGACCTCGGGCGGCGGCGCGGTCGGCGAGGTGCGCCGGCCCAAGCGCGAGCTCCCCGAGGCGAAGCGGGACCGCCTCTTCCATCGCGTGCTCCGGCGCGCCACCGACGAGGAGGCGCGCGAGTACCGTGAGCGCCGCGCGAAGGAGGAGCGCGCGGTCGCCACCTGCCAGCAGATCGCCCGCGGCCGGGGGCTCCCGATGAAGGTCGTGGACGTCGAGATCGAGCCCGCGGCGCGGCGGATGGCGGTCTACTTCAGCGCCGAGACGCGCGTGGACTTCCGCGAGCTGGTGCGCGACCTCGCGCGCGAGTTCCGCACGCGGATCGAGATGCGGCAGATCGGCGCGCGCGACACGACCAAGGTCCTGGACGGCATCGGGCCGTGCGGGCGCCAGCTCTGCTGCTCGTCCCACCTCAGGAGATTCGAGCCGATCTCGGTGCGGATGGCGAAGGCGCAGGACCTGCCCCTGACGGACTCGAGGCTCTTGGGCAACTGCGGCAGGCTCAAGTGCTGCCTGCTCTACGAGTTCTCGACGTACCAGGAGCTGCGCTCGTACCTGCCGCGCGTCAACACGCCGTGCCAGGCCTCGTGCGGGGGCGGCGGGTGCATGACGGGCAAGGTGAGGTCGCTCCGCGTGCTCAAGCAGTCGGTAGTCGTCGGCTTTCCCGACGGGACGGAGGCCGAGGTGCCGCTCGACCAGCTCACCTGGGAAGGGCGCGAGCACGTCAAGCCCCGGGGCGAGGAGTCGTGAGCCCAGCATTCTACCTGACGACGCCGATCTACTACGTCAACGACCGCCCGCACCTGGGGCACGCCTACACGACGATCGTCGCCGACGCGATGGCGCGCTACCGCCGGCTCGCGGGCGACGACGTGTGGCTCCTCACGGGGACCGACGAGCACGGCGACAAGATCGCCCAGGCCGCCGCCAAGGCGGGGATGACGCCGCTGGCGCTGGCCGATCAGAACTCCGCGGCGTTCCGCGAGACCTGGAAGGTGCTCGGCATCTCGAATGACGACTTCATCCGCACGACCGAGCCCCGGCACACGAAGCTGGTGCAGGCGATCCTCCAGAAGCTCTGGGACGCCGGCGAGATCTACCTGGGCACGTACGGCGCCAACTACTGCTTCGGCTGCGAGCGCTTCTACACGGAGAAGGAGATCGTCGACGGCAAGTGCCCCGACCACCAGACGCGGCTGACCTGGATCGAGGAGGAGAACTACTTTTTCAAGATGTCGAAGTACCAGCGGTGGCTGATCGAGCACATCGAGCGCCACCCGGACTTCGTCCGGCCCGAGCGCTACCGGAACGAGATCCTCGGATTCCTGCGGGACCCGCTCCAGGACCTCTCGATCAGCCGACCGAAGACGCGCCTCGAGTGGGGTATCCCGCTGCCCTTCGACGACACGTACGTCACCTACGTCTGGTTCGACGCGCTGATCAACTACGTCTCGGCGCTCGGCGGGCCCGGGGACCCCCGCTTCGAGAAGTACTGGCCGCACGTCCAGCACGTGATCGCCAAGGACATCGTGAAGGCCCACGCCATCTACTGGCCGTGCATGCTCAAGGCGGCGGGCCTCGACCTGTATCGCCACCTCAACGTCCACGGCTACTGGACCCTCGGCGGGCAGAAGATCTCCAAGTCGGTCGGGAATCTCGTCGAGGCGCTGGCGCTCAAGGAGAAGTACGGCAACGACGCGTTCCGCTACTTCGTCCTGCGCGAGATGGTCTTCGGCCTCGACGCCGACTTCTCGGAGGAGGCCTTCGTCGGCCGGCTCAACGCCGACCTCGCGAACGATCTGGGCAACCTCGTCTCGCGCGTGACGACACTGCTCGTGAATCTGAGCGAGGGGCGCGTCCCCGAGACCACGCCCGCGTTCGAGGTCGGCGGCGATCACGCACTCGGCGGCGACCTCAAGGGCGCCTTCGAGAAGGCGCGCGCCGATGTCGACGCGGCGATGCGGGAATTCGCGTTCCAGCGCGCCCTCGCGGCGATCTGGGAGTTCGTCGGCGCCGTGAACCGGTACATCGACACGACGGCCCCCTGGGCGCGTCCCGCGAGCCACATCGCGCGGGGGCAGCGGCTGAGCGCCCTGTACAACGCGGCCCAGGCCTTGTGGTGTCTCGGCGTCCTGCTGGAGCCGTTCCTGCCCGAGGCGGCGCGGAAGATCCGTCAGGCGTTGGGCGGGGGCGGCGTGCCGACGCTGCGTGACGCCCAGTGGGGACGCCTGGCGCCGGGCGCGTCCGTCCAGAAGGTCTCCGGGCTCTTTCCGCGCGTCGTCGACCGGAAGGCGGCGGCGCCCGTCCCGGGCGTGGTGGGGGCGGCCGGCTCGCGCATCAGCCTCGACGACTTCGGGAAGATCGAGCTGCGCGTGGCGGAGGTGGTGGCCGCCGAGCCGGTGCCGAAGTCGAAGAAGCTCCTGAAGCTCACGGTGTCGCTCGGCGCGGAGCAGCGGACGCTCGTCGCCGGGATCGCCGAGCACTACGCGCCGGCCGATCTCGTGGGCAAGAAGGTCGTCGTCGTGGCGAATCTCGAGCCCGCCACGCTCATGGGCGTGGAGTCGAACGGCATGGTGCTGGCGGGCTCGGCGGACGGCAAGCTCGCGATCCTCACGCTCGACCGCGACCTGCCGCCCGGGGCGAAGGTGCGATGACGCCGGGCCGCACCTGCGGCAGGCCACCCACGGCGGCGGCGGGCTCGCGGGCCCCGCGACAATGACGGCGAGGCTCAGCGACGACGAGTACGTGGACGCGATCATCCGCGTGGCCCAGGCCGACCCGTCGATCGGGCGCGTGCTGCGCGAGATCGTGAGCCTCGCGACCGAGGTGCGCGCGAGCGCGCTCGACCTGGTCTCCGCCCACCTCAAGATTCACTCGACGGCGGGCGACGTGCTGGACTGCGTGGACGCGCTCAAGCGCGACGCCGTCGCGCGCCGGCTCGCCGAGCGTCTCGGATCGGCGGACGCGCCGAGTCAGGGCGCGTCGCCGGCCGCGTAGCTCCGGGTCCGGACCTCCGCCGTGGTGCCGCTCTTCACCTGGTTCCGCGACTGGGGTGTCTCGTGCGCGTCGCTGGGCGGCGGCTTCTGCACGCTCTTCGTGTTCCGCCGGGATCAGCCGCACGTGGGGTGGATCGTCGGCTACCTGCTCCTGCTCTGGTTCCTCTTTGCCCTGATGACTCAGGTGCGCGGCGCCGTCGAGGCCTCCGGCCGGCGGTCGGGCCGGCTGCTCGTGACCGCGGCGGACTACACGATCCAGAGCCTGTGCCACGGGCTGCTCCTGTTCGTGCTCCCGGCCTACTGGGCGGCCACGACGTTCACCTCGCTCAACGCGCCGTTCTTCGCGCTCCTCGTGGCGCTGGCGCTCGTCGCGACGTTCGACCCGTGGTACCGGGCGCTCGTCCACCCGCGGCCGTGGCTCGGCTACGTGTTCTTCATCGTCGCGGTGTTCTCCGCCCTGAACGTGGCGCTGCCGCTCGTCGGCCTGCCCCCGTTCCCGTCGCTCGTGGCGAGCGGCTTCCTGGCCGCCGCGGCGCTGGCGCCAGCGCTCCATCGCGCGGGGGGGCTCACGTGGCGGGAGGCCCTGCGCACGGCGGTCGCGATCGGCGTGGTCGCGGCGATGGCGGCCGCCGTCGGGCGCGCCCTCATCGCGCCGGTGCCGCTCTTCGTGACGGACGCCACGATCGGCTGGATCGTCGGCTCCGTCGACTCGCTCGAGCCCGCGCTCCAGGCCATCCCCGCGACCGAACTGAAGGAGCGGGGCCTTGTCGCGTACACTCCCATCTACGCGCCGGCCGGCCTCTCCCAGCGGGTGAGGCACGTGTGGCGCCAGAACGGGAAGGTCGTGGAGGTGGTGGAGCTCTCACCCGTCAGGGGAGGCCGGCGGGAAGGGTTCCGGACGTACTCGCGCAAGACCGCGTTCCCGGCCGATCCCGCCGGGCGCTGGACGGTGGACGTGTCGACGAGCTCGGGGCAGCTCGTCGGCCGGCTGAGCTTTCGGGTGACCCCGTGAGACGTACGACCAGCAGAGGAGGGCGTCATGGCTGAGACCGTGCGGACGATGGACTACTTCTACCTGATGGTGCCGGACAAGCCGGGCGAGGGCGCGCGCATCCTCGGCGAGCTCAAGAGCACGGGCGTGAACCTCATCGCTTACTCGGGCTTCCCCGAGGGGCGCGGCGCGCAGCTCGACTTCGTCCCGATGGACTCGATGGGCTTCCGGGACGTCGCCAAGCGGATGAAGTGGAAGGTCAAGGGCCCCAAGCGCTGCTTCATCATCGAGGGCGACGATCGCATCGGCGCCTGCGCCGACGTCCTCGGCAAGCTCGCGGCGGCGAAGGTCAACGTCGTCGCGATGGACGCGGTCGCGGCGGGCTCCGGGCGCTGGGGCGCGATCCTCTGGGTGGCGCCGCGGGACGTCAAGAAGGCCGCGGGCATCCTCGGCGCGATGTGACCCCGGAGTACTTCGACACCCACGCGCATCTGCACTTCCCCGAGTTCGCGGGGGACCTGGACGCCGTCCTCGAGCGCGCGCGCGGGGCCGGCGTGCGGCGCATGCTGACGATCGGCACCGACGTCCCAACCTCGCACGCGGCCGTGGCGCTGGCCGCGCGCGAGCCCGACGTCTGGGCGGCCGTCGGCTTCCACCCCCACGACGCCGCCGCGGCCGACGGAGCAGGGCTCGCGGAGATCGAGCGCCTCGCCGGGGCGCCGCGCGTCGTCGCGATCGGCGAATGCGGCCTCGACTTCTTCCGCACCCTCTCGCCGCGCGAGGCGCAGGAGCGCTGCTTCCGCGCCCAGCTCGCCCTGGCCGGCCGCGTGGGGAAGCCCGTGCTGGTCCACTGCCGTGACGCCCACGCGGAGA